>DKII01000127.1:27766-28396 GCA_002454125.1 Novosphingobium sp. UBA6722
ATCGTGCGGGCCGCCGGACAAGCCGTGAGCCAGGAAGCTTTCCGCCCCCTCCCACAACCGCGCACTGATCCGCCCGGTCAATTCGTCATCACCCGAAACCACCAGCAGTCGCTCGCCCGCCTTCAAGGTGTTGCGCGCCAGCAGTGGCACCACCCTTTCCGCCGGATCGCGACTGAGCTGGTAGAAATCGACCTTCATGCAGCACCCTTATTGCGGCGGCAGCGATCGGAACAATACTTCACGTTGTCCCAATCGCGTTCCCACTTCTTGCGCCAGGTGAAGCCCAGGCCGCAGGCCGCGCAGATCTTGCTGGGCAAGTCCGCCTTGCGCCGCATTCGCGGCATGGCTCAGCCTTCCAGGTTATCGCGCACGAAGCGGTCCAGCACGCGCACGCCATAGCCGGTCGCGCCCTTATCCCAGGTCTGACCCGGCTTGCTGGCCCAGACCATCCCGGCGATGTCGAGGTGTGCCCAGGGGGTGCCCTTTTCAACATAGCGCTGGATGAACTGCGCTGCCGTGATCGAGCCGCCCTCGCGCGGGCCGACGTTCTTCATGTCGGCGATCGGGCTGTCGATCAGCTTGTCATAGGCCGCGTTCTTGAAGGTGGTGTAGTTGCAGGACGAGCGCGGC
>DKII01000127.1:28402-28618 GCA_002454125.1 Novosphingobium sp. UBA6722
GCCGCGCCCAGCGGCTGGCGCCACAGCTTGTCGCCCGAAGCTTCGCCTGCAGCGAGCAGCTTGGCTGCCAGCGCATCGTCATTGGCGAACAGGCCGCCATATTCATGGCCCAGCGCAATGATCATCGCGCCAGTGAGCGTGGCGAGGTCAACGATCGCGGCGGGCGCGAATTCCTGCTGGGTCCAGGTGATCGCATCGCACAGCACCAGGCGGCCT
>DKII01000127.1:28683-36290 GCA_002454125.1 Novosphingobium sp. UBA6722
GGCGGCCTTCGGCATCGGTGTTGATCACCTCGACCGTCTGGCCCGACATGGTGGTGACCACGTCGCCCGGGCGCTGGGCATTGCCATCGGGCATATTCTCAACCAGGCCGCAGATGCCGACCACGTTGGCCTTGGCCTTGCGCTTGGCCAGCGCGAGCATCACGCCCGCGACCGCCCCGGCACCGCCCATGTCCCACTTCATGTCTTCCATGCCGGCCGGCGGCTTGAGGCTGATCCCGCCCGTGTCGAAAGTCACACCCTTGCCGACGAAAGCCGTGGGCTTGCCGCCCGCCGCGCCGCCGTTCCATTCCATCACCAGCAGTTGCGGCTCACGCACCGAGCCCTGCGCGACGCCGAGCAGGGCACCCATGCCAAGCGCGGTCATCTCATCCCGGCCCAGCACGCGGACCTTCACGCCGGTGCCTTCAAGCCGCTTTCGCGCCCGCTCAACGAAGCTGGCAGGGTAGATCACGTTGGCCGGTTCAGTCACCAGCTCACGGGTGAACTCGACGCCCTCGGCCAGCGCCGCCTCGATTGCCCAGGCGGCTTCGGTGCCTTCCGGCGCCGCGGCAACGCGCAGGGTCTTGAGGCTGGGCTTGTGATCGTCAGCCAGCTTGGTGCGGTAGATGTCATAGCGCCAGGCCCGCAGCCGGGCACCCAGCAGGACGGCGGCAACATCGGCGCCAGACAGCTTGGTGCCGGTGAAATCGAGCGTCAGGGTGCTCTCCCCAGAAGTCAAGAACTTGGCCGTGAGCGCCGCGCCGGCGCGCTCCAGCGCGGCACTGCGGTCCTTGGCCTTGGCATCGCCGGCCCCGGCCAGTGCGAGGCGGACAATCGCCCCTTCGCGGGCAACAAAGCCTTCATGCGCCTGCCCGGCCTTGCCAGTGAAACGCGCCGCGCGGGCGCTTTCGACCAGCACCGGATCGAGATCGGCCGGCAGGGCATCCTGATCGACAATGCGGGCGACGGGCGAGACTGTAGCGGCGAGCGGGCCGGCGACGAATTCGATCTGCATGATTGCTCCGGAAAAACTGGACTTGCGGTGAGACGGTGCCCGCAGCCGGACGACCTTGGTTAGCGTGGATTGCAGTTAAGCGCGGGCGGTGCGATAGGCAAGCCATGCATCTCCCCGTGCGGCTGCTGCCGCCCTGCCCCCATTGCGCGCTTCGCGGCTGGAAATCCGGCGCGCTCGCATTCGCCTTGCTGGCAATGGCCAGCGGCGCCCAGGCGCAGGAAGCCCCCGCTGCGCCGCCGGCCAGCGAGAGCGAGGCTGAAGCTCCGGTCGGATTTGAGGCCGACGGGCTGAGCTATGACGATGCCTCGGACAGCGTCACGGCCTTTGGCAGTGTTGTGATGCGGCGCGGCAACCAATCGGTTCGGGCCGACAAGGTGGTGTGGAACCGCAAGACCGGCGAGGTTGAAGCGAGCGGCTCGATCCGCCTGGTCGATGCCGACGGCAACCAGTTGTTCGCCGATTCGCTGATGTTGGACGACGAGCTGCGCGCTGGCGCCATGCAGAACATGCTGCTGGCCCTGCGTGAAGGCGGGCGCCTTGCCGCCGCCAACGGCAGCCGCGCGCCCGATGGCACGGTGGTCCTGTCCAACGCCGTCTATTCCGCCTGCGCGGTCGAAGACAGCGCCGGTTGCCCGGTCACCCCGAGCTGGCGGATCACCGCCGAGCGGGTCACCTATGACGATACGAAGAAACTGATCCGCTTCAAGGGCGCGCGGCTCGAGCTGTTCGGGGCCCGCCTGTTGCCGATGCCGGGCCTGGTGCTGACCAGCGACGGGCGGCCGATCTCGGGCCTGTTGATCCCCGATGTGCGGCTTTCGGCCTCAAACGGGGTTGAGTTTTCGCAGACCTATTACAAGCGGCTGGGTAACAACCGAGATCTGGCGATCACCGGCTATGTCTATACCGGGGCGCTGCCGATGATCTCGGGCCAGTACCGCCAGCTGACCAGCAAGGGCGCTTACCAGATCACTGGCTATGCCACCCGCTCCTCGCGCATTCCCATTGGCGGGGCGGTGGCTGGCAGCCAGCGCGATTTTCGCGGCTATCTGGCCGGCAACGGCCGGTTCCAGCTTTCACCTAACTGGTCGATCATGGCCTCGGGCCGGATCGCTTCCGACCGTACCTTCCTGCGCCGCTATGACATCAGCCGCGATGACCGGCTGCGCAGCGTGATCGAGGCAGAGCGGATCGATCCCAATTCCTACCTTTCGATCGCTGGCTGGGCGACCCAGACACTGCGGGTCGGCGATGCCCAGGGTCAGGTCCCGGTTGCCCTGCCGGTGATCGATTACCGCCGCCGCCTGACCGATCCGGTGCTGGGCGGAAAGATCGAATTCCAGGCAAACTCGATGGCGATCACCCGGACCACCGGGCAGGATACGCAGCGCGCTTTCGCACAGGCGCGCTGGGACATGCGGCGGATCACCGGGCTGGGTCAGGAAGTGACCTTTACCGCCCTGGCGCGCGGCGACGTCTACAATTCGGACGAGAACAATCTGACTGCGACCGCCGTCTACCGCGGCAATCCCGGCTGGCAGACTCGCGGCCTCGCGACAGCGGCGATGGACGTGAAGTGGCCGCTGCTGGGCGAATTTCTGGGCGGCACCCAGGTCCTGACTCCGCGCTTCCAGGTGGTTGCCAGCCCCAACCTGCGCAATCTGGCGATCCCCAACGAGGATGCCCGCGCGATTGATCTCGAAGATTCGAACCTCTTCGCGCTCAACCGCTTCCCCGGCTATGACCGGATCGAGGACGGCGTGCGCTTTACCTATGGCTTCGACTGGCAGTGGGAACGGCCGGGCTGGCGCGTATCGACCACAATCGGCCAGTCCTATCGCCTGACCAGCAAGCCCACGCTGCTGCCCGATGGCACCGGCCTGTCCAGCCGCAGCTCCGACATCGTCGGGCGGACTGAGATCCGCTACAAGGACTTTGTCCGCCTCACGCACCGCTTCCGGCTCGACAAGGACAACTTCGCCGTCCGCCGCAACGAGATCGACGCCGCGATCGGCAACGAGCGGACCTATGCCGAGATTGGTTATCTGCGGCTCAACCGCAACATTTCGGCAATCGCCGAAGACCTCAAGGACCGCGAGGAACTGCGCGTGGCCGGCCGGGTTGGTTTTGCGCGCTACTGGTCGGTTTTCGGCTCAGGCGTGTTCAACCTGACCGGCAAGAACGAGGACCCGACGCTGACCACCGACGGGTTCCAGGCGCTGCGCACCCGGCTCGGCGTCGCATACGATGACGATTGCCTGCAACTCGCGCTGACCTGGCGACGCGATTTCGTGGCCACGGGCGACGCCCGCCGTGGCAACACCTTCCAGGTGAGCATAGCCGTGCGTAACCTTGGTTTCCGTTGATCGGGACATTTGCGAGGGCGGCGCAAACGCGCTATCCGGCCCGGCAATGGTGGTGGCCTGATCAGCTTGGGTTAAGCCAACCGGCGCCAATGGCGTCGGCAAGTCCGGCCGGAAAACCCTTTCCGTGCCGTAATGGGGATTGAACTGACGGTGACTCCTATTTCCATTTCGCGCCGCCCGCTTCGCTATACGCTGGCCATTGCCGCGCTGGTGTTGGCCGGTGGTGCCGTGGCGCAGAATGCCCCCACCACAGGCGGCGGCTTTTCCCTGCCCGAGAACCCGAACTTCTTCGTCAAGAACGATCCGAACTACCGCAAGGCAACGGTGGTGGTGAACGGTGAGATCATCACCGGCACCGATATCGATCAGCGCGTCGCGCTGCTGGTCGCGGCCAGCGGCGGTAAGATCGATGATGAGGAACTCAAGCGGCTCAAGCTGCAGGTGCTGCGCAACCTGATGGATGAAACGCTCCAGATCCAGGAAGCCGCGGCCCAGAAGATCGAGGTCGAGCCCGAAGAGATCGAGCAGACCTATATCCGGATCGCCGGCCAGAACTTTGGCCAGGATCCCAAGGCGATGGAAGCCTATCTGACCAAGATCGGCTCCTCGCCCGCCTCGCTCAAGCGCCAGATCCGCGGCGAACTGTCGTGGCAGCGGTTGCTACGCCGCAACGTCCAGCCGTTCGTCAACGTCTCGGACGATGAAGTGCGCGAAGTGCTGAAGCGGATGCAGGATGCCAAGGGCACCGAAGAATACCGCGTCGGCGAAATCTTCCTCTCAGCCACGGCCGAGAACCGCGAAGCCGTGCTGGCCAATGCGACCCGCATTGTCGAGCAGCTGCGCGGCGGCGGTAGCTTCGTCGGCTATGCCCGCCAGTTCTCCGAAGCCTCGACCGCCTCGGTCGGTGGTGACCTCGGCTGGGTCCGTCTGGGCCAGCTGCCGGCTGAACTCGGCACGGCGCTGCAGAGCCTGCAGACCGGCCAGCTTGCCGGCCCGATCGAGATTCGCGGCGGTTTTTCGATCGTTGCGCTGATCGACAAGCGCCAGGTCCTGACCGCCGATCCGCGCGATGCGGTGCTCAGCCTCAAGCAGCTTTCGATCAGCTTCCCGCCGGGCACGACCGAGGCCCAGGCCACGGCCAAGGCCAAGAGCTTTGCCGAAGCCGTCCAGGCCGCGCGCGGCTGCGGCACGGTTGACGCGATTGCCCAGCAGCAAGGCGCCGAAGTCGTCACCAATGACCAGATCAAGGCGCGCGACCTGCCCGGGCCGCTCCAGAACCTGGTGCTTGGCATGACGCTGGGTGAAGTGACGCCGCCGTTCGGCTCGATCCAGGATGGCGTGCGCGTGCTGATGCTGTGCGGCCGTGACGATCCGAAGGACGCGACCGCTCCGGACTTCGAACAGGTCCAGGGCCAGATCGAGGACGAACGCGTCAACAAGCGCGCCCAGGCCTATCTGCGCGACCTGCGGCGCGACGCCGTGATCGACTACGACTGATCGCGGCATGAGCGAGGGGGCACTCGTCGTATCGCTGGGCGATCCGGCGGGGGTCGGTCCCGAGCTCATTGCGGCTGCCTGGTCGGCGCGCGAGGCCGAACTGCTGCCACCCTTCGTGGTGGCCGGCGGGGCCGAGGTGCTGGCCGCTGCCGCCCAATCGCGCGGCCTGTCAGTCCCGATCCGCGAGGTGTTCCATCCTGCCGAGGCGCTGGAGTGCTTCGATTTCATGCTGCCAGTGCTGGCTGGTGCCGATGGCGACTATACGCCGGGGACGCCGAGCCGCGCGGGGGCCGAACTCGCCCTCGCCTCGCTGACCGAAGCGACCGAACTCACCCGCAATGGCGATTGCTGGGGCCTGGTCACGGCGCCGATCGCCAAGTCGCTGCTGGCTGAGGTTGGTTTCACCCATCCCGGCCAGACCGAATTTGTCGCCGCAGCCTGCGGCGTGGCAGCTGATGATGCGGTCATGATACTGGCCGGACCGACACTGCGCACCGTCCCGCTGACGGTCCATGTCGCGCTGGCTGCTGTACCAGGTCTGATCACGACAGATCTGATCCTGCGCAAGGCCCGGATCGTTGCCCGGGCCCTCTGTCAGGATTTCGGCATAGCACACCCGCGCCTCGCCATTGCCGCGCTTAATCCCCATGCCGGGGAAGACGGCCGGATGGGGCACGAGGACGCCGCCGTGATTGCCCCGGCCGTGGCCGCGCTGCGGGCCGAAGGGATCGAGGCGAGCGGTCCGCATCCGGCCGATGCTCTGTTTACGCCCCGCGCCCGCGCCACCTATGATGCGGCGCTGTGCATGTATCACGATCAAGCGCTGGTGCCGCTGAAAGCGCTGGACTTTGACGAAGGCGTCAACGTCACGCTGGGCCTGCCGATCGTCCGCACTAGTCCCGACCACGGCACCGCCTTCGGGATCGCCGGCCAGAATGTCGCCGATCCCGGCGCAACCATCGCTGCGATCCGCATGGCCGGTGAGATCGCCGCCCGCCGCGCCGGAGCGGATCTTGGCTGACCTGCCGCCGCTACGCGATGTCATCAACCGCCACGGCCTGTTCGCCTCCAAGGCGCTGGGTCAGAACTTCCTGTTCGATGAGCAGTTGCTTGACCGGATCGCCGCGATTCCAGGCAAGCTCAAGGGCGCGCAGGTCCTCGAAGTTGGCCCTGGCCCCGGTGGCCTGACGCGTGCGCTGTTGCGGGCCGGAGCGCAGGTCACTGCAATCGAGATGGACCGCCGCTGCCTGCCCGCGCTGGCCGAACTGGCCGAGGCATTTCGCGGCCAGCTTCGCGTCATTGAGGGCGACGCCACCAAGGTCGATCACGGCCTTGAAGGCCCGTTCCACGTCGTTGCCAACCTGCCTTACAATGTCGGCACAGCACTGTTTGTCGGCTGGCTCAGCGGCGAAGGCTGGCCGCCGCAATGGGCTTCGCTGACGTTGATGTTCCAGCTTGAGGTCGCCCAGCGGATCATCGCCGATGCGGGCAGCGATGCCTATGGCCGCCTCGCCGTGCTGGCCCAATGGCGCTCAAACGCGAAGATCGCCATGAAGGTCCACCGCAGCGCCTTCACGCCGCCCCCCAAAGTAATGAGCGCCGTGGTCCATGTCACCCCGGCCGCAATGCCAGACGGCGTTTCCGCCCGCATGCTCGAACGCGTTACCGAAGCGGCCTTCGGCCAGCGCCGCAAGATGCTGCGCCAGAGCCTGAAAGGCCTGCCTGGTGCGCTGGAAGCGCTGGAGAGCCTCGGCATTGACCCCGCCCGCCGCGCCGAGACGCTAAGCGTGGCGGAGTTCGTCAGCCTCGCCCGGGCGCTCACTGCCTAATCCTCCCCGTTTGCACGCAGTGCAAATGGGGAGGTGGATCGCCGCAGGCGAGACGGAGGGGTAATGACGCAGCGTCCATCACCCCTCCGTCATTTGCTTCGCAAATGCCACCTCCCCATTTGTGGCTACGCCAAAAACAGGGAGGATTTTCAGGTTAGCCCTTCTTCACGCGCCGCCACTGGTGCAGGAGTGGCTCGGTGTAGCCACTGGGCTGTTCCACGCCCTTGAACACCAGGTCCAGCGCCGCGCGGAAGGCCGGGGCCTCCTCATTGCCGACCAGCGGCTCATAAAGCGGATCGCCGGCGTTCTGGGCGTCGACCTTGGCGGCCATGCGGCGCAGGCTGTCCATAACCTGCTCCTTCGTGCAAACGCCGTGGAGCAGCCAGTTGGCCATGTGCTGCGAAGAAATGCGCAGCGTCGCGCGGTCTTCCATCAGGCCAATGTCATTGATGTCGGGCACCTTGGAGCAGCCAACACCCTGATCGATCCAGCGCACGACGTAGCCGAGCAGGCCCTGGGCATTGTTGTCGAGTTCGGCCCGCACCTCCTCGTCCGACCAGTTAGTGCCCTGCGCCAGCGGCACGGTCAGCAGCGGCTCGAGGCCCGGCGTGGGCTTGTCCGCCAGTTCCTTCTGAACGGCAAAAACATCGACCGCGTGGTAATGCATCGCGTGGAGCGTCGCGGCAGTGGGCGACGGCACCCAGGCGGTGTTGGCGCCAGATTTCGGGTGGCCGATCTTCTGGACCATCATTTCGCCCATCAGATCAGGCGCGGCCCACATGCCCTTGCCGATCTGCGCCTTGCCGGAGAGGCCACAAGCGAGACCGATCTGGACGTTGCGGGCTTCATAGGCCGCGATCCACGAAGAGGCCTTCATGTCGGCCTTGCGGATCATCGCGCCGG
>DKII01000127.1:36387-48574 GCA_002454125.1 Novosphingobium sp. UBA6722
GAGGAAGCCGGTGTTGATGAACACGATCCGGTCCTTCACCGCATGGATGCAGGCGGCAAGGTTGGCCGAGGTGCGGCGTTCCTCATCCATCACGCCCACCTTCACGGTGTGACGGGGCAGGCCGAGCAGGTCTTCGACCGCATCGAACAGGTCGTTGGTAAAGGCGCACTCTTCCGGCCCGTGCTGCTTGGGCTTGACGATGTAGATGCTGCCGTGGCGGCCGTTGCCGTACTTGCACAGCCCGGCCCGGTCATGCGCGCCGATCGCGCTGGTGACGACGGCGTCCATGATCCCTTCCGGAATCTCGCTGCCATCGGCCAGCAGGATCGCCGGATTGGTCATCAGATGGCCGACATTGCGGACGAACAGCAGGCTGCGGCCCGGCAGGGTGAGATCGCCCCAAACCCGGTCACCATTGAGGGTGCGGGTCATCTTGCGCCCGCCCTTCTCGAAGGTTTCGGCCAGATCGCCGCGGATCACGCCCAGCCAGTTGCGATAGGCGTTCAGCTTGTCCTCGGCATCGACCGCGGCGATCGAATCCTCAAGGTCGCAGATCGTAGTCAGCGCCGATTCCAGCATCACGTCGGCAATGCCGAGCGGGTCGGTCTTGCCGACCGGGTGATCGCGATCAACCACCACTTCGATGTGCAGGCCGTTGTGGCGGAACAGGTAGCCACCGGGCTTGGTCGCAACGAGGTATTCACAGGCCCCGCCGCTCAGCGCTGCTTCCCAGCCTGGGATGGCAGAATCGAGGAACTTGCGCACGGCAACGATCACCGCAGCGCCGCGCTCCTCGTCATAACCGCCCGGCCGCGCAGGCGGGGCATCGAGCGCGTCGGTGCCGTAATAGGCGTCATATAGGCTGCCCCAGCGGGCATTGGCGGCGTTGAGCAGGAAGCGGGCGTTGAGCACCGGCACAACGAGCTGCGGGCCGGCCATGGTTGCGATCTCAGGATCGACGTTCTGGGTGGTAACGGCAAAAGGCGCGGGTTCAGGCACAAGATAGCCGATCTCGCGCAGGAAGGTCTGATACGCGGCACCGTCGATCGGCTGACCGGCGCGGGCGGTATGCCAGGCATCGATCTGCACCTGCAGATCCTCGCGCGTCGCCAGCAGCGCCCGATTGACCGGCACGAAGCGCTCCACCAGCGCCGCGAAGCCTGCCCAGAACTGACCCAGATCGTGTCCCAGGGGGCTTACGACCTCGTTCTCGATAAAGGCGGCCAGTGCCGCATCGACTTGCAGGCCCGACTTCTCAACCCGATCGCTCATTGTACCTCACACAGCATGAATCGCGCAGCACGGCAGCGTGCTGGCGAGTGGTTCATCAACGATCCCGGGGAGGAAGTCACGCGCCTATGCCGCATGTGCGAAAGGATGGCAACGGGTCAGGCGTGGACGCCGCGCTGCCGGGGGTTGGAAGCCCCTTCCGCCTCGGCTAGAGGTCGTTGCACATGCAACAACTTACCCCTGCCGAAGCCGCGCTGATCGCCAGCGTCGATGCTGCGCCGATGCTGGATCAGGTGCTGGCCTGGAGTGCGGTGAATACCGGCACGGGCAACCGGGCGGGCCTGGCACAGTATGTCGCCATGCTGGCAGACGAATTTGCCGCACTGCCGGGGGAGATCGCGCTGGTCGATCCGGCCAAGGTTGGTGCCGTCGCCGCCGACGGACGCGAGATCGAGGTGACCTATGGCAAGCACCTGGTGCTGCGGGTCCGGCCCGGCGCCAACCGCCGCTTCCTGCTGACCGGGCACATGGATACGGTCTTCCCCGCCGACCATTCGTTCCAAAACACCCGCTGGCTCGATGACGAGACGCTGAATGGCCCCGGCGTTGCCGACATGAAGGGCGGGATCGCCGTCATCCTTGCCGCGCTCAAGGCGTTCGAAGGCAGCGCCGCCGCATCGGGCGTGGGCTATGATGTGCTGCTCAATTCGGACGAGGAAACCGGCAGCCTCTCCTCCGCCCCGCTGATCGCCGAACTGGCGGCGGGGAAAGTGGCGGCGCTGACCTATGAACCGTCGGCTCTGCCCGATGGCACCTTGGCGGGCGCACGCGGTGGCAGCGGCAATTACAGCCTGATCGTGACCGGCAAGTCGGCTCACGCCGGTCGCAACCCGCAGGATGGCCGCAATGCCATCGTCGCCGCAGCCGCGCTGGCATTGGGCCTCAAGACACTGCAGCGGCCGGGCCTCAGCATCAATCCAGCCAGGATCGACGGCGGCAGCGCCAACAATGTCGTGCCTGATCATGCCGTGCTGCGCTTCAACATCCGTCCGATGGAAACCGAGCTGGCGGAATGGTTCGAGCAGCAGGTCCAGCAGCTGATTGCGGCCGTTGCGGCCGAGCACGAAGTTTCGATCCACCGTCATGGCGGGATCAGCCGCCCGCCCAAGCCGCTTGATCCTCCGGCCGAACGTCTGATCGAACTGGTCCGGACGTGCGGCGCGGCGCTCGGCCAGTCGATCCGCTGGCAGAGCTCCGGCGGGGTCTGCGATGGCAACAATATCGCCGCCTGCGGCGTCCCCGTTGTCGATACAATGGGCGTGCGCGGGGGGTCGATCCATTCACCGGACGAGTTCCTGATCGTCCCCAGCCTGGCCGAGCGCGCGCAATTGTCCGCCCTCGTCCTGCACCGTCTTGCTACCGGAGTAACCTTGTGACTTTCGTGATCCGTGCGGCCAATGCCGCCGACCTCCAGCACCTGTACGAGATGGCCAAGCGCACTGGCGGCGGCTTCACCAACCTGCCGCCCGATCGCAAGGCGCTGACCGCCAAGCTGGAGCGCGGCGCCCAGGCCTTTGCCCGGACCGAGGATACGCTTGGCGATGATCTGTTCGTCTTCGTGCTGGAGAACACCGCAACCGGCGAAGTGCGCGGCACCTGCCAGGTGTTCTCGGCCGTGGGTTTGAAGTGGCCGTTCTATTCCTACCGGATCGGCGCACTGACCCAGCACAGCGAGGAACTGGGCCGCACGTTCCGCGCCGACATCCTCAACCTGTCGACCGATCTTGAGGGTGCGAGCGAAGTCGGCGGGTTGTTCCTGCACCCGGGCGAACGCGCCGGCGGCCTTGGCTTGCTGATCGCCCGCAGCCGCTATCTGTTCATCCGCAACCACCGCCAGCGCTTTGCCGACCGGTGCCTTGCCGAACTGCGCGGGGTGATTGACGAAGCGGGCGGATCGCCGTTCTGGGATGGCGTTGCCGGCCGCTTCTTCGGGATGAATTTCCAGGACGCCGACGAATTCAACGCCAAGTTCGGTAACCAGTTCATTGCCGATCTGATGCCCAAGCACCCGGTCTACATCGCCATGCTGTCCGATGCGGCCAAGGCCGTGATCGGCGTGCCCCACCCCTCCGGCCGCGCCGCAATGCGGATGCTGGAAGAGGAAGGGTTCGCCTGGGAGAACTACATCGATATATTCGATGGCGGCCCGACCATGACCGTGCGGACCGACCAGATCCGCTCGATCCGTGAGGCGCAGGACGATCAGGTAATCGCAATCGACTCGGCGCTCGGCGATCACAAGGGCGGCGAAAAGCGGTTGCTCGCGACGGGCAAGCTGGCCGGCTTCCGCACGGCCTATGGCTGGGTCGAGCAGCGCGAAGGCGGCATTGCGCTGGATCCCGGCGGGGCCGCGCTGCTGGGGGTAGAGCCCGGCATGACTGTCACCCATGTTGCGCGGGGTTGAGCCATGAGCCTGGTTGAAATCAACTTCGACGGAATTGTCGGGCCAAGCCATAACTATGCCGGCCTGAGCCTGGGCAACATCGCTTCGGCCAGCAATGCCGGCGACACCAGCTACCCGCGCGCCGCAGCGCTGCAGGGGCTTGGCAAGATGCGCCACAATCTGGCGCTGGGGCTGACCCAGGGCTTCCTGCTGCCGCTCCCCCGCCCCAACGCGGCGTTCCTGAGCGCCATTGGTGCGGACGGCAGCGAGGATCGCCGCCTGCTCGCCGCCGCCTGGTCGGCCAGCTCGATGTGGACGGCCAACGCGGCGACTGTCTCGCCCGGCCCAGACACGGCTGACGGGCGCTGCCATCTGACCACCGCCAACCTTGTCACCATGCCGCACCGGAGCCAGGAATGGCCGGACACGGTGAAGCAATTGCGCGTTGCCTTTGCCGACGCGGCGCACTTCACGGTGCACGACGCGGTTCCCGCCTGCTTCGGCGACGAAGGCGCGGCCAATCACATGCGGATGGGGACCGGCCACGGCGCCCCCGGCATCGAAATCTTCGTTTACGGCAAGAGCGGCGGCCGCTTCCCCGCCCGTCAGCACGAGCAGGCCAGCCGCGCCGTTGCGCGCCTGCATGGCCTTGATCCGGCGCGGACCCTGTTCGTCGAGCAGAACCCCGATGCGATCGCGGCCGGGGCGTTCCACAATGATGTGGTGGCCGTGGCCAATGAACGGGTGCTGTTCACGCACGAACTGGCCTTTGCCGATCCGGAGGGCACCTATGCCGCAATCCGGGAGCTGCTGCCCGAGGCAGAGATCGTGGTTGTCCCGGCTGAAGCCGTCAGCTTGGCCGATGCGATCAAATCCTACCTGTTCAACGCTCAGCTCCTCACCCTGCCGTCGGGCGAGATGGGCCTGGTGATCCCGCTCGAAGCGTGGGAGCACCCGGCCGTTCGCGCCTGGCTTGATACCATGCTGGCCAGCAACGGCCCGATCCGCCGGGTCCTGCCGGTCGATGTGCGTCAGTCGATGGCCAATGGTGGCGGACCGGCCTGCCTGCGGTTGCGCGTGGTGGCAAACCCGGCAACGGTCGATCCTCGCTTCCTGCTCGACGAGGCAAAGATCGCGCTGATCGAAACGGTCGTGGCGGCGCATTGGCCTGAATCGATCCGGCCTGACCAACTCGGCGATCCCACCCTTGCCGCCCAGATCGTTGCGGCCCGCCAGGCCTTGCTCGGAGCGCTTGAACTGGATGAGCTGGCCTGACGTCGGACCGCCTTACAACCGGGTATAGCGTTAACCAATGCCTTGCGCAGATGTCCTGATTTGGCATGATGGTTGCTCAAATCCTTGTTAAGGACGCGCGAGGGACCATGCTGCACAAGATCAGTCGATTGTTTGTGATCAAGACCCCGCTCGAGGCCTATCTGATCATCTATGCCCTGGCATTGGGCGCGGTTGAGCGCGGCTCGGTCTACCTGACCAAATTCCCAGGTTTTGGCGGCAAGCTGCTGTTCCTCGCGTGCACCTGCGCCGTCTTCATGGCCGGCGCCAAGATCCTCGACTGCCTGAAGCACGAGAAAAGGCTGGCGGAAAAATCCTAGAAGGCTGCCGGAACCCGATTGTTTTCAGATTGGCTCAGGCCGGAGCGAGAATGGTGGCGGGCGAGAACCGGCGCGCAGCGACCTTACTGGTCGTGAGCACCGGAAGCGCAGCAGGCCACCGTTCGCAGCCCGGCATGGGGCAATCTGGAAATGATCGGGAAAGTGGGGCGTTTCTGTTGCAAGGTACGCCCCGGACCCCGTTCTTGGTAGTGTAACTTCAGGCCGCTAGGCCCTAGAATTACGCAGCAAGAGCAAGTGCTTCGTTGTCGTTGGCACTTGTGAGTTTTGAGCCTTGAACGGGTTACTCAGCCCGGGCGAAAACTGCGCTTTTCAACACACGTCGATCCTAGTTCGGCCCCGTCAACACCTCTGCGACAACAGAGACCCGGATGGTTCCGGGATGGTGATGGTGGAGCCGCCGGGTACCGCCCCCGGGTCCGCTGCATCTATTGCACGCCGCAATTTATCGCCATAGCCGGGCGAACCCGGCGAGAGCCAATATAGGTAAGGCTGGCACAAATGAAAAGGGCGGGAGCTGTGCCCCCGCCCTTTCCGATTGCGACCCACCGCAATTCAGCCCTTCTTGAGCGCGTCCCTGATCTCGGTCAGCAGGTCCACCTCGCTCGGCCCGGCAGCAGCGGGCGGCGGCATCACCTTGTTGGCCTGGCGCACGATCAGGAAGATCACGAAGGCCAGGATCAGGAAATTGATCACGGCCGTAACAAAGCTGCCCCAGGCAACTACCGTTGCCCCGGCAGCCTTGGCCGCAGCCAGCGTTGCCCCGGCCGGAGCTTCGCCCGCCAGCACGGTATACTTGTTCGAGAAATCGACCCCGCCGGTAATGAAGCCAATCACCGGCATGATTACGTCGTCGGTCAGCGACGAAACGATCTTGCCGAATGCGGCACCGATGATCACACCGACAGCCAGATCCAGCACGTTGCCACGCGCGATAAAGGCCTTGAATTCACTAAGCATTGTGCGTCCCCTTCAGTTATCCCCACGGACGTCGAAATAGCTGCCACGAAAGGCAATACAGGACAACAATCAATTGCACCGCAACGATTTTTGCGAGCACCGCTTGAACGCGCCGCCCCTCGCGCTACATCCATGCACAGTCGCGGCCCGATAGGCCGCTCTGGAATAGGGATGCCTTGCATGACCGCTGCCATTGTCCGCCGTTTCGGCCGTTTTGCCCTGGTCGCCGCCGCTGCCGCCGCATTGGCCGGTTGCGGGATCAACTCCGTGCCGACTGCCGAGGAAAACGCCAAGGCCAAGTGGGCCGATGTCGAAAGCGCCTATCAGCGCCGCGCCGACCTGATCCCAAGCCTGGTCGAGACCACCAAGGGCGCTGCCGCTTCGGAAACCCAGATCCTGACCAACGTGACCAATGCCCGCGCTGCGGCCACCTCGATCAACGTGCGGACCGAGGACCTCTCGGACCCTGCGACGTTCGAGAAGTTCCAGAACGCGCAGAACCAGCTGACCCAGGCGCTTGGCCAGCTGCGCACTGTGGTGGAAAACTATCCGCAGCTGCAGAGCCAGGCCCGCTTTGCCGACCTGATGGTGCAGCTGGAAGGGACCGAGAACCGCATCAACGTGGCCCGCACCCGTTATAACGAAGCGGTGCAGGAATATAACACCACGATCCGCACCTTCCCTGATGCGATCGGTGCCAAGCTGATTCACGGCGCCAAGCCGATGGTGCCGTTCAAGGCCGATCCGGGCGCTTCGGCCGCGCCGAAGGTCGATTTCGGGACCACGCCGGCTCCGGCGGCCGCTCCGGCCAATGACAACGCAGCTGTACCGGCTTCACCCGCTGCGGCAGCGCAGTAAGCCGGCACCGCCAGACGGAGCCCGGCGCCATGCGCCAGATCACCCTGTGGCTTTGCGCCGTGCTGGCATCGCTATCCCTGGCGATGTCCGGCACGAGCGCAATGGCCGAACTCCCCCCGCGCCCCGACGGGCCGGTGTTGGACGCGGCCGGGATCATTCCGGACGCGGACGAGGCTGCGCTCGATGCCAAGCTCCGCGCCTACAACAAGGACACGGGCCGAGCGATCATTGTCGCCACGGTCTCCTCGCTCGATGACCAACCGGTCGATGCCTATGCCCAGCAGCTGGCCGAGACCTGGGACATTGGCGGAGCAGAGAGCGAACAGGGCGTGCTGTTCCTGGTCGCCCCGACCGAGCGCAAGATCCGCATCCATACGGCCCGCGGCGTGCAGGAGCGCCTGCCCGACGTGCTCGCCGGGCGGATCATCCGCGATACGATCACGCCGCGCTTCAAGGCCCGGGACATGGCCGGCGGGATCACCGCCGGGGTCGATGCGATCATTGCCCAACTCAACCGTGATCCGGCGGAGGCCAAGGCCGTGGCAGAAGCTGCCGCCGCAGCGGCCAAGCAGCGGCGAAGCGGGAACGAGGAGGCCAGTGTCGGCGCGGTGATCTTCTGGATCGTGCTGATCCTGTTCCTGATCATGCTGTTCGGTCGCGGCCGGCGCCGCCATGGGCTGCGCCGCCATTCCGATGCCGGGATCGTCATGTGGGAAGCCGGTAACCTAGCTGCGAACATCGCCGCTAACATTGCGATCAATGCCGCCCTTGGCGGGCGCGGCGGGGACAGCGGCGGCTTTGGCGGGTTCGGTGGTTTTGGTGGAGGCGGCGGCGGCTTTGACGGCGGCGGCGCCTCAGGGGATTGGTAAGCCATGGCCAAGCCCATTCACTTGACCGCTGCCGAGCACGAACGCGTATCCGCAGCCGTTGCCCAGGCCGAAAGCCACAGCGCGGGCGAAATCGTGACGATCGTCACCGAACGCTCCGACGGCTATGCCGACATTGCCCTCGCCTGGGCTGGCTTTGTCGCGCTGACCGCGTTGACGGCTTTCTCGGTCTTCACCGACTTCTATCTCGATCTTTACGACCTGGTCCTGGGCGACTGGGGCCGCGAATGGACCCATCAGGGCATTGCCACGCTCGCCGCGACGATCGCGATTCTGAAGTTCATTGCCATGGTGCTGCTGCAGTTCTGGGCCCCATTGAAATGGTTCCTGGTGCCGCGCTTCATCAAGGCCGGCCGGGCCCGCGCCCGCGCGATCACCTGTTTCAAGGTCGGTGCGGAACGCCGCACCCATGGCCGCACCGGCATCCTGATCTACATCAGTCTGCGTGAGCAGCATGCCGAGATCCTGGCCGACGCCGCGATCGCCAGCAAGGTCAGCCCCGAGGTTTGGGGCGAGGCCATGGCAGCGCTGCTGGCTGGCATCCGCGCGGGCGATCTGGCCAGCGGGCTGGTCGGGGCGGTCGAGAAGGTCGGCGCGGTGCTGGCCCAGCACTTCCCCCGCGCCGCCGATGACCAGAACGAGCTGCCCGACCGGGTCATCGAGGTATGAGCCAAGACGATCGCGACCTGCCCGAACAGGTCCACTGGGAAGGCAAGTACATCGTCGCCAAGACCCGCGGCCGCTGGGAATATGTCAGCCGCGCGCGCGGGATCCGTGCCGCCGTTATC
Source organism: Novosphingobium sp. UBA6722 (assembly GCA_002454125.1). Classification (GTDB taxonomy): domain Bacteria; phylum Pseudomonadota; class Alphaproteobacteria; order Sphingomonadales; family Sphingomonadaceae; genus Novosphingobium. The sequence continues at coordinate 45,185 of DKII01000127.1, forward strand.
ATCGCGATTGACCCGGAGGACAACGTCATCCTGGTCGAGCAGTACCGCGTTCCGCTGGGCCGCGCCTGCATCGAACTGCCCGCCGGGCTGATCGGCGACGAGACCGAAGGCGAGGACCCCACCGAGGCCGCCGCCCGCGAGCTTGAAGAAGAGACCGGCTACCGCGCCGGGCGGATCGAGGTGCTGGGCGAGTTCCACTCTTCCCCCGGTATGGTCAGCGAGAGCTTCACCCTCCTGCGCGCGCATGACCTGGTTAAGGTCGGTCCCGGTGGCGGAACCGAGAGCGAGCAGATCACCGTCCACCGTGTGCCCCGCAAGGACCTTCCCGCTTTCATCGCGGAGCGCCGTGCCAAGGGCGATGCGATGGACGTCAAGCTGCTGCTCCTGCTCGGCCCGCAACTGCTCGGGTAAAGCGCCCTTCACCCCCTCGCCATCGCTCCCGATTGCCGCTATCCAGCGCGCAAGAACAGGGAGAGGACCAAATGGCAGGACGCGTTGCAGGCAAGAAGGCGCTCATCACCGGCGCGGCACAGGGACTGGGCGCAGCCCAGGCGATGATGCTGGCGCGCGAGGGCGCAACCGTGCTGCTCGCGGACATCAATGCCGAAGGCGCAGCTGAGCAGGCCGAGAAGATCAACGCCGCTGTCGGCACCGGCACCGCCCATTCGGTCCAGCTCGACGTCACCAGCGAAGACCAATGGGTCGCCGCAATCGAAGTCGCCGCCGCCAAGCTCGGCGGGCTCTCGGTCCTCGTCAACAACGCCGGGATCGGGGTGCGCGGCAACATCGAAACCTGCACGCTGGCCGATTGGCACAAGGGCTTTGCCGTCAACGTCGATTCGGTTTTCCTCGGCTGCCAGAAGGCGATGCCGCTGCTCAAGGACAACCAGCCCGGCTCGATCATCAACATCTCCTCGATCGCCGGCCTGATCGCCAGCGACACCATGCCCGGCTACAACGCCAGCAAGGCGGCGGTGTGGATGCTGTCCAAGTCGGTCGCGCTCTACTGCGCCAAGATGGGCTGGGACATCCGCTGCAACTCGGTCCACCCGACTTTCATCGACACCCCGATCCTCGACGGCATGGTCACCTCCTCGGGCAAGCCCAAAGACGTGATCATGGACAAGCTGGCCCGCCAGATCCCGCTCAAGCGCGTCGGCCATCCGGACGACATCGCCAACGGCGTGCTCTATCTCGCCAGCGATGAGAGCCGCTTCATGACCGGCGCCGAGCTCAAGCTCGACGGCGGCATTTCGGCGATGTAACCCACGGACCATGGGGGACACTGCCACCACCAAGCCCCGCGCTTTCCGCGTCACCTCGTTTGATGTGGCGGCCGAGGCCGGCGTCAGCCAGTCCACGGTCAGCCGTGCGCTGGCGGGCGACCCGGTGGTGAGCGAGGCCACCCGCGCCCGCGTGTTCGAAGCCGCCCGCCGCCTCAACTACGCAGTCGACGAGAATGCCGCCCGGCTCCGCTCCGGCCGCACCGCCACGCTGGCCGTGGTGGTGATCTGCCGCCCGGATGAGGACCGCAAGGACCTCAACCCCTTCACCTACGCGCTGCTCGGCACGGTCTGCGCCGCCGCCTCGGCCCGGGGGTACGAGACGCTGGTCAGCTTCCAGGACGGGCCGGAGAACCTGTCGGGCCGCTACGAGGATCGCCGCCGCGCCGATGGCCTGATCGTGATCGGCACGACGCAGAACCTGCCAGCCTGGACCTATTACCGCGACCTTGGCCTCGGCGGCACGCGGATGGTCTGCTGGGGCTCGCCCTTCGACGAGCTCGACTGGATCCGCAGCGACAACCACGCCGGCGCGCTCCTCGCCACGCGCCACCTGATCGAAGCAGGCTACCGCGCTCCCGCCTGCATCGGCTCCGAAGCCTCGCTCCAGCGCCAGTTCAAGGAGCGCTACGACGGCTACTGCGAAGCGATGCAGGAAGCTGGCCTGACCCCGCGCCTGGTCGAGATCGAGGAAGGCCTCAGCCGCGAGGAGCAAGGCCGCCGCGCCGCCCGCCAGCTCATCGACCAGGGCCTGCCCTGCGACTCGATCTTCGCCGTCTGCGACGAGATCGCGCTCGGCACCCTGCGCGAGCTGTCAGAGGCCGGCGTGGCCGTCCCCGGTCGGCTTGGCCTGATCGGCTTCGACGGGATCCGCGCCAGCGCCAACGCCATGCCGCCGCTGTCCTCGATCCAGCCGGACTTTGCCGCCGCCGGGGCCATGCTGGTCGACAAGCTGCTGGCGACCATTGCGGGTGAGCCCAACACCGATCGCCGCGTGCCGGTCACTCTCCTCGCCCGTGAGAGCACGCGCCGCCCGGCGTGATAGCGCGGGCGCCATGACCCACTACGACACCACCGTCCCCATCCTCGTCGCCGGCGGCGGGGCCTGCGGGGCGATTGCCGCGCTGGCCGCCCATGCCGCCGGGGCCGAGGTTGCCCTGCTTGAGGCCGAGGCCCGGCCGATGGGCTCCTCCGGCATGTCGCAGGGCCTGATCGCCGCCGCCGGCACCCGCGCCCAGGCCGAAGCCGGGATCGAGGATAGCCCGCAGCGCTTCCTGGCGGACATCATGGCCAAGACCAAGGGCCTCGCTGACCCGGTCATCGCCCATACCCTGGCCCACCAGTCCGGCCCGACGCTCGACTGGATGGTCGATCACCTCGACCTCCCCTGGACGCTCGACCGCACCTTCCGCCCGTCCTACGGCAACTCGACCTGGCGCATCCACGGTTGGGCCGGGCACGGCGGACAGGACATGGTCGACCTGCTCCACGCCCGCCTGGCCGAAGCCGGGATCCCGGTGCTGACCGAGGCCCGCCTGACCAAGGTCGACGCCGACGCCGAGGGCCACATCCACGGGGTGACCATCGCCCGCCCCGGCGGCGCCACCGAGCACATCGGCTGCGGCGCGCTGGTCCTCGCCTGCGGGGGCTTTGCCGCCAACCCGGCGATGATCGCCGCCCACATCCCCGAGATGGCCTCTGCCCGCAACCACGGCCATGGGGGCAGCCAGGGCACCGCCCTATCCATCGGCCAGGCCCTCGGCGCGGCCAGCGGCGATCTGGGCGCCTTCCAGGGCTATCCCATGCTGGCCGAGCCGCACGGGGTGACCGTGCCGCCGCCGCTGCTGGTCGAGGGCGGCGTGCTGGTCAACACGGCGGGCCAGCGCTTCGCAGACGAGACCTTCGACATCGCCGGCATGGTCCACGCCGTGCTGGCCCAGCCGGGCGGTCACGTCTGGGCGCTGCACGATGCCCGGATCGCGGAGCGGCTAAGGCCGATCCCGGAGTACGCCCAGCTTGCCAGCCTGGGTGCCGTCCGCCCCGCGGCCAGCACGCCGCTGCCCCCGGCCGCCCTCGCCGCGACCCTGGCCGAGGCCGCCGCAGCCCA
>DKII01000026.1 GCA_002454125.1 Novosphingobium sp. UBA6722
GCTGCGCTGGACCTGGCTGCCTATGCCCCGGCCCAGGGCTTCCGCAGCGCCGGCGCCCCGATCGACATCCCCGTTGCCACTGCCGCGGCGATCGCTGCGCCGGCCGGTGACACTGGCGCCCCTGACCAGCCAAGCCAGCCGGCACCCGCACCGGCCCTGCCCGAAAAGATGCTGACGCTCTCGGTCGGCTCAACCACCTCCACTGGCCCCAAGGCCAGGCTCACGATCAATGTCGCGGCAAAGCCTCCTTCCGAAGCGATGCAGCGCTTGATGACCCAGCTCAACAAGCTTGTTTGAGGAAAGGAACCGACAATGGCATTTTCTATGGGGGATCAATTCAAGGGCCTGCCAATGGGCGACTTGATCGGGGGTCCGCTGATGGCTGCGGCCGATGCGCAGGTGCGTCTGGCCAATTCGACTGCGCAGTTCATTCAGCAGGTTGGCTTCAAGCCCGGGACCAAGACCAAGCCCGACGCTGATGGCAATATCGTCTATGATCCGGCAACTTTCGATGTCCGCACGGTCGATTTCAAGTTCGATCGACCGGCCGGACCTGCCGATCCCAAGACCGGCATTGTCCCGACCGAAACCGTCTCGCTCGAAGTGCCGATGCTGGCGATCGTCAAGGTCCCGGCACTGGGGATTGAATCGGTCGACATCATCTTCGACATGGAAGTGAAGAACTCCGAAAGCTCGAAGGACGCTTCGAGCACCTCCGGCTCGTTCTCGGCCGATGCTTCGGTTGGCTGGGGGCCGTTCAGCCTCAAGGTCCACGTCGAAGGTTCGGTCTCGAGCACCAAGGAAAACACCCGCTCGACCGACCAGAGCGCCAAGTATCATGTCGAAGTCCATGCCGCTGATCGGGGCATGCCAGAGGGCCTGGCCCGCGTCCTCGACATGATGAACTCGGCCATTGCGCCCAAGACGGTCGTTCCCACACCGGCCAACAGCAACCAGCCGACCAAGGCCCCCGACACGATGCTGGGGAACGCGCCTGCCAGTGACATGGTGCTCGACCATGAGGAAAGCCGGGTCCTGACCCCCGGCAACTACACGGTTCGGGCCTCGGCCTAAGCCATGCGGGGCAGCGGTGAGGGGTTCGACCTGACCGGAGTCGGGTTCATCAAGCGGATCAGCCTGGGCAATCTCGATGTCCAGGCTGCCGCTGCCGAACCCGGCAACGAGAAGGCCATGGACCTACTCAACCGCTGCCTCGAAGACTATCCCAAGGGCCGGATCATCGGCCGCGAGATGTCGTTTGACGTGCTGACCACCAAGGCCGGCCACCAGGTGGTGCTGGAAAAGGTGACCTATCACGTCGGCTTCCCGCGCCGCCCGGCCTGGCTGGACGAGTGAATGCGGCCCGCCCCGATCCGCCTCGGTGCGCTCGCCCGCACGCTCGACCAGACCGGGCGGATGACGCTGCGCGGCGGGGCCGAACTGCGGCGACTGGAATTGACCGTGACTGTTGCCGAAGCCCCCGCGCTAGATCCGGCCCGGCTGTGGAAGATCCCGGTCGCCCAGCCGCCGCAGGGCTGGTGGGCCCGCCTCCTGGCGCGCCTGGCCCGGCTGCTGGGCCTCGCCCGGTCACCGGATTGGCCGCAGGTCCGGCTGGTCTGGGAAGCCGGTGCCGTCTTCGCCGAACTCGCCCCGCGCCAACCACCTGAGCCCCGCTGACCAAGGAGACCGACCATGCCCAAGACCAAGGAAAACGATGAGGTAATTGCCTGCACGCCGATGCATCTGGGCAATGACCGGCTGCACGATGCGGCAACGATCGCCGAGCAGGAAAACCCGTTCAACCGCCCCAGCCATCAGAAGCTGGCCCAGGTCCTGCCGGCCGGTGCGCCGATGACCGAGTTCATTGCGGTGATGACCACCAAGTACTGGCGCACCAATGGCGTCCGGCTGGGGGTGGGCTTCATGGACAATCCGCCCAACGAACTGCGCGCCCGGATCCTTTCGCACATGAATGCCTGGGGCCACAGCGCCAATGTCCAGTTTGCCGAAAGCACCAGCGATCCCGCAGTCCGGATCTCGCGCGATCAGCCGGGTTACTGGTCCTATATCGGCACCGACGTGCTGCTGATCGACAAGGACAAGCCGACCATGAACCTGCAAGGGTTCACCATGAACACGCCCGACAGCGAGTTCTACCGGGTGGTGCGGCACGAAACCGGCCATACCCTGGGCTGCCCGCACGAGCACATGCGGGCAGAGATCATCGCCCTGATCGACGAGCAGAAGGCGATCCAGTTCTTCGGCGCGACCCAGGGCTGGACCGAGGCCCAGGTCCGGGCCCAGGTGCTGACCCCGCTGCCGGCCAGCTCGATCTGGGCCACGACCAGCCCGGATCGCCAATCAATCATGTGCTATCAAATCCCCGGATCGATCACCAAGAACGGCGTGGCGATCCCGGGCGGGCTCGACATCGATCAGATCGATTACGATTTCATGGCCAAGGTCTATCCCAAGCCGGCGGCCATGATTGGCGCGACGCCGGCAAGTTCCGATCTGACCGCTCCGGCGGCGGCCCCGGTGGTGCATCATCACCACGCCGACGGCTGCACCGGCTGCATCGACGTTGCGCTGAAGAGCGGGACGCGCCTGTCGGTTCCGCCCGAAGCAACCGCTGCCCAGGTCCGCATGCTGCTGGGTGCGCTGGGCTGATCGCACCGGGTGGGTCGCAAACCTGGCAGAATCTGCCAGCCGGTCAGCGCGAGACGCCGGAAACTGTCCGTTCCCGGCGTTTCTGCGCCGCAATTACGGCATTTCCCGCAATTCCTCGCATCAGCGCTGCAACTCGTCGCGCGGCGGGTGGACGGGCGAGTCCCGTTAGACAATCTGAAACCATGTTTGGGCTATCGCTGCGCCGGTGAAGAACACCCGCTTTCCTCGCTTGCTGGCCGTACTGGCCATGGTCAGCGCCATCGCGCTGCCGGCTGGGGCCGCGCAGGCCGATGATTTCCGCTCTGAATTCGACAAGGTCTTTGGCAAGGAACTGCGCGCGCCGCGCGAAGTCCAGCCGACTGTCCGCCCCTTTGTTGCTCCCAGCCGCCCAGTCACGACCTATGGCGGCAGCCTGGAAGCGACCGTCGCCAGCCTGGCCGATGCCGCGCAGGGCCGAATCGGCGTGGCAGCCATGGATCTGGGCACCGGCCGCACCGTATCGGTCCTGGGTGACCAGCCTTTCCCGATGGCCAGCACCAGCAAGATCGCGATCGCCGCGACCTATCTGGACCTGGTCGATCAGGGCAAGCTGTCGCTCAGCGATCGCTTCCCGCTGATGATCCCGCAGCGTTCGGCGCGCTTCTCGACCCCCGTGGCCCCGGTCCGCCCGGGCACGATGATGAGCGCGCAGGGGCTGATCGAACTGTCGATCACCCGCAGCGACAATCCGGCGACCGATGCCCTGCTGGCTGCTGTCGGCGGCCCGGCGGCGGTCAACCGCTGGATGCGCAAGGCCGGCCTCTCGGGCATGCGGCTTGATCGCGATATCGCGACACTGGTGCGCGACGATGGTGAGTTCAATCCGGCGACCACCGTTGACCTGCGCGACAGCGCCACGCCGCTCGCCATGGTCCAGCTGCTTGCCGGCCTGCACCAGGGCCGCTGGCTCAGCGCATCAAGCCGCAGCGTGCTGCTGGGCGCGATGGAACGCTGCGTCACCGGCAAGCGCCGCCTGCCGGCGATGCTGCCGCAGGACGCGCGCGTTGCGCACAAGACCGGCACGCTGAGCAACACTTCCAGCGACGTCGGGATCATCAACACGCCCGATGGCCGCGCGATCGCCATCGCCGTCTACGTCACCGGCCAGGGCGGCAAGCCCAACCGCGACTACCGCATCGCCGCGATCAGTCGCGCGGTCTATGATGGCTACCTGACCGAAAGCTCCAGCCTGCGCCGCACGGCCTCGCGCTGAGCCAGGCTCTGGCGCTCGCTCACCAACCGGCCTAGCCATGGCACTCCCTGAGAGGAGACTCGCCATGCCCGCCTTCCGCACTGCCCTGGTTCTATCCCTGGCACTCGCCGCCTGCGCCCCGGCCCAGCCGCCGCGCGTCCTGGCCGCAGCCGACTATGCCGCCGCGCTCGCCGATCCGGTCCGCCCCGCCTCCGACCGGGCCCGCGACGAAGCCCGCAAACCGGGCGAGCTCCTCGCCTTTGCCGAGATCGCGCCCGGCGCAGCGGTCGGTGATTTCGTGATGGGCGGCGGCTATTTCACCCGCGTCCTCTCCGCCGCGGTCGGTCCGCAGGGCCGGGTCGAAGCGTTCCAGCCAGCCGAGTTCATCGCCTACCGCGCCGCCTATGGCGAGGAACAGCGCAGCACCGTTGCGGCCCTGGCCAACACGGCCGCGATTGCCGGGCCGTTTGCCGCGCCGGCCTTTACCCGCCCGCTCGATACGATCGTGACGATCCAGAACTTCCACGATCTCTATCTCAAGCCCTTCCCCACCGGCACCGGAGCCAAGGCCAGCGCGGCACTGTTCGCGGCGCTGAAGCCGGGCGGCGTGCTGGTGGTGGTTGATCACTCTGCGGTGGCCGGATCGGGCACCCGCGATGCCGATACGCTCCACCGGATCGACAAGGCCGCCGTGATCGATGCGTTGACCGCTGCCGGGTTCAAGCTGGAAGCCGAAAGCGCGCTCTATGCCCGGCCCGACGATCCGCGTAGCGCCAACGTGTTCGATCCGGCGATCCGCGGCAAGACTGACCAGTTCGCGCTGCGCTTCCGCAAGCCGGGCTGAATCAAAACGGGCGCGC
>DKII01000037.1 GCA_002454125.1 Novosphingobium sp. UBA6722
TGACAGCGTCGATTTGCCGGCTCCGGGCGAGCCGATTACGAGGATCCGCTGCATGGCGCTCAATCCTGCAGCCGCAGGGCCAGATCACTCATGAACCGGGTGTCCTCACCCTTGGCCAGCCATTCCGCTTCGGCGGCAATGCCGCCGAGCATTGCCGCCAGATCATCCTGTTCGGCCTTGGCATAGTTACCCAGGACATGACTGGTCACCCGATCCTTGTGCCCCGGGTGTCCTATCCCGATCCGCACGCGGCGGAAATCCGGTCCGAGGTGCTGGTTGATCGAGCGCAGGCCGTTATGGCCGGCAAGGCCGCCGCCTTGGCGGACCTTGACCTTGAACGGAGCCAGGTCGAGCTCGTCATGGAACACCGTCAGCGCATCCACGCTCAGCTTGTAGAAGCGCAGCGCCTCGCTGACCGAGCGGCCGCTTTCGTTCATGAAGGTGGCCGGCTTCAAGAGCAGGATCTTCTGCCCCCCGATCCGCCCTTCGCGCAGCCAGCCCTGGAACTTCTTGGCCTCGGGACCAAAGCCGTGGACCTCGGCAATCGTGTCGAGCGCCATGAAGCCGACATTGTGCCGGTGCAGGGCATATTGCGGTCCCGGATTGCCAAGGCCGACCCAGAGCTGCACGTCTTTCCTCCAAAGAAATACCTGGCAAAACGAAGCCGGGCCGCATCGCTGCGGCCCGGCCTGTGTGGGGCAGCTTTGCCGCCCCGGTCAACCTGAAGGGCTTAGGAAGCCGCTTCGGTCTTGGCGTTATCGCCTTCTTCGCTGCGCAGACCCGAAGGGGCAACGATGGTGGCAACGGTATCGTCACGATCGGCGTGGGCAGCGGTAACGCCGGCCGGCAGCTTGATGTCGTGAATGTGGATCGAGGCGCCGACTTCAAGGCCGGTGACGTCGATCACGACTTCGTCCGGGATGTTGTCGGGGGCGCAAACCACGTCAAGATCGTGCAGCACGATGTTGAGCACGCCGCCACGCTTCAGGCCCGGCGAGGCTTCTTCGTTGGCGAAGTGAACCGGCACGTTCACGTGGACCTTGTGATCCTTCGAAACGCGCAGGAAGTCGGCATGAACCGGACGATCGGTGACGGGGTGGAAGGCAACGTCCTTGGGGAGCGTGCGCACGGTCTTGCCGCCAACTTCAACTTCGACAAGCGAGTTGAAGAAGTGGCCGGTGCCAAGCTGCTTGACCAGCAGCTTCTCTTCGACGTGGATCGCCAGGGGCTCTTCATTGCCACCATAGACGACGGCGGGGACGCGGCCTTCACGACGCAGAGCACGGGAGGCTCCCTTGCCTGCCCGTTCGCGCGTCTCGGCCGGCAGGTGCAGCGTATCGCTCATTGCATTGCCTTTCAAAACTCTGGATTACAGATCTTCTCCGCCACGCCTCCAGGGATGACCATGACGGGAAGCGCGCGCCGTTAGCGGCAATACGGCAGGAAAGCAAGGCTATTGCAGCCGGGTGACCCTGAAGCCCTGCGCCTCGAGCCTTGCGACGAGGCCATCTGTGCCAACCAGATGGAGTGTGCCGACGGCCACCAGCGGCTTCTCTCCGCGCTTCAGCATGGGCAGCAGCTGCTCGATCCAGGCCGCGTTGCGGCGGACCAGCAGGGCCTCGCGCAGTTCCGGATCGGCCAGCAGACCCTGATGATCAAGTGCGGCCAATGCCGCCGCATCACCGCGCAGCCAGGCTTGTTGGAGCTTGCGGCCATCTTCGCGCGCGGTGGAGGCCGAGCGGATCACGGCGGAGAGCAGGTCGCGTTGCTCCGCTTCGGGCAGGGCATCGAAGATCGCGAGCTGTCGCTCGGCGCCTTCGAACTCGGCTAGCGGTTTGCCCTTCATCTCCTTCAGGACAAGCCGGTCAGCTCCATTGCCGCTGTTGTCGCCGCTGCGAGCCGAGACGGCCTGACCGAGCGTGAGGGCCGCAGCCCAGGTGTCCATCTGGTTGAAGCTGTCGGCCGGGATCTTTGCCTCGGTCAGCAACTCCGCCAGCACCGGGCGGTCAAGCTCACTGGCGCGGGCGGTGATCGGCGGGGCGGCCGCAACTGCGGACAGTTTATGAAAGGCCAGCGCGGTGCGCTTGTCATCGTCGAGCGCGGCGACTTCGACGACCAATCCAGTCGCCTCGGCAGTCGCGCGGTCAAAGGCGGGACTATCTAGGCTGATCGGGTTGGGCAGTGCATGAATTGTGCCCAGCAGCCAGGCGCGTTGGCCGCCCGGGCCATCGACCTGCCACAGCGCGGGACGGGCATCTTCCTTTTGCTGGCAAGCTGCCAGCAACAGCGCCAGCAGCGCCGCGATCAGTCTATTGGACACGGGCCGACTTGACCCCCAACGCATGGAGCTGGTCCTGGACCGAACCCTTGCCGCCCAGGTGTCCTGCCCCAACGGCAACGAATACCACACCCGGCCGTTCTAGCCGCGTCTTGATCCACTGGGCCCAGGCCTTGTTGCGATTGGTCAGCAGGGCAGCCACCATGGCGGGATCGTCCTGCTCGGCGTTCATGAGCGTGGCCAGCTTGGCCGCATCGCCGACGCGCCAGGCCTCGACCATCTCGCTTACTTCCTTGTCGATCTGCGGCAGGGCGGCGATCACTTCGAACAGGTAGCGGCGCTGGATCTTGGGTTTGAAGGCATCAAACAGCGCGAGTTGGTAATCGAGCGTCTCAAGCCCGATCCGCGGGCGGCCCAGCGCCGCATTGCGCCGCGCCAGATCGGCCTCAACTCCGTTGGCCAGCGAATAACCACTGCGCTGCAGGGGCAGGGTGGAAAGCACGACTGCGGCATACCACGGCTTGAACCGGTCGAACGCCGCCGGCGGCAGGCCGAAGCTGGCCAGCGTCTGCTCGAACTTGGTGCGCTCCTTGGGCGACATCTGATCGCGCAAGCTTTGGCCGGCGGGCAGGATGCCGCGTTTCAAAAGTACGGCCTGGCTGTTCTGCGGATCAATTTCCGGGATCTCGGTCACCAGTTCGTCGGCCTCGGCAAAGGTTTCCGCGAGCGGGCCCTGGAACCAGTTCAGACCCTGCGGCAGCAGGTGGATCGTGCCGAACAGGTAGATCGTGGTGTCCTCGTCCGCCACCCGCCACAGCGCTGGGTGAACATCGCCAGCAACGGGCACGGCGACCACGGGTTGCTCGGTCGGCAAGGATTGCTGGGCCGGAGCGGCAGCGGCGAGAAGCAGGGCAAAAGGGCTGAGCAGGCGTGCAATCATCGCCGCGATATAGCGCAAGAACCCGGCGCGTCGATCAGTGATCTGCGCGCCTCGCCGGTTGACCCGAAACGGACCATCCGCCAAAGGCCTCGGCCATGTCGGACAACACTCGCCCGCTTTCGTTCCAGGAGATGATCCTGCGGCTCCACGCGTTCTGGAGCGCGCAGGGTTGCCTGATCCTGCAGCCCTATGACATGCGCATGGGGGCTGGCACCTTTCACCCCGCCACCACGCTGCGCGCGCTGGGCCCGGAGCCTTGGAAGGCCGCCTATGTCCAGCCGAGCCGCCGGCCGACCGATGGCCGCTATGGCGAGAACCCGAACCGGCTGCAGCACTATTACCAGTACCAGGTGATCCTGAAGCCGAACCCGGAGAACCTGCAGGAACTCTACCTGCAGTCGCTGGCCGAAATCGGCGTCGATCCGCTGGCCCATGACATCCGCTTTGTCGAGGATGACTGGGAAAGCCCGACGCTGGGCGCCTGGGGCCTGGGCTGGGA
>DKII01000060.1 GCA_002454125.1 Novosphingobium sp. UBA6722
ATCTACCAGCGCCCGTTCGGCGGCCACATGCAGAACATGGGCGAAGGCCCGCCGGTGCAGCGCACTTGCGCCGCGGCCGACCGCACCGGCCACGCCATGCTGCACGCGCTCTACCAGCAGAGCCTGAAGTACAATTCGGACTTCTTCATCGAATACTTCGCGATCGACCTGATCATGGAGAACGGGGAATGCCGCGGCGTGATCGCGCTGTGCATGGACGATGGCTCGATCCACCGCTTCCGTTCCAAGGCCGTGGTCCTTGCGACCGGCGGCTATGGCCGCAGCTATTACACCGCCACTTCGGCCCATACCTGCACCGGTGACGGCGGTGGCATGGTGCTGCGCGCCGGCTTGCCGCTGCAGGACATGGAGTTCGTGCAGTTCCACCCGACCGGCATCTATGGCGCGGGTGTGCTGATCACCGAAGGCGCGCGCGGCGAAGGCGGCTACCTGACCAACTCCGAAGGTGAGCGCTTCATGGAGCGTTATGCTCCCTCGGCGAAGGACCTGGCCTCGCGTGACGTCGTCTCGCGCTCGATGGCGCTGGAAATCCGCGAAGGCCGCGGCGTCGGCCCGAACAAGGACCACATCTACCTGCACCTCGATCACATCGATCCCAAAGTGCTGGCCGAGCGCCTGCCGGGCATCACCGAAAGCGGCAAGATCTTTGCCGGCGTTGACCTGACCCGCCAGCCGCTCCCCGTGGTGCCGACCGTGCACTACAACATGGGCGGCATCCCGTGCGACTATCACGGCCGCGTGATGACGATCGGGCCAGATGGCGATCCGGAAACGCCGGTGCCGGGCCTGTTCGCGGTGGGCGAAGCGGCCTGCGTTTCGGTTCACGGCGCCAACCGCCTCGGTTCGAACTCGCTGATCGACCTCGTGGTCTTCGGCCGCGCGACCGGCCACTACCTCAAGGAAAACATCAAGCCGGGCACCGCCCATGCCGAACTGCCGAAGGATTCGGCGGACATTGCGCTCAGCCGGCTCGATCACTTCCGCCACGCCAACGGCGGCTCGCCAACGGCCGAAGTGCGCACCGAAATGCAGCGCACCATGTCGATGCACGCCGCCGTGTTCCGCAATGATGAACTGATGGCCGAGGGCAAGGAAAAGCTCGCCGCCACCTATGCCCGGATGGCCGACATCAAGGTCCACGATCGCTCGCTGATCTGGAACTCGGACCTGGTTGAAACGCTGGAGCTCGACAACCTGATCAGCCAGGCCTCGGTCACGCTGCACAGCGCCCACAACCGCAAGGAAAGCCGCGGCGCCCACGCGCACGAGGACTTCCCCGAGCGTGATGACGCCAACTGGATGAAGCACACGGCTGCCTGGTTCAACGGCTGGGGCGGCAAGGGCGGCGAGGTCAAGATCGACTACCGCCCGGTGCACGAATTCACGCTGACGGATGACGTCGAGTACATCAAGCCGAAGAAGCGGGTTTACTGATCTGCCAGGCTCCGGGCCGAGGCTTTGTCCCCGGCCCGGATCGGCGGCTTAATGCGACATCAGCACTGGCATTTGCAGGCTGCCCAATACTTCCTGCGTGGCGCCGCCAAGCATGAACTGGCGCAGCCTGGAATGCCCGTAGGCCCCCATCGCCAGCACGTCCGCACCAGCGCGGCGCGCTTCCTCTTGCAGCGCGGCGCCAATTCCGCGTGAGCCCTTCTGCGCATGCCGCAGCGATGCCTTGATGCCGCGGCTGGCCATCGTTGCGGTCAGGACATCTGGGCCGATGCTGGTGGCGATGGTTTTCTCGTCGCCAATCACCATGAACGTGATGGCTTCGACAGCGGGCAGCAAGGCCAGCGCATCGCCCAAGGCCCGCGCTGCGTTGCGGCTATTATCCCAGGCCACCGCCAGATGTGTCGCGGCAAATCCAGCAACGTGCCCATGGGGAACGGCCAGGATCGGCCGCCCTCCATCGAATAACACGGCCTCACAGACCAACCGCTCGCTAAGCAGGTAGGAATTGTCGGTCCCGCAGATCACCAGGTCATGCAGCCGCGCATGATCGTTGATGTAGGGGAAGAAGCCGCGTGAATGATCGATCGTGCTGATAGTGCGAAGGGTTGTTCCGGCTTTGCTGCACTGCGCATGCAGCATCGCCATGTTGTCGGAATTGCGACAAGCCAGTTCGGCCGAGTCCTGCCCGCTAGCGAGCGGCGCCATGTCGGTGTGCAGCAGCATTGCTGTTAGCGCCAGCCCGTGCTGTCGGCAGAGATCAAGCGCGAAGCCAACGGGTCCGGCGGCCAGATTGAAAGTCTCGACCGGTGCATAAAGCAGGGCAGTCGTCTTGGTTTGAATGCGCGACATTACTGTGTTCCTCGTTGCCATGTTGTTGGTCGAGGTGCCCATGCTTAGGCCAGGCCAATCAGAGCCAGCACCGGGCACACCCGATGCGGTCCGACATCACGATCATCCGATCGCCAGAGGGGCCCGGTCCCGCAGCGCCGTGCTAGCTCATCGCGTTCCAAAGCGAATTGATTGGGATCAACCTCAACGCACATCATTGTTCATCCAGCCTTCATGTTTACATCCGTAGTCGATTACGTGTGTAGACATCGAGGGGATGCGCCATGGCGGACGATAGCCCGCAGAACGAACGGATCAGCGAGGCCGAACAGGCGGTGATGGAGGCGCTGTGGGCGCGTTCGCCGCTGACGGCCAACGAGGTGGCCGATGCGGTTGCCCCGGCGCGCGGCTGGACGCTGGCCACGGTCAAGACGCTGCTCTCGCGCCTGGTCGCCAAGCAGGCGGTGGAAACCGCGCCCGATGGCAAGCGCTTCCTCTATTCGCCGCGCGTCGCCCGGGTCGATTTTGCGACGGGCGAATCGAAGCGGCTGGTTGACCGGCTGTTCGGCGGTTCGGCCGCTGGCCTTTTCGCCCATCTGGCCGAAGCTGAAGCGCTGAGCGACAAGGACCTGAACCAGATCGAAGCCCTGTTGAAGGAGCTGCGCAAATGATCTGGCTCACCGACACGCTCGTCACGACCGGTGCCTTGATTGCGCTGGTCCTGCTGATCCGCCGCCCGGTCTCGCGGCACTTTGGCCCGGGTATGGCCTATGCGCTTTGGGGCCTACCGCTGCTTCGGCTGTTCCTGCCGCCGCTGGTCCTGCCGGCTGCGCCCGCGCCCGTGCCAGTTGCCGCCAGCGAGGTTGTGGTGGTGACCGATGCGGCCGCTGCCGCCGCACCGCCGGCCCTGTCCTTTGCCTGGGTCGAACCGCTGATGATCGGTCTGTGGCTGGCGGGGGCGGTGGGCTTCCTGGTCTGGCGGCTGCTGGGTTACCGCGCCCTGCGCGCCGAGCTGCTGGCCAAGGCCCGGCCGGTCGGCAAGGTTGAGGACATCCGGCTGGTCGAAACCCCCGCCGCGCCGACGCCGCTAGCCTTTGGCTTGACGGACAAGGTGATTGCCCTGCCGCCCGGCTTCATGGCCCAGGCTGATCGCGCCGCGCGCGATCTGGCCATTGCGCACGAGCTGGAGCACCACCGTGGCCGCGACCTGGCGGTGAATATCGCGGTGCAGCCGCTGCTGGCGCTGCACTGGTTCAACCCGCTGGCCTGGCTGGCCTGGCGCGCGCTGCGGCGCGATCAGGAAGCGGCCTGCGATGCCCGCGTCGTGGCCGGCCATGACCACGCCATTCGCGCCGCCTACGGCGCGCTGATCGCCGACTATGCCCGCGCCCCGCGCGTTTCCCTGGCCGCTTCGATCGCCTGCCCGGTGGTTGGCGAGGCCTCTGTCATCCATCGTTTGAGGAGCCTGACCATGACTGATCCCACCCCTGCGCGCCGCACCATCGGCCGCCTGCTGCTGGCCGGTGCCGCCCTGGCCCTGCCTTTGACTGCCTCGATTTCCTATGCCGCCGCGCAGGACACTGCCGCGCCGCCGGCGCCCCCGGCCGCCCCTGCGGCTCCGGCTGCGCCCGAAGCCCCGGCTGCGCCAAAGATCGTCAAGGAGCACCGCATCGTCATCGTCGAGCGCAATGGCGACAAGAAGGACGAAAGCGACCTCAAGACCCGGGTGATCGAGAAGGATGGCAAGACCATCGTCATCAAGACCGACAAGGCGCTGAGCGAGGCCGAGATCGACGCCAAGGTTGAGAAGGCGCTGGCGGCCGTTCCAGACCTGCCCGATATGCCGGATATGCCGCCCGTTCCGGGCAACGGCGAGCGCCGCGTGATCGTCAAGCGGGTCCACGGCGAAGGCGCCCCGCACGTGATGGCCTGGAGCAGCAAGGATGATGCGAACATCGCCATCGCCTGCGCCGACGGCGCCAAGACCTCCAACTTCGAAGCGGAGGGCAAGAGTGCCGATGGCAAGAAGCAGAAGGTGATGCTGCGCTTCTGCTCAGCCGGCGCGGCCATGGCCAAGGCCGCAGATGGCCTCAGGTCAGCGCGCGACCGGATCAGCAAGGATGACAAGCTGTCTCCGTCGATCCGCGAAGAGATCGTCAAGGAACTCGACGCCGAGATCGCGCGGCTTTCCAAGCAGGGCTGAAGCTAGCCCCTTGCAGTCCTGCCGGAGCGGCGGGGGCGGAACGATCCGCCTCCGCCGTCGCCGATTCAG
>DKII01000084.1 GCA_002454125.1 Novosphingobium sp. UBA6722
CGCCACCAGAAGGTGATCGAGGAGGCCCCCGCCCCCGGCATGTCCGACGCCACGCGCGCGGAGTTGTGCGCGGCGGCGGTGCGGGCGGCAAAGGCGGTCGACTATGTCGGCGCGGGGACGATCGAGTTCATCGCCGACGCCAGCGACGGGCTGCGCGCCGACCGCATTTGGTTCATGGAAATGAACACAAGGTTGCAGGTCGAGCATCCCGTGACCGAAGCGATCACCGGCGTCGACCTGGTGCGCGAACAGATCCGCATCGCCGATGGCAAGCCGCTGTCGGTCAAGCAGGAAGATATCGAGTTCAACGGCCATTCGATCGAATGCCGGATCAACGCGGAAGATCCCTGGAACTTCGCCCCCTCACCTGGCCTGGTCAGTGCCTATCACCCGGCGGGCGGGATGAATGTCCGCGTCGATTCAGGGCTTTACGCCGGTTACAAGATCCCGCCCTACTACGATTCGATGATCGCCAAGCTGATCGTCAAAGGCCGCACCCGCGAAGGCTGCATCATGCGTCTTAAGCGCGCGCTCGAGGAAATGGTGATCAGCGGCGTCAAGACCAGCATCCCACTGCACCAGGCGCTGATGACCGAGCCGGACTTCATCCACGGCGATTATACGATCAAGTGGCTGGAGGAGTGGCTGGCGAAGCGGGCTGGTTAATCCATCAAGCAGCGTCAATCATTGGGCCAAGTAACCTTCGTGCCAAGCGTACCACCCAGTGAAAGAACGAAGCGCAGCCAATCCAGCCCCGTCGATCCAGTCAAATTCAGATAGCAACTGCTCGCTGAGCACGCGATGAAACGTCGCCAGATCAAACGGCCCTTCTTTCACAGCTTCAGAAAGGGAAGAATTAGCCCAAGCATAAGCCGATCGCACTGCTGCATCGACCGTTGGACGCAGGTCAATCGGAACCGTTTCCAGGAATGCCGCAAGGCTTGCATCGTTTGGAACGGTCGTAATCCAAGACGTCAGCGCGCGATTCTTCAACTCGGCAAGGTCCAACTTGCCTACTCCAGCGGCACCCCAGGCATCTGCTTGGCCGTGCGGATCGTCAGCGAGGTCTTCACGCTCGCCACGTTCGGCGCCGGGGTCAGCTTGCTGGTCAGGAATTCCTGAAAGCTCTGCAGGTCCTTGCTGACGATCTTCAGGATAAAGTCGATCTCGCCGTTCAGCATGTGGCATTCGCGCACTTCGGGCAGACCCTTCATCGCATCTTCGAACTGGCGCAGCGAATCTTCTGCCTGGCTCTTCAGGCTGACCATGGCGAAGACCGTGATCGCGAAGCCCAGCTTCGAGGCATCAAGATCGGCGTGATAGCCGCGGATCACGCCCGATTCTTCCAGGCTGCGGACCCGGCGCAGGCACGGCGGCGCGGTCAGCCCGACGCGCTGCGCCAGCTCGACATTGGTGACGCGCCCTTCGGCTTGCAGTTCGGCGAGCAGGCGCCGGTCGATTCCATCCAGATTTGCCATCACACCCACCCTTTCGCGTCTGCCGCAGCCGGACAATGCCCCGGAACGGCAATATTCACAGTATTCCCTGCGTCTGCGCGATAATTTTATTGTTTCATATCGCAACCGTCCCGCTTTGCAACGCATCAATCGGAACACTATGGCTGCCGCACCGCTTTGCTATGGCGGCTTGTCACCCGTGCCCCCTTGGGAGCAGAGCATACCTGATGCATTTCGATGATCGCCTTGCCACGGTCCTGCGCCAGCGCGCGGAAGGCACCGCGCTGGGCCGCATCCAGTATCGGCAGTTGCTCGACCTGCTTGGTACTCAGCCCAGCGAGGCGCGCGGCACCAGCGTGGAGGCAGCCTATGCGCGGTTGGCGGAGTTGTCGGCCACTATTTCCGCAGCCGATCGCGCCGCCATGCTGCGCGACAAGGCGATGCGGCTGCGCTCGCCGCGCCTGATCGCCACGCTGGCGGCGGCAGATCCGCAACTGGCCGAAGCTGCGATTGATGCTGCGCGGCTGGAACCGGCCGAATGGGCCGATCTCTTGCCCGCCTTGCCGCCCGCCGCCCGGGCCCGGCTGGGCAGCCGCAGCGATCTTGTTCCTGTCCTGGCCGATCAGCTTGAACGGCTGGGCATTTTGCGTCCGGGTTTGCCGCCCGCCCAATCTGCCGAAGCGATCCAGCCCGAAGCGGCACCGTTCGTCTCGGTCTCAAGCGATGCCAGGCCTGAGCCGGGCGATGACTCGATTGGCGCGATCGTCAAGCGGATCGAGGCCTATCGCAAGGCCCGCGCCACCGATGGCCCTGGCGAGGCACCGCGATTGCCGCTGGGCGAAGAACACATCCTGCATGTGCCGGAATCGGCGGCTGCCTTTGATTTTGCCACCAATGCCAATGGCCAGATCGTCTGGGCCGATCCCGGTGTTGCGCCGATGGTTACCGGGCAAATGCTGGCAGCGGCCGGATCGGCAGCTGCCTTGTCGGCTGCGATCACCCGGCGTCAACCGATTGCGGCCGGGCGCATCGAACTGAAGGGCAGCAGCTCGATCGCCGGATCCTGGCGGGTTGACGCCACCCCGCGCTTCGATCCGCTGACCGGTCAGTTCCTGGGCCATCAGGGCCGGATGCGGCGCTGGCCGAGCGCCGCGGCGCCGTCTGTTGCTTCGACTGACAGCGAAGCCGACCGGATCCGCCAATTGCTCCATGAGCTGCGCACACCGGTCAACGCGATCCAGGGCTTTGCCGAGGTTATCCAGCAGCAGCTGTTCGGGCCTACCCCGCACGATTACCGGGCGCTTGCTGCGACAATCGCCGGCGATGCGGCGCGGATGCTCTCTGCCTTCGAGGAGCTGGAACGGCTCGCCAAGCTGGAAAGCGCGGCAATGGCGCTCGAAACCGGTGAAACCGATGTCGCCGAAGTGGTCACCGCCACCGTCGGCCAACTTGCCGCGCACACTGGTCAGCGCGGCAGCGGCTTTACCATCACCGCGCCCGATGGCCCCTGCCCCGTCCCGCTTGACCGGCTGGAAGTGGAGCGGCTGGCCTGGCGCCTGCTCGCCACACTGGCCGGCACGGCCGCACCCGGCGAACGGCTGGCCCTGACGATTGGCAGCGATAACGGCCAGCCCCGGATTGTCCTGTCGCTCCCGGCCGCCCTGGCAACGCGATCTGACAAGGACCTGTTCGAAGCCGGCCCTGGCACGATTCCCCAGGCCATCGCGGCGGGTGTTTTCGGCGTCGGCTTTGCGTTACGGCTGGCGCGGGCCGAGGCCGCTGCGGCCGGCGGCAAGCTGGAACGTAGTGGCCAGGACCTGATCCTGTCACTCCCGGGCTTGACCGGCGCGCCCGAGCACCATAGCCAAGCGGTCTGATACCGCCGCACCAGCTAAGCGCGCGGCAGACAAGGGGAAAGCCGCGCCGTGCCGCAGGTTCGCATTACCGACTTGCCGGCTCCGGACCAACGGGTGCAGTTTCCTGCGGACTGTGGTCAGCGGTTTATCCTGACAGTCGACACCGAAGAAGAGTTTGACTGGGGCCAGCCCATCCGCCGTGAAGGCTATACGCTGCATTCGGTGGCGCGGCTCGCTCGGTTCCAGGAATTCTGCGAAGGTGCGGGTGTGGTGCCGATCTATCTGGTCGACTACCCGATCGCATCTTCGCCCGCCGCTTGCGAGGCGCTGCGCCCCGCGATCGCTGCCGGCAAGGCTGAAGTCGGGGTGCAGCTGCACCCTTGGGTCAGCCCGCCACATGATGAAGATGTCAGCGAATTCAATTCGTTCGCCGGAAATCTTCCGGCAACGCTTGAGCGCGAGAAATTCCGCCGACTGCGCGATGCGATTGAGCAGGGATTTGGGGCGACGCCACTGATCTACCGCGCCGGACGCTATGGGCTTGGTCCCAACACTGCCAGCATCCTGTCCGACCATGGCATTGCGATCGACACTTCGGTCCGCTCCCGCTTCGATTACAGCGCAGGCGGCGGCCCGAACTATCGCGACCATCCCGTCGTGCCCTGGTGGGTCGACCGTGAGCGCGGGTTGATGGAGCTCCCGCTCACCACCGTCTACTGGGGCCTGCTGCGCCAGTTTGGCCCCTGGCTTTACCCCAAGATGTGGCGCGTGCCGCAATTGCGCGGCCTGTTGGCACGGATCGGCATGCTGGAACGCATTCCGCTGACCCCAGAAGGCGTGACCCTTGAAGAAGCAATCCGCGGGATCGACATTGCGATCGACGAAGATCTGCCGCTGCTGGTCTTCTCATTCCACAGCCCCTCGCTGGCCCCC
>DKII01000131.1 GCA_002454125.1 Novosphingobium sp. UBA6722
GACCACCGCATCAACCTGACCCTGCACCGCCTGCCCGAAATCCTGGAGGGGCCGGGCCTGACCGAACTGGTCGACGCGCTGATCGCCGAGGACCAGGCCAAGCGGCTCGCGGCGCTCGGCGAGTGACGCCGCCCGCCGCCCAGACCGTTGCCGAAGCGATCCGCGCCGCGACCGAACTGCTGGGTTCGCGCACCGATTCCGCCCGGCTCGATGCCGAGCTGCTGATGGCCGAGGCGCTGGGCGTGCGCCGCTCGGACCTGTTCCTGCGCCACATGCGCGATCCGGCCCCGCCCGCCTTTGCCGAGCTGGTCGCGCGCCGTGCCGCACATGAACCGGTCGCCTATATTCGCGGCCACCAGGAGTTTTTTGGCCTGCCCTTCATGGTCACGCCCGACGTGTTGATCCCGCGCGGCGATAGCGAGACGCTGGTCGAGGCGGCGCTGGCGGCGCGGCCGCAGGCAGCCTGGGTGCTCGATTGCGGGACCGGCTCGGGCGCGCTGCTGCTGGCGCTGCTGAACGAGTTGCCGCAGGCCCGCGGGATCGGGATCGACCGGTCTGAACCGGCCGTGGCGGTGGCCCGGGCCAATGCCACCCGGCTGGGCCTGGGCGAGCGGGCGCGGATGATTCGCGCTGACTGGCATGCGGCGGGGTGGAGCGACAACCTGGGCGGGCCGTTTGACCTGATTCTGGCCAATCCGCCCTATGTCGAGATAGATGCCGCGCTCGATCCGACCGTGCGCGATCATGAACCGGCCGGCGCGCTGTTTGCCGGGCCGGATGGACTGGATGATTACCGCGTGCTGGTGCCGCAACTCCCGGCCCTGCTGGCCGAACAGGGGGTTGCTCTGGTCGAGATCGGGCACACCCAGGCCGCCGCCGTCAGCGCGATCGGCGCGGTGGCGGGGCTTTCGGCAGTGTTGCACAAAGACCTCGGCGGCCGCCCACGCGTGCTCGAATTCAAGAAAGCGCTTGGCTTTGACGGACCGAGCGCGTAAGTCTCGATGCAGGCCGAGGCTGGTACGCGTCCAGGCGTCCCCACGGTTCACTCCAGCATTTGCACCGATTCTGGCCCTGACCGGCCGGTTTAAACAGCAGATGTCGGGCTCCGGCGCGCGATGGTTGCCACCGGAGGATTACGGGTCGCGCGGCCCCACAGCCGCTGAAACAGGGAATTGAAACCCTTGAACAACAATAACCGTGGTAACAACAATCGTCGGCGCGGCCGTGGCAATCGTCAGGGCGGCGGTGGCGGTGGCCAACAGCTTAACCGGATTGACAGCCGCGCGCGGGGCAATGCCCCGCAGCTGCTCGAAAAGTATCGCAAGCTGGCCCAGGACGCCCACATGAATGGCGATCGGGTCCAGGCCGAATACTACCTGCAATTCGCAGACCACTATTTCCGCGTGATCGCCGACCAGCGGCTGCGCCAGGAAGAACAGCGCCGCCCGCGCGACGAACGCTGGCAGGAAGGCGCCGAGGGTGAGCGCGAGGAAAATGACGATGCCGGCGATTTCACCGCCGACAGCGATTTCCCGAGCTTCGACCAGCCGGTCTACACCCGCCGTGAGCGCGAGGATCGCCCCCGCCGCGACGAGCGCGAGGAAGAAACGCCGCGCAGCGACGAAGAGACCGGTGAAGACCGTTCCGCCGGCAATCCCTATGAACCGCCCGAGAACCCGTTTGTCCGGGCCCCGCGGGAAGACCGTGCGCCGCGCGAAGAGCGTGGCGGGCGCGGCCTGCGTCCGCGCCGCGGCCAGGACGATCGCGGTGACCGGCGCCCGCGCCGTGACGACCGCGATGGCGAAGCTGCCGGGCTTGACCCGTCGCTGCTGCCGCCGGCGATCGGCAACCGCGAGGAAGCCCCGGCCGCCGACGAGGCACCCGAAGCCGAAGCCCAGGTCGATGCAAAGCCGCGCCGCAAGCCGCTGCGCCGCAAGCCCGCGACCGACGGGGCGGACGAAACTTTCGAATCCGCGAAGTGATCAGGCCCAGGTTCTAGCTTGCAACGCTGGCTGGACCTTGGCCTGAACCATCCGCGCAAGATCGCGCTGGTCCTGGGGGCGCTCGCCGCCACCGGGTTCGAGCCACTTGGCCTCTGGCCACTGACCTTGCTCGCCCTTGCCGGGCTGATTGCGCTGGTTCGCCAGGCACCCACCTGGCAGCAGGCGGCGCTGACCGGCTGGTGCTTTGGGGTCGGCCACTTTTCGCTCGGCAACAACTGGATCGCCACGGCCTTTACCTATCAGGCCAATATGCCGGCCTGGCTCGGCTGGGTCGCGGTGGTGCTGCTTTCGCTCTACCTTGCGGTCTATCCGGCGCTGGCGGCGCTGGCTGGCTGGTTGGCGCGGCGCTCGGTGCCCGGCTTTGTCCTGGCGCTGGCTGGCGGCTGGATTGTCAGCGAATGGCTGCGCAGCTGGGTGTTTACCGGCTTTGCCTGGAACCCCTTGGGCGCCGCCGCGCTGGGCGGGTTCGAGCGGCCCGGGCTTGCCCTGCTGCTGCCCTGGCTGGGAACCTATGCCCTGTCCGGACTGGTCGTGCTGCTGGCCGGGTTCTGGTGGGCGGCCGGCGCGCGCCGCAAACGGGATTTGCGCGCGGTGGCGCTGGTGCTTGGCCCCCTGGGCGCCCTGTTGCTTCCTCAGTTCGCCGCCCCGCCGCAAGACCTTTCGGCCCGCCGCTACACGCTGGTCCAGCCCGATATCCGGCAGGAGATCCTCAACGATCCGGCCTGGTTCGAGGCGCAGTACCAACGGCTTGCCCGCCTCTCGCGCGGGCAGGGCGAGCGCCTGGTGCTCTGGCCCGAAAGCGGGGTGCCCGACTACCTGCGCGATGGTTATCCGGAGCGGTACTACCTCGATACCTATGGCGCCGACCCGGCGCTGGCGCGCCGCCGGCTCGGCCTGGCGATCGGGCCTGAGGCCATGCTGCTGACCGGCACCGTCGACCTTGAGATTGCACGCGGCCGCGCGGTTGGGGCGCGCAACTCGGTCACCGCGCTTGAGGGCAGCGGCACGATTCGCGGCTCCTATGCCAAGGCGCATCTGGTCCCTTACGGCGAATACCTCGCGCTGCGCTGGCTGCTCGAACCGCTTGGGGTGGAGCGGCTGGTGCCGGGCGGGATCGATTTCTGGCCCGGCCCGGGGCCGCGCACGCTAGAGCTTGGCCGCTTCGGCAAGGCCGGGGTGCAGATCTGTTACGAGATCATCTTCTCGGGCCAGGTCGTCGATCGGCAGAACCGCCCGGACTTCCTGTTCAATCCTTCCAACGATGGCTGGTTCGGGGCCTGGGGCCCGCCGCAGCACCTGGCTCAGGCCCGGCTGCGCGCGATCGAGGAAGGGCTGCCGGTGCTGCGTTCGACCACCACCGGGATTTCCGCCGTGGTCGATGGGCACGGCGTGGTCCGCCAGCACATCGGGCGGCTGGAGCCGGGCCGGCTGGACGGGCAGGTGCCCGCTGCGCTGGCGCCGACGCTGTTTTCGCGCCTGGGCAATGTCTTGCCGCTTCTCTGGGCCATAGTTCTTCTTGCCGCAGGAACGGTTGCCAGCCGCCGCCGCAAAGGCTAGGGAAGCCATATAAAGAATCCTTTATATCGAGGACGCGATGCGCACCGACTACCTCTTCACTTCCGAAAGCGTTTCCGAAGGTCACCCGGACAAGGTTGCTGACCAGATCTCGGATTCGATCGTCGACCTGTTCCTGTCGAAGGACCCCGAAGCGCGCATCGCCTGCGAAACGCTGACCACCACCCAGCTGGTGGTGCTGGCCGGCGAAATCCGCTGCAAGGGCGTTTACGAGAACGGCGAATGGGCCCCCGGCGCCAAGGAAGAGATCGAGGCGACCGTTCGCCAGACCGTCAAGGACATCGGCTACGCCCAGTCCGGCTTCCACTGGGAGCAGTTCGAATTCATCAACCGCCTGCACGGCCAGTCGGCCCACATCGCCCAGGGCGTGGATGCCAATGCCAACAAGGACGAAGGCGCGGGCGACCAGGGCATCATGTTCGGTTACGCGACCGACGAAACCCCCGACCTGATGCCGGCGACGCTCTATTACAGCCACAAGATCCTGGAAAAGATGGCTGCCGATCGCCACTCCGGCACGGCGCCGTTCCTGGAGCCGGACGCCAAGAGCCAGGTCACGCTGCGCTATGAAGGCAGCCTGCCGGTTGCCGCGACCGCCGTGGTGGTCAGCACCCAGCACGCCCCCGGCTATGACGAGGGCGACAAGGAAGCCGAGCTCCACGCCTATGTGAAACGCGTCGTCGCTGAAGTGATCCCGCCGGTGCTGCTGCGCGAAACCGAATACTTCATCAACCCGACCGGCAGCTTCGAGATTGGCGGCCCCGACGGCGACGCCGGCCTGACCGGCCGCAAGATCATCGTCGACACCTATGGCGGCGCCTCGCCTCATGGCGGCGGCGCGTTCAGCGGCAAGGACCCGACCAAGGTCGACCGCTCGGCCGCCT
>DKII01000150.1:0-2404 GCA_002454125.1 Novosphingobium sp. UBA6722
TCACGAGGCGCAGGTTGGCCTCGACCATTTCCTTCTTGGCGATGCGCGCTTCACGCTCGCCCTTCTGGACCATGTTCACGATCCGGCGGAACTCGTTGAGGCTCATGCCGGTGGCCGAGGCGATGTCGGCGATTTCGGCACGGATGCGCTCAACCGCGTCGGCCTCGTTCTCGGCGAAGGCAGCCCACTTCTTGTCCTTGGCGGCCATGGTCTGGAGCCAGGCATCGTCCAGCTCGCGCCCGACATAGCTGTCGAGGAAGTCCTTGCGGTTGACCTTGTGACGCTCGGCCAGGCGCAGCATCTGGCCGCCCAGGGCGGTCAGGCGGCGGTTGAAGGCATAGAGGTTGTCGACCAGGTATTCGATCTTGGTCGCGTGGAACTGGACCGATTCGACCTGCGCGGTCAGATCTTCGCGCAGCTGCTGATAGGTCTTTTCCTTGGCGGCGGAGAACACCCCGCCGGCCCCCATCACCTCAAGCCGTTCAGCCTGAAGCTTTTCGAACTTCTTGAAGAGCGAGGTGATCTCGGCAAACTTCTCAAGCGCGTGCGGCTTGAGCTGGGCCTCCATTTGGGCGAGGCTGAGGGTGTTGTCCTCTTCCTCTTCCTCGACCGGGCGGCGGGCGCGGCGTTCGATGCCGTCCTCATCCTCTTCGTCGGCCGATTCCTCTTCCTCGATGTCTTCCTCTTCCTTGTAGGAAGGGCCGGCCGTGGCTTCGGAAATTTCGCCGTCGCCTTCGTCCTCGCCGTCCTCGGAGAGATTCTCGGGCGCTGGTTCCTTGGACAGCATGGCGTCGAGATCGAGGATCTCGCGCAGCTGCATTTCCTCATTGTTGAGGGCTTCGGACCACTGGATGATGGCGTGGAAGGTGATCGGGCTTTCGCACAGGCCCAGGATCATCGTGTCGCGGCCGGCTTCGATTCGCTTGGCGATGGCGATTTCGCCTTCGCGGCTGAGCAACTCGACCGCGCCCATTTCGCGCAGGTACATCCGCACCGGGTCATCGGTGCGTTCGACCGTTTCCTTGCGCTTGATCAGGTCCGGCCGTTCGGCCATCCCCTCAGGCTGCTCGTCGATTTCCTCGACTTCCTTCTCGTCGGGATCGACCGCGTCCTCGTCGCTTTCGACGATATTTACGCCCATTTCACTGATCGCGGCCATGATGTCCTCGATCTGTTCAGAGGTCATCTGGTCCTGCGGCAGGGCTTCGTTCAGCTCGTCAACAGTGATCACCCCGCGGCGCTTGGCCCGGGCAATCAGCTTCTTGATCGAGGCTTCATTAAGATCGATCAGCGGGGCGTCACCACCCTCGTTACCGCCGCCGATGTTGTCGTCTTCGTCCATCAGTCCGCCATTGGTTTGGCAGGGGAGGACTGCGCCGCCCCCGCTCGCGCGCTGGCCATTTGCCGCAAGCGCGCATCGAATTCCAGTTTTCTCTTCAACAGCCGCTGCTGTTCGGCATAGGCCCCCTCGGAAAGGTCGCTTTCAAACCGCCTGGTCGCCGCCGCCAGGGCCGCTTCCAGCGCCGGACGCTCAACCAAAAGGCCGATCGCCTGGGCCAGCTCAGAGCGGGCCTGTTCCGGCGGAATGGCGTCGGCCAGAAAGCCAAAGCGCATCGCGGCATATTCCTCAGGAGTCGGGGCAGCCAAACCCCGCTCGGCCAATATGGGTTCGATTGTGCCGGTTTCAAGGATTGCTGCCGAGTCGGCTGCATCCAGCAAAACATCGAACCGCGGGTCGGCCAGCTGGGCCTGCCCAAGCGTTTCGGCATGGCGGTGGATTTGGTCGGGAAAGCGCAGCAATCCGGCCAGGATGGCTGCCGAAAGCGCATCGCGCGGCGGGGCGCGCAGCACGGCCGAAGCGCGGCGGATCGGCGCGGCCGGCTTGCGCCAGTCGCGGCTGTCGCGGTTTTCGCGGCGCGGGAAGGCAAATTCGGAGAATCGCTCAAGCAGCTCGCGTTTGTAGAGCGCCTGAATGTCGCGATCGGCAATGGTCTCGACATGGGCCAGCAGCCGCGCCTTGAGCCCGGCCTTGTCCTCTGGCGTGACCAGCGGAGCGGCATCGCGCTCATGCTCCCACAGCACCTCGATCAGCGAGCGGGCATTGGCGAGCTGGGCCTCCATTGCCGCGACGCCCTGCTGCTTGATCAGGTCATCGGGATCGAGCCCTGCCGGCAAACGCACGATCTTCAGCGAATGGGCGGGGCGAAGCAGCGGCAGAGCGCGGGTGATCGCCCGCATCGCCGCGCGCTGGCCGGCGGCGTCGCCATCGAAGCAGAGCACCGGCGTTTCGACCAGCCGCCACAGCAGTTCGATCTGCCGCTCGGTCAGCGCAGTGCCCAGCGGCGCGACGGCATCGGCGATCCCGGCGGCGGCCAGGGCGATCACGTCCATATAGCCTTCGACC
>DKII01000150.1:2467-2650 GCA_002454125.1 Novosphingobium sp. UBA6722
CACGTCCATATAGCCTTCGACCACTACGATCCGCCCGGTCTGGCGGCTGGCGGGCCCGGCGCGGTGGAGGTTGTAGAGCGTGCGGCCCTTGTCGAAGAGCGGTGTGTCGGGCGAGTTCAGGTACTTCGGTGCGTCGGTCTTCTGCGCATCCAGGATCCGGCCACCAAAGGCGATCACGCGCCC
>DKII01000116.1 GCA_002454125.1 Novosphingobium sp. UBA6722
CTGCGACGAGTTGACCACCAGCGACCCCTTCTTGAGCGCTACCCGGGTCAGCCCGCCCGGCGTGATCTCGATCCCCTTGGGGCTGACCAGCACGAAGGGCCGCAAGTCAACGTGGCGCGGGGCCAGCCCAGCCTTGGTGAAGATCGGCACGGTCGACAGCGCCAAGGTCGGCTGGGCGATGTAGTTGTCCGGCTTGGCCCGCAGCTTCACCGCAAAGTCGGCGATCTCCTTCTTCGAGCTGGTCGGCCCGATCAGCATACCATAGCCGCCCGATCCGTGGACCTCCTTGACCACCAGCTCGGCCAGATTGTCGAGCACATAGGCCAGGCTGTCCTTTTCCGAACAGCGCCAGGTCGGCACGTTCTGCAGCAGCGGCTTCTCGCCGGTGTAGAACTCGACGATCTCGGGCATGAAGGAATAGATCGCCTTGTCATCGGCAATCCCGGTGCCCGGCGCATTGGCGATGGTAATCCCGCCGGCGCGGTAGATGTCCATGATCCCCGGCACGCCCAGCGCCGAGTTCGGGTTGAAGGTCAGCGGATCGAGGTAGTCATCATCGACCCGGCGATAGAGCACGTCGATCGGCTCGTACCCGCAGGTCGTGCGCATCGCGACCCGGCCATCGACCACGCGCAGGTCGCTGCCCTCGACCAGTTCGGCGCCCATCTGGTCAGCCAGGAAAGCATGCTCGAAAAAGGCCGAATTGTAGATGCCCGGCGTCAACACCGCGACAGTCGGCCGGTCCCCCGCCGCCGCCGGGGCGCAGGCCGCCAGGCTGCGCGCAAGCCGACGCGGATAGTCCTGCACCGGGGCCACCTTGACCCGCGTGAACAGCTCCGGGAACATCGCCATCATCGTTTCGCGGTTCTCGAGCATATAGGACACGCCCGAGGGGGTGCGGGCGTTATCCTCCAGCACCATGAATTCGTCCGGCCCGGTGCGGACCAGGTCGACCCCGACGATATGGGTATAGACCCCGCCCGGCGGCACGAAGCCGACCATCTGCGGCAGGAACGCGGCATTCTCCGCAATCAGCCGCAGCGGCAACCGCCCGGCGCGGACAATCTCCTGGCGGTGGTAGATATCATGCAGGAAGGCATTGAGCGCCCGCACCCGCTGCTCGATCCCGCGGCTGAGCTTGCGCCATTCGCTGGGCGTCACGATCCGCGGTACCATGTCGAACGGAATCAGCCGCTCTTCCCCGGCGGTGTCGCCGTAGACATTGAAGGTGATCCCGGTGCGGCGGAAGAAGTTCTCCGCCTCACCGTCCTTGCGGCGCAGCAGGGCCGGGTCCTGGGCATCGAACCACTCGCGGTAATCGCCATAGGCTGCGCGGACGCCCCCGGCCGGATCAAGCATTTCATCAAACGCTGCGGTGCTTTGCCCCATGGGTGCAATGACTGCCCGATGCTGGGCGGGAGTCAAGCGCCAATGCTGCGACTGCGAAACGGGCCGCGCCAACCCTCAGTTCGTCACCCCGGACTTGATCCGGGGCTGGGCTTTCTTCTTGCGGCCTTGCGCCGGGCCAACGGAAAATGCGGGACCCCGCATCAAGTGCGGGGAGGAGGGGATGGCCAGCGTGGTGGAGTGGTGGAGGGAATAGGAGAATTATCTAGCTGTCTCCGTCACTCCAGAATGTCGGCGATCCTGAGAGAAGCTGACATTACGCTTGCGCAGCGTTGGCTCGGAGCCAGTTCGCCGATTGAGGCGTGAATATCAGAATCAAGGCAAAGGCCTGCATTAGTGTCACAGCCACAGTGATTGCGGGAAAGCCGAGGGCGAAAACTATTGGCGCGTTCCAAATCATGAATGCAGCACCAAACACAAACATCACGAGCCAAACCCATCTAGCCCAATTCTTGCGCCCGCGAGATACAAGCAGCGTAAATGCAACCATCATTGCCGCCCCAAAGATCCCGCCGAAGACCTCATCGCCAATCGCAAACCCGTGGATCAGGCCAAAGAAAATGGAGGTAAGTTGGAGCCTCTCGAAAAGGCGGATATGCGATGGTGCTTCAGTCATTTCGCAACGCTCGCACTAGTCTGTCATGTCTGCAATGCTGTCGAGTCCGGACAGTTCACTCTCGGTCTCGAACGATCAATTCTCTGCAGCACGTTTACCGAACAGCACACGCAATCTTTGCCGTTAGACTACGCTTCCGAACTCTCGCGGGCATAGATCGGCATGCCCCTTTCACCCCTGCCCTCCAAACCACCGCAGCGACATGCAGGTAAACCCGGCGTCGATCTTCTCGATCTCGCTGTTCTCCAGGGTCACGACCTTGGCCCCATGCCCGTCCAGCAGGTCCAGGATGCGCGGGAAGCGGCTGCCCGCCAGGATCGTGTCGTTGACGCGCAGCACGTTGGCGCCGGCTTCCTCGCCCGCCGGGATCTCCAGCACGCGGTAGCCTTTGTAGACGCCGCTGGCGGCGAGTTCGTGGGTGGCGAGGATCGTTTCCTCGTCGATGATCGAGCTGGCGGTCTTGAGATGGAGGACGGAGGGCGGCGTTTCCGCCACCACGGCCTTGCGCCCGGTGCCTTCCAGCAGCCGGGCCAGTGCCTCGGCGCCCGTGCGGTCGGTGCGGGCGGACAGGCCGATATAGACCGCGCCGTCCATCGCCAGCACATCGCCGCCGTCTGCATGGCCTTCGGGGAGGTCCAATACTGCACCAAACATCGCCGCCAGCGTGGGGCGCAGGAAGGCGCCCTCACCCGCGCGCGTTTGCGTGCCGGGGTTGAGCAGGATCGCGCAGTCGGGGAAGACCAGTGCCGGATCCTCGACAAAGATCGCGTCGGGAAAGTCTTCCAGCGGATCAAGCAGAGTCACCGCCAGCCCGGCCGCCTCCAGCGCTGCGACATAGGCGGCGTGTTCGGCCAGCACGCCTTCGAGCGCGGGATCGGGGCCACCCCCGGCGCGCAGCCCCTTGACCACCGAGGCACCGGGGCGGCGGGAAATGGCGCGGTCGAAACGGAACGGGTGGCTCAAGTACAGTCTCCAATGCGTTCGGATATGATCTGGGCGTCCATGGTCATGCCGCCGCCCGGCGCGCCCGGCACCTGGCTTTGGGTCTTGAGCGTGATATCGGACCGGACCGAACTGAAGGTCCCCTTCATCTCAGTCCGCGCGGTCATACCCTTGCCGGTCTGGCAGAGCATCACCGCATCGATCGATCCATCCGTGGCGCTGAACTTCTCATACTTGCAGTCACCCTCGGCGGTGCGCTTGTAGAATTCCTTCTGCCCCTTCTGGGCATCGGCCGGGGTCAGGCAGAATTCGCTGGTATGGCCGGTGCCGCCAAACATCGTCTTCGCCTTTTCGGCCATCGCGCCGTCCATCCCGGGAAAGGTGATGTTGCTGACCTTCATCGTCACCCGGTATTGCCCAGGCTCGGGCTGCGGCGCCTTGGCGACAGCCTCGGCTGCAGCCTGGTCAGGCGATTGCTGGGCGGGCTCTTGCCCGCAGGCCGCAAGCGGCAGGATGATGGCAACTGCCAGAGCGATTCGGCGCATAAGAAGGCCCTCCTGCCGCTGTTGCTAGCGATTGCGGCGGAACCTGCCAACCACGCCCGCCCGCCCCAAGGCCAGCATGCCGTAACGACAGCTTCGCGCCCGCTTAGGTCTTTGGTCCTGCCTTGCAACCGATCCTTGCTACGCGCGCAAATCCGGGCCATTTTGGCGGCAACTGCATAATCAGAGGATCGAGGACCATGGACATCGATTTCAGCCCCGAAGACCTTGCCTTCCGCGACGAGGTTCGGACTTTCATTGCCGAGAACTATCCGGCCGAACTGCGCGGCAAGCAGGATGAGGGCGACGAGCTCTCCAAGGAAGACTTCCTCTCCTGGCACCGCATCCTGCACAAGAAGGGCTGGGTCGCCCCGGCCTGGCCGGTCGAATACGGCGGCACCGGCTGGACCGCGACGCAGCGCTTCATCTTCTCCGAAGAAACCGCCCGCGCCGATTGCATCCGGCTGATGCCTTTCGGCCTCTCGATGGTCGGCCCGGTGATCTACACCTTCGGCACGCCCGAGCAGAAGGCGCACTTCCTGCCCCGCATCCTGTCGGGCGAGGATTGGTGGTGTCAGGGCTATTCGGAACCGGGCGCCGGCTCCGACCTTGCCAGCCTGCGCACCAAGGCGGAGCGTGATGGCGATCACTACGTGGTCAACGGTCAGAAGACCTGGACCACCATGGCCCAGCACGCCGACTGGGGCTTTTTCCTGGTCCGCACCAACCCCGACGTGAAGCAGCAGGAAGGTATCAGCTTCCTGCTGATCGACATGAAGACTCCGGGCATCGAAGTGCGCCCGATCATCACCCTGGGCGGCGAGCACGAAGTGAACGAGGTGTTCCTCGACAACGTGCGCGTGCCGATCTCGAACCGCGTCTATGAAGAAGACAAGGGCTGGACCTGCGCCAAGTTCCTCCTTGCCCACGAACGCACCGGCATTGCCGGGGTTGCCGGTTCGAAGCGCGGGATCGAGAAGATCAAGGCCATCGCCACGACCGAGATGGACGGCGACAAGCCGCTCCTTTCCAACCCGTTCTTCCGCCGCAAGGTGGCTGAGCTGGAGATGGACCTGACCGCGCTCGAATATACCGAGCTGCGCACCCTGGCGGGCGAAGCCGCCGGCAAGGGTCCGGGGCCGGAAAGCTCGGTGCTCAAGATCAAGGGTTCGGAAATCCAGCAGCGGATCACCGAGCTCGCACTGGAAGCGGCCGGCCACTATGGCGCGCCCTACTTCCGCGGCTTCGGCGAGGGCGACAACGAGCACCCGATCGGTCCCGACTGGGCCCACCGCACCGCGCCGAGCTATTTCAATGTCCGCAAGACCACCATCTATGGCGGTTCGAACGAAGTGCAGCGCGGCATCATCGCCAAGATGGTGCTGGGTCTCTGATCGCCAATTGACACAAACCTTGTCATTCCCGCGAAAGCGGGAACCCATGGTCGGACACATCCGCCTGGATCCCCGCTTTCGCGGGGA
>DKII01000080.1 GCA_002454125.1 Novosphingobium sp. UBA6722
TCGACTTCGCTCGACACGAACGGGAGGGGGTTCGGTTTACTGTGCCAGTTCGAACTGCACCGCGACCGTGGCGGTCAGGCCGACTTCGCCTGCCGCGATCGGGGTGGGCGCGGCATCCGCCATGGCCTTGGCGTACATCACCGGCATCGGCGGGCTGTAGCCGCCGCCCTCGCTGATCGAGACGATCCGCTTGACCTTGAGGCCAGCGGCCTTGGCATAGAGCTCGGCGCGCTGGCGGGCCTTGGCCATGGCGGCGGTGCGGGCTTCGTCCATTGCGGCCTCGCTATCGTCGAGTTCAAAGCTGGGGCCGTTGACCTGGTTGGCGCCGACGCTGACCAGCGTATCGAGCACCTTGCCGAAATCGGCCAGCTTGCGCTGCTTTACCGAGACCTGGTTGTTGACCTGATAGCCGATGATCCGCGGCTCTGGGTTTTCGACCCGGCCATCCGGGCCGACGACCTGCGGGGCATAGAGCGGGTTGAGGCTGAGATTGTTGGTCTGGATATCGCGGTCGGCGATGCCGGCCTTCTTGAGCGCGGCGAGGACGCGGTTCATGTCGGCCGAATTGGCGGCCAGCGCCTCGGCGGCGGTCTTGCCCTGGCTGGTCACCCCGGCGCTGAACACGGCCAGGTCCGGCTTGCGGAACGAGCGCGCCTCGGCATTGACCGAGAGCAGGGTGGAGGTGGGAGCAATGGCGGCAACTGGCGCAGTCTGGGCCATGGCAACGGTTCCCGGCAAGGACAGGGCAAGGGCGATGGGGGCAAGCGCGAAACGAAGCGAATTCATGGTCTTCTCCTTGGCTCGCGTAACTGGGCTAGGTGTGATTACGCTCGGCTGAATGGGTGCGAATGAAACGTCACACCCCGCGCTAGCGTTCCCAAAACCCGCTCGTCCTGAGCCTGTCGAAGGACCGTACTTGGACTTGCGGTTTGCGCTGCCACGCAAAAGAAGGGCGGTGCTTCGACAAGCTCAGCACGAACGGGCATGGGGGGAACTGGGTATCCGCTGCCCTTAAAGCGTTGCCTCGATCGCCCGCGCGGCGGCCACGGGATCCTCGGCGCGGCTGATCGGGCGGCCGATCACCAGCACCGAAGCCCCGGCATCGCGTGCCTCGCGCGGGGTAACGGCGCGCTTCTGGTCACCCAGCGCACCGCCGGCGGGACGCAGCCCGGGGACCACGAAGAAACCGTCTTTCCATTGCCGGTGAGCCGCGCCAACTTCCTGGCCGGAACAGACAATCCCATCGAGCCCGGCCGAATGGGCCAGGTCCGCCAGGCGCAGGACCTGGTCATGGGCCGATCCGCCCACGCCGGTCGCGGCCAGATCGCTTTCATCGAGGCTGGTCAGCATGGTGACCGCGACCACCTTGGTCCGTTCGCCCGCCGCCGCCTTGGCATCTTCCATCATCGCCCGCCCGCCGCTGGCATGGATCGTGACGATTGCCGGTTCCAGCACGTGGATCGCCTGCATTGCCGCGGCAACGGTGTTGGGAATGTCATGCAGCTTGAGATCGAGGAAGATCGGCAGCCCGATCTTGGCAATTTCATGCACCCCGTGATGCCCGTGGGCGCAGAAGAATTCGAGGCCGAGCTTCAGCCCGCCGACATGGCTCTTGACCTTGCGGGCCAGGGCTTCGGCGGCGTCGAGCCGGGGAACGTCGAGCGCGAGGTAGATCGGGTTCGACATGGTCAGATAGGGTCCTTCCCGGCTTCGGCTTCCAGTTGGGTGGATGTTGCCACGGGCGCGGGATTGCCCATCGAGCTGGCCTTGACGGTGTTTTCCATCAGCCCGATCCGGCGGTTAAGCCGCCAGCGCACGCCCTTGTGCAGCAGCCACATCGGCAGGAAGCCCATCAGGAACGAAACGATCACCAGCGCCGGCAGCTTGGTTTCGAGGATGATCCCCTCCCACAGCTTGACTTCAACCGGCTGCCAATTGTTGATCGTGAACAGCCCCAGCGCCACCAGCACCAGCACCCAAATCACCGTGCGGATTATCTGCATTTGCCCAAGTCTCCATAACCGCCCGCAGCTTATCCCGGGATGCTAGGCGGGATGCCGGGTGAGGGCAAGTTACTCGCCGAAGACCCGGCTGAAGATCGTGTCGATCGCCTTGAAGTGGTAATCGAGGTTGAACTTTTCCTCGAGCTCGGCCGCGCTCATCACGGCGGCGACTTCAGGATCGGCCTTCAGCAGCTCAAGCAGGCTGAGCTGGCCATCGCTTTCCCAGACCTTCATCGCATTACGCTGGACCAGGCGGTAGGCGGCATCGCGCTCAAGCCCGGCCTGGGTCAGCGCCAGCAGCACGCGCTGCGAGTGGACCAGGCCGCCCATCTTATCGAGGTTCTTCTGCATCCGCTCCGGATAGACCAGCAGCTTGTCGACCACCGAGGTCAGCCGGGCCAGCACGAAATCGAGCGTGATGGTGGCGTCCGGCCCGATGAAACGCTCAACCGAGGAGTGCGAGATATCGCGCTCGTGCCACAGCGCCACATTCTCGAGCGCCGGAGTGACGGCCGAGCGGACCATGCGGGCCAGGCCCGTCAGGTTCTCGGTCAGCACCGGGTTGCGCTTGTGCGGCATGGCCGACGAGCCCTTTTGCCCGGGCGAGAAGTATTCTTCCGCCTCGAGCACTTCGGTGCGCTGGAGGTGGCGGATTTCAACCGCGAGCCGCTCGATCGAGCTGGCGATCACGCCCAGCGTGGCAAAGAACATCGCATGGCGATCGCGCGGGATCACCTGGGTCGAAACCGGCTCGACCGCCAGACCCAGCTGTTCGGCCACATATTCCTCAACTGAGGGGTCGATATTGGCAAAGGTGCCGACCGCGCCGGAAATCGCGCAGGTCGCCACTTCGGCCCGGGCGGCGAGCAGGCGCGCCTTGCAGCGGCTGAATTCGGCATAGGCCTCGGCCAGCTTCTTGCCGAAGGTGGTCGGCTCGGCATGGATGCCGTGGCTGCGGCCGATGGTGGGGGTATACTTGTGCTCGTAAGCGCGGCGCTTGATCGCGGCGAGCAGCTCGTCGAGATCGGCCAGCAGGATGTCGCTGGCGCGGGCCAGCTGGACCGCCAGCGTGGTGTCGAGCACGTCGGAGCTGGTCATGCCCTGGTGCATGAAGCGCGCTTCGGGGCCAACCTGCTGAGCGACCCAGTCAAGGAAGGCGATCACGTCATGCTTGGTAACCGCCTCGATCGCATCGATCGCGGCCACGTCGATCGCGGGGCCCGTCGCCCACCAGTCCCACAGCGCCTTGGCGCCGCTCGGCGGGACGACGCCCAGTTCGCCCAGCTTCTGCGTGGCGTGGGCCTCGATCTCGAACCAGATGCGGAAGCGGGCTTCCGGCTCCCAGATCGCGACCATCGCGGGGCGGGCGTAGCGGGGGACCATGTTCGACTCCTAGCGGCTGATGCCGGAGCCGCTAGGGGTCAGGGGCGCTAAAGGCAAGGGCCAAGGGCCAGGCCAAAGCGAAGGGGTGAGCGCTGCCCACCCCCAGCTACTTCAGAGTCCTTCGACGCTCTTGCTGACGAGGATATTGACGGCGACCCGGCGGTTCTGGGCCTTGCCTTCCTCGGTGGTGTTGTCAGCCAGCGGATCGGCCTCGGCCATGCCGGTCGGGGTCAGCACGCGATAGGGCTTCCAGCGGCAGGCCTGCTGCAGATAGTTGATCACGCTGCTGGCACGCTTTTCGCTGAGCGTCTGGTTGTATTCCTCGCTGCCGACCGAGTCGGTGTAGCCAACCACCAGCAACAGGGCGTTGTTGGTCGCCTCGGCCTGCTGGGCGGCGTTGCACAGCTCCATCTTGGCCTGGGGCGAAAGCTGATGGGGTGGACGCCCCC
>DKII01000082.1:0-346 GCA_002454125.1 Novosphingobium sp. UBA6722
GCGGAACGATCCGCCTCCGGCGTCGCCGATTCAGCGCCAGCGCAGCCGGTCGCGCGTAAGCTGGTCGACGCTGGTCACGCCCATCAGCTTCATGCCGCGCTCGATCTCGTCCTTCAGCAGCATGATCGCGCGTTCAACGCCCTCCTGGCCGGCAGCGGCGAGGGCATAGAGGTAGAGCCGCCCGCCCGAAGCGGCGGTGGCCCCGGCGCAAAGACTCTTCAGCACATGGGTGCCGCGCCGCACGCCGCCGTCGCAGATGATCTCGATCTCGCCGCCAACGGCATCGACGATCTCACGCAATTGGTCGAACGGCGCGCGGCTGCCATCGAGCTGGCGGCCGCCGTGG
>DKII01000082.1:394-3847 GCA_002454125.1 Novosphingobium sp. UBA6722
GCTGGCGGCCGCCGTGGTTGGAGATCATGATCGCATCGGCACCGATCTCCACCGCGCGGCGCGCGTCAGCGGCGCTCATCACGCCCTTGAGGCAGAAGGTGCCGCCCCACTGCGCGCGGATATCGGCGGCAGTGTTCCAGTCCATCGACTGGTCGAGCATGGTGTTGAAGTAACCGGCGATCGAGACGGCCTCGCCGGTCCCCTCGGCGACATGGGTGTCGAGGTTGGGCAGGCTGAACTTCTCGCGCAGCAGGTAATCCAGCCCCCAGCGCGGCTTCATCGCATAGCCCAGCAGGTTGCGGGCGGTGAACTTGGGCGGGGAGGTAAAGCCTGACCGCGCGCAGCGCTCACGCTTGCCGGAGACAATCGTGTCGACGGTCAGCGCGATGCAATCGAACTTCGCGGCCTGGCAGCGCTCGATCATCGAGCGGTTGAGGCCCTTGTCCTTGTGGACATAGAGCTGGAACAGCTTGGGGCCCTGGGTGAGCGCCGCCGTCTCCTCGATGCTGACGGTCGCCAGGCTGGAGATGCCGAACCACAGGCCGAACTTCTCCGCCGCCCGCGCCACCGCGCGCTCACCCTGCCAGTGGAACACGCGCTGCAATGCGGTGGGGGAGAGCATCAGGGGGAGGGCACTCTTGCGGCCCATCAGGGTGATCGAGGTATCGATCTCGGCGACGCCAGCCAGCACATCTGGCACCAGGTCTACGCTATCGAACGCGCTGGTATTGCGCGCCTTGGTCACCTCATCATCGGCGGCACCGTCGATATAGTCGAACACCGGCCAGGGCAGGCGGCGGCGGGCGAGTTCGCGGAAATCGGCGATGTTGTGGCAATCGGTCAGGCGCATGGTCAGACCGCTAGCGCAGCCCCGGCGCGCGCGAAAGCTACTTCTTGACCGGCTGGACCACCGGCTCTGCGGTGAAAGTTACGCCCTTGCTGCGTTGCTTGCGGGCGGGTTTCGGCTGCGGCTTGGCGACCGGCTTGCCCAAAGGCTCCGAGGCATTCAGCGCCGCGATATCGGCCGGGCCGGCCGAGCGCGCCGGATAGCGGCAGCCACGCGCCTCGCCCGCGCCTTTCAGATAGGCTCGGCGCGCAACACCGGCCTGAACGGCGGCCTGGATCTTGCGTTCCTGCTCGTTGGCCCCCGAAATCTCGCGGATCAGGCCGCGAAACGGGATGAACGAGCCAACCGCCGCCTGGGCAACGCGGCCGGCGGTGACGCGGCCCTTGGCATCGGCTGGCAGATCGACATCGGGGCCGAGCACGGCATCCAGCTCAACCACGGCCGCCGCGATTTCGGTGCAGCGCTTAAGGCCGGTGAGCACATAGGGCCGTTCCTGCGCCGCCAGCAGCAGCGGCGGGATCGTGTCCTTCTTGAGGTTCAGGTCGGACGCCGGGGTGGCCACCGCATCGCCCATGCTGGGATCACGATCGCCAACCGGCTTGTCGGGCTCCTTGGCTTCGGCTGGCTTCGCATCGGCCGGCTTGGTATCCTGCGCCATCGCGCTGACCGGAAGGATCAGGCAGGCAAGCATCAGGGCGAAGCGCATAGCGCGGTAACTCCAGCAGCCCCCTGTTGGATCTAACGCCAGTCTATGCGCCCGGGTTCCGCCCGGCAAGGATCATGAACCGCGCCGCAGATCGGCAAAGGTATCGCAGGCGTCCTCATTGCCTGTCTCCAGACCCTTGCGCAGCCAGGCCATGCGCTGCTCGCTGGAGCCGTGGGTGAAGGCGGCCTCGACCGGGCGGCGGCCGGCGCTTTTCATCAGCGTATCGTCGCCGATCGAATGGGCCGCGGTCATGCCTTCCTCGATATCGCCGGGTTCGATCTTGTCCCGGTTCTTCGCGGCCCAGACCCCGGCATAGCAATCGGCCTGCAGTTCCATCCGCACTTGCAGCTGGTTGGCGCGATTGGGGTTCTGCTGCTGGGCGGAACGGATCTGCTCGGCCATGCCGGTCAGCGTCTGGATATGGTGGCCATATTCGTGCGCCATCACATAGGCCCGCGCGAAATCGCCCCCGGCGCCGAGCCGCTGTTCCATCTCGCGATAGAAATCGGTGTCGATGTAGATGCCCTGGTCGGTCGGGCAATAGAACGGACCCATCGCGCTTTGCGCCGCGCCGCAGCCGGAAGAGCCGGACTGCGAATAGAATACCAGCTTGGGTTGCTCGAACCGCACGTTCGATGCGGCGAAGATCGGCTCCCAGGTCTTGTCGAGCGAAGCAAGGCGGCCGCAAGATTCGCGGCTGAGTTCATCGACCGAGCAGATTTCAGTCTTGGTCTTGCCGCCTACCGCCGGTCCAACCTGTTGCTGACCGGCGCCGCCATCCATCTGCTGCAGGCCGCCGATGGTCTGAACCGGATCGAGCCCGAACACGAAGTAGCCCACCAGCGCGATGACGATCGTGCCGCAGCCCAGCTTGCCGCCAGCGCCGCCCATGCGGAAACCGCCGCCGGTGCCGCGCTGGTCCTCGACGTTGATTGAATTCGGGTCAAAATCATCCAGCCGCATGGTGCGTCCCTTTCCTTCGGCCTCTTCGTACTAGACAGGGGGGCGCCCCGTCCGCAATGGACTGTCTCGCAACAGACATTCGGAGTCGAGCATGTTTCTCAAGGGCAAGCGCGCGTTGGTTACCGGTTCCACTTCGGGCATTGGCCTGGCGATTGCCCGGGCAATGCACGCCGAGGGGGCGGAAGTGATCCTGTCCGGCTTCGGCTCGGATGAAGAGATTGCGGCGCTGTGCCAGGAAATGAATGCCCGCCACGTCGCGGCCGACCTGATGACCGCCGCCGGGGTAGAGGCGCTGATGGCCGGTGCGGGCGAGGTTGATATCCTGGTCAACAATGCCGGGATGCAGCATGTCGCTCCGGTCGACGAATTTCCGGTCGACAAGTGGGATGCGATTGTCGCGCTCAACCTTTCGGCCGTGTTCCACGCCTGCCGCCTGGCCGTGCCGGGAATGAAGGCGCGCGGGTGGGGGCGGATCATCTCGACCGCATCGGCGCACAGCCTGGTCGCCTCGCCGTTCAAGGCACCCTATGTGGCAACCAAGCATGCCGTGGCCGGATTCACCAAGTCGCTCGCGCTGGAACTCGCCACCAGCGGCGTGACTGCCAACTGCATCAGCCCCGGCTATGTCTGGACCGCGCTGATCGAAAACCAGATTCCCGATACGATGAAGACCCGCAATCTCAGCCGTGAAGCGGTGATCAACGATGTTCTGCTGGCCAAGCAGCCGACCAAGAAGTTCGTCCAGCCCGATGAGGTCGCCGCGCTCGCTGTATTCTTGTGCCGCAACGAAGCGGGCAACATGACGGGCGCGAATATTTCGATGGATGGCGGCTGGACCGCCGAATAGCGAATATAGTTTCCGGCAAGTGTAACCTTCCTGCCACCACGGCGGTTTAACTGCATGGCGGTTGTCAAAGCGGATGGGGTGGATGGCTCC
>DKII01000076.1:0-7784 GCA_002454125.1 Novosphingobium sp. UBA6722
GATGCCGATGTGGCCGGTCCACACTTGGCTGCCCGATGCCCACGTCCAGGCGCCGACCGCCGGTTCGGTGATCCTGGCCGGGGTATTGCTGAAGATGGGCGGCTACGGCTTCATCCGCTTCTCGCTGCCGATGTTCCCCGAAGCCTCGGCGCAGTTTGCCCCGCTGATCTTCGCCCTGTCGATGATTGCGGTGGTTGTCACCTCGCTGATCGCGCTGGTGCAGCACGACATGAAGAAGCTGATCGCCTATTCCTCGGTCGCGCACATGGCGATTGTCACCATCGGCCTGTTCGCCTTCAACCCGCAGGGGCTGGAAGGCGCAATGGTCGTGATGCTGAGCCACGGCCTGGTCTCCGGCGCGCTGTTCCTCTGCGTTGGCGTGATTTACGACCGGCTGCACACCCGCGAGATTGACCGTTACGGCGGCCTCTCGATCAACATGCCCTACTACGCGCTGTTCTTCCTGCTGTTCACCATGGCCTCGATCGGCCTGCCGGGGACCAGCGGCTTCGTGGGTGAGTTCCTGAGCCTGGCCGGGATCTATCAGGTGTCGAGCTGGGTGGCATTTGTCTGCACCACCGGGATTATCCTGGGCGCGGCCTACATGCTCTACCTCTACCGCCGCGTCGCCTTTGGTGAGCAGAAGAACGCTGATGCGGCCGCCATGGCCGATCTCAACAAGCGCGAGTGGTTCCTGCTGGCGCCAATCGCCGCCGTGGTGCTGTGGATGGGGGTCTATCCCGAAAGCTTCCTGGCGCCGATGCGGGCAGACATTGCGGCGCTCGATGCCCGGATCGCCCGTGCCAAGCCGGAAGGCGATGCGCACCTGACCGCACCCAAGCCCAAGGCCGCCACTGCCACCGATGAACATGCCGCGCACGGGGGAGCGCACTGATGGATTTCGTCCAGTCTTTCCGCCTGACCGCGCCTGAAGTCCTCTTCAGCCTGTCGGGTCTCGTGCTGTTGCTTGGTGCCGCCTGGTCCCGCAGCGATGCTGGCGCCCGCGTTATCACCTGGCTGGCAGTGGCTGTACTCGCTGCCGGTGCCGCGCTGACCGCGCCCGCGCTGTTCAACGGCGCGGCCGGTCCGGATACGCTGGCCTTTTCGGGCCTGTTCGCCGCGACGGCCTTTGCCGCCTTTGCCAAGTTGCTGATCTTTGCAGCGGCGGGTGCCTCGCTGGTGGTTGCGCCAGCCTTCTTCCAGCGCGTGGGCGCCTATCGCCCGGAATATCCGGTCCTGGTGCTGTTTGCCGTGCTCGGCATGTGCCTGATGGTTTCGGCCACCAACCTGCTGACGCTGTATATCGGGCTCGAGCTGAATTCGCTTGCTGCCTATGTGCTGGCGGCTTTTCTGCGCACCGATGACCGTTCGGCTGAAGCGGGCCTCAAGTACTTCGTGCTGGGCTCGCTTGCCTCGGGCATCCTGCTGTTCGGCACCAGCCTGACCTATGGCTTTGCCGGGACGATCGACTTTGCCGGGATCGCCGCCGCGCTCAATGGCAAGATCTCGACCGGGGCGATCTTCGGCCTGGTCTTCGTCTTCGCGGGTCTGGCCTTCAAGATCAGCGCCGTGCCGTTCCACATGTGGACGCCGGACGTCTACGAAGGCGCACCCACGCCGGTCACCACCTTCTTCGCCTCGGCGCCCAAGGTGGCGGCGCTGGCGCTGACGGTGATCGTCGCGATGACGGCCTTTGGCAACCAGGTCGCGGCCTGGCAGCCGATCGTGATCTTTGCCGCGCTGGCCTCGATCGTGGTTGGCGCGCTGGGTGCAATCGGGCAGACCAACCTAAAGCGGCTGCTGGCCTATTCCTCGATCAACAACGTCGGCTTCCTGCTGATCGGCCTTGCTGCCGCGACGCCCAAGGGCGTGGCCGCCATGCTGGTCTACCTCGCGATCTATGTCGCCATGACGATCGGCGGGTTCGTTGCCCTGCTGATGCTCAAGGATGCGGACGGTGAACCGGTTGAGGATCTGAGCGACATCGCCGGCCTCTCGCGCCACCGCAAGGTGCTGGCGGCCTGCTTCGCCATGATCATGTTCAGCCTCGCCGGGATCCCGCCGCTGTTCGGGTTCTGGGGCAAGTTCGTGGTGTTCCAGGCGGCGGTAGAGGCGGGGATGGTCCCGCTCGCCGCGATCGGCATCGCCGCCAGCGTGATCGGCGCCTTCTATTACCTCAAGGTCGTGAAGGTGATGTACTTCGACGAGCCGGCGATGAAGGCCACCGGGCAGAGTGACTGGATGCACCAGGCCCTGCTGGCAGTCTGCGCCCTGGCAATTTCGCCGGCCGGATACCTGCTGACCAAGTGCCTTGCTGGTCTGTCGCTTTCGGCCGCAACATCGTTGATCGCGCCCTGAGCCAGCCCTTGATCGAAGTCTTTGCGCAGCTCGCCTCGACCAGCGGGACGCTGCTAGAGCGTCTTGCCGGCGGCGAGGCGGTTGCTGAAGCCACCTGGATCGTAGCCGACCGCCAGACCAACGGCCGCGGCCGGCAAGGGCGGACCTGGTTCGATGGGCATGGCAATTTCATGGGATCGACCTTTGTGGCCAGCCACGCCGGTGATCCGCCGCTCGGGACACTGGCGCTGGCCGTCGGATTGGCGGTGCGCGAAGCGGTGCTCAAGCATGTGCCCACCGGCCGCGAAGTTCTGTTGAAATGGCCCAATGACCTGCTGGTCGATGGCGCCAAGCTGTCCGGCATCCTGCTGGAGGGCGCGCGCGGCGGGGTGGTAGTCGGCATCGGCGTGAACCTGGCAGTGGCGCCGGAACTGCCCGACCGCACGACGATCGCGCTCGCTCAGCTCGGCGCGCGGATCGATCGCGACGCCTTCGCGCAGGACCTTGCCATGGCGGTCGGCCAGGAAGTTGAGCGCTGGCGCACCTTTGGCCTGGAACCGCTGATCCGGCGCTGGGTCGCGGCGGCCCATCCGATCGGCACCCCGCTGCGGGCGGGCGAGGGGGCAGATGTCACCGAGGGCACCTTTGCCGGCCTCGCACCCGATGGGGCGCTGCAACTTCGCTTGGCGGATGGCTCGCTGCGTGCCATTCACGCCGGCGAAATCAACCTGTCCAACCGGAGCTAGGCCAATGCTGCTCGCGATCGATGTCGGCAACACCAACGTGGTCTTCGCGCTGTTCGAAGGCCGCACGATCAAGACACGCTGGCGGATTGCCACCGATCCGCGTCGGACCGGTGACGAATATGCCGTCTGGCTGATGCAACTGCTGACGATCGAAGGGATCGATCGCTCGGTCATCAAGAAGATCATCGTCTCCACCGTGGTGCCGCGCGCGCTCCACAACCTGGAAGTGCTGGCCGACAAGTACTTCGGCGTGAAGGCGCTGGTCGCTGGCCAGCCGCCGGTCGATTATGGCATGGAGATCGACGTTGATGAGCCGCGCTCGCTCGGGGCGGACCGCGCGGTCAATGCCATCGCCGCGCACGCCAAGTACCAGGGTGACCTGATCGTGGTCGATTTCGGTACGGCAACAACCTTTGACGCGATCGACTTCAACGGGGCCTACAAGGGCGGGATCATCGCGCCGGGCCTCAACCTGTCGCTTGATGCCCTGGTCGGCAACACGGCCAAGCTCCCGCGGATCGCGATCCGCAGCCCGGATACGAACAGCGTGATTGGCCGGAATACAGAGGATCAGATGCTGATCGGCGTGTTCTGGGGCTATGTCGCCATGATGGAAGGATTGATTTCCCGGATGCGCAGTGAAATCGGACGCCCCGCGCGCGTCATCGCGACGGGCGGCCTGGCCATCCTGTTCGACCAGCACACCGACATCTTCGATGCGGTTGATGCCGACCTGACCCTTGAAGGCATGGCCATTCTGGCCGAGAAAGCCAAGTGAAGCCCGGCAAGGAACTGCTGTTCTGCGCGCTCGGGGGATCGGGCGAGATCGGGATGAACGTCAACCTATATGGGGCTGACGGCAAATGGCTGATGGTCGATCTGGGCATGACCTTTGGCGCCAACGAATATCCCGGTACCGAACTGGTTTTTGCCGATCTGGAATTCATCGAAGAACGCAAGAAGGACCTGCTCGGCGTGGTCCTGACTCACGCGCATGAGGATCATATCGGCGCCGTGCCCTATTTCGCGCAGGAACTGGGCGTGCCGCTTTATGCCACGCCCTTCACCGCGCGGCTTGTGGCTGATAAGCTGCAGGAAGCCGGCTTGCTCAAGGAGGTCCAGCTCAAGGTGATCGACCATCTGGAGCCGTTCCAGCTGGGTCCGTTCTCCATGCGCTACCTGCCGCTGGCCCACTCGATTGCCGAAGGCAATGCGCTGGTGATCGAGACGCCCTACGGCCGGGTGTTCCACACCGGTGACTGGAAGCTGGATGACGATCCGCTGGTGGGCGTGCCGGCAACCGCCGCCGAGTTGACCGCGATCGGGGACCAGGGCGTGTTGGCGCTGGTTTGCGATTCGACCAACGTGTTCAATCCCAAGTCATCGGGGTCGGAAGGCGCGGTGCGGGCAGCCTTGCTGGAAGAGGTGGGCCGGCACCACGGCAAGCGGGTGCTGGTCACGACCTTCGCCTCCAACGTGGCCCGGCTGCAGACGCTGGGCGAGGTGGCCGTGGCGACCAAGCGGCGGCTC
Source organism: Novosphingobium sp. UBA6722 (assembly GCA_002454125.1). GTDB lineage: Bacteria > Pseudomonadota > Alphaproteobacteria > Sphingomonadales > Sphingomonadaceae > Novosphingobium. Next base: position 4,614 of record DKII01000076.1, read on the forward strand.
TGCGTTGCAGGCCGCTCGCTCGACCGGATCATCCGCACTGCTCAGGCCAGCGGCTATTTGAAGAACCTGCCGGACCTGGTCGACTTTGACACGGCGATGAACTTGCCGCGCGGCGAAGTGCTGATCCTTGCGACCGGCGGGCAGGGCGAGCCACGCGCCGCCCTCTCGCGCATTGCCGAGGATACGCACCAGATCGCGCTGGAGGCGGGCGATGTCGTGCTGTTCTCCAGCCGGCAGATCCCCGGCAACGAAATCGCAATTGGCCGAATCCAGAACCGGCTGGCCGGCCGCGACATCACGATGGTGACGGACCGTCAGGCCGAAATCCACGTGTCGGGCCACCCGGGGCGACCTGAACTGGAAGCCATGTATGACTGGCTGCGGCCCGAAATCCTGGTGCCGGTCCATGGCGAACTGCGCCATATGCGCGAACAGGCTCGGGTTGGGCGGGCCTGGGGCATCCCCAAGACGGTGGTGCAGCAGAACGGCGATCTGATCCGCCTGGCCCCGGGCAAGCCCGGCAAGATCTCGGAAGTGCGGGCCGGACGGCTTGTGCTCGATGGCGACATCCTGACGCCTGCCGATGGCGAAGCCATCGTGATGCGCCGGCGGCTCGCCGCCAATGGCCTGGTCATCGTCGTGCTCGATGGCAAGGGTCGGGTCCACGTCGAAGGCATCGGCCTGCCGCTGGACGAGGACTATGACGATTTCACCGCCGAGGCGCGCGAGGACGTGGCCGTGGCGCTAACCAAGCTCAAGGGTGGGGCGCGGCATGACCGCGAGGCAATTTCAGAAGCGGCGCGTCTGGCGGCGCGCCGTGCCGCGCAGCGCTGGTCGGGTAAGAAGCCCCAGGTGCGCGTGATCCTCCCGGAGCCATAGGTCATGAAGATTACATCGATTATCGCGATCTACGCGATGTTCTGGGTGCTGGCCGCATTCCTGGTCATGCCGTTTGGCATCCGCACCCACGAGGAGGCTGGCGAGGCCACGATCAAGGGGCAGGCTCACAGCGCCCCGGCCAATTTTCAGCCGCGCAAGATTGCCCGGCGGGCGACGATCCTCGCCGCGCTGATGTTCGGTCTGTACTACGCCAACTACGTAAACGGCTGGCTTGGCCCGCAGGACTTCGACCTGACCCAGGTGATCGGCGACAAGCCCGATCTCCCCAAGAGTTACTGATCCCAAAGCAAAAGGGCGCGGCACCCAGTGGTGCCGCGCCCTTGCGTTTCGCCGTCTGGCTGAATGATCAGCCGAGGTTTGCGCTGACCATTGCGTAGAGCATCGGCAGTGAGAGCAGCAGGTTGGTGCGGCTTGCCATCAGCGCGCGCGGGGCGAGCTTGGCCTTTTCTTCAGCCGTGGCTTCGACGATACCCAGGATCTTCTTCTGCGCCGGCCAGATGATGAACCAGACGTTGAAGGCCATGATCAGCGCCAGCCACATGCCAAGGCCGATCAGGTTGACGTTGCCTTCGCCCGAGAAGGTCATCGCCTGGTGGCCGTAGCCATTGACGAAGGCGATCACGAGGCCAGTCACAACCGTGAGCAGAGCGGACCAACGGAAGAAGAAGAACACCTTGGGCGCGATATAACCGGTGACGCCTTTCTTGAGCTCGTCCGGGACGGTCGGCATGGTCGGGACCTGCACGAAGTTCAGGTAATAGAGCAGGCCGATCCACAGGATGCCGAAGAACACGTGCAGCCAGCGGAACACCGAATTGACATCAAGCGTGGCCGAACCGGCCCAATGGAGCATCACGGCCACCGCCGCGATCAGCCCGACAACCAGCACCAGGTGCAGGTTTCCAAAAAACTTAGCCATTTGCTTCCCCCTAGATATGAAGCTTGTGGTTGACCCACTCTGTCGGTGGGCAGGCGCGCACTATCGCCCGTCCGGGTGGCAATGTCACACGCTTTTTGGCCGATTTCCCCTGTCCTTTGGAACAGGTGGGGTCATTCGTGCGGCGGATTTTCGAGCACGTCGGCCTGTTCCTCGGCCGCCAGACCATGCCGCATCAGCATCGGGATCTGGACGAAAGTGAACAGGAACGTAGCGGGCAGGAAGACCCACAGCTTGGCAGCGATCCAGTCGCCAAATGACAGCCAGTGGCGCAGGCCTTCGTTGACTGCTGCCAGGACCAGGAAGAAGTAGCCCCAATTGCGCGACAGCTTCATCCAGCCTTCGTCGTTCAGGCCTTCGAAGGCGGCTTCGAGCAAGACCTTGAGCAGCGCCTTGCCGCGCCAGACGCCGACCAGCAGGGTCACGCCGAACAGCAGGTAGATCGCGGTCGGCTTGACCTGGATCCAGATCGGATCGTGCAGCAGCACGGTCAGCCCGCCAAAGCCGACGATCAGCAAAGTGGAAAGCCACAGCATCGGTGAGACCTTGCCCAGCTTCCATTTGGAAACGAGCAGGGCGATCACGGCTGCCACCATGAAGCTGACCGTGCCCTTGATCACCGCCAGCACTTCGCCAACGCTGTTTTCGCGGTCAGCGGGCGAGAAGTACTTGTAGACCGCGAAGAAGACGATCACCGGGCCGTAATCGACGACGAGGTTGAGCCAGCCGGACTTCGGCTTGGTTGTTTCGGGCATCAGGCTACTCCGGCAATCACGCGGGCGACAAGGTCGGGGTCGAACGGGCGCAGGTCATCGAGCCGTTCGCCCACGCCGATGGCATGGATTGGCAGGCCATACTGCTCGGCCGCCGCCACCAGCACGCCGCCGCGCGCGGTGCCGTCCAGCTTGGTCATGATCAAACCCGTCACGCCGGCGACCTCCTTGAAAATCTCGATTTGCTGGAGCGCGTTCTGACCATTGGTGGCATCGAGCACCAGCACGACATTGTGCGGCGCCTCGGCGTTGAGGCGGCCGAGGACGCGGCGGATCTTGGCCAGCTCGTCCATCAGTTCACGCTTGTTCTGAAGTCGCCCGGCCGTGTCGACGATCAGCGCGTCGATCCCCTGGTCGGTCGCGGCCTTGACCGCATCGAACACGACCGAAGCCGGATCGCCGCCTTCGGGTCCGGTCACGATCGGCACGCCTACGCGGTCGGCCCAGACCTGAAGCTGGCCAATCGCGGCCGCCCGGAACGTATCGCCCGCGGCCAGCATCACGCCGTAATCCAGTTCCTGGAAATAGTGCGCCAGCTTGGCGATGGTGGTGGTCTTGCCC
>DKII01000076.1:7839-8024 GCA_002454125.1 Novosphingobium sp. UBA6722
GGTGGTCTTGCCCGATCCGTTGACCCCGATCACCAGGATCACCTGCGGACGGGGGAAGGCGACAATGTCGATCGGCTTGGCGACCGGGCGGAGGATCTTGGCGATCTCTTCGGCCACGGCTTCCTTGATTGATTGCTCGTCAGCGCCGCGTTCGAACTTCTCATTGGCAAGCCGCTCGCGAATGC
>DKII01000142.1 GCA_002454125.1 Novosphingobium sp. UBA6722
CCTGGCTGTCGCGGGTATAGATCTGGATGCGACCCGGCTGGCTTTGCAAATGCAGCGGCCCGCCCGGTTGCGGCCCGACCGTCAGCGTCACCGCATTGTCTGCATCGCAGTGCGGCAGCAGCTGCTGCAGGGTCAGCGCACCGATATTGTGACCAAGTCCGGCATGATGCGCGGGCTCCATCTCGATCACGATGCTGAACTGCGGCGGGTCAGCCGAAAAGCGAATGTCGATCTGGTATTGTCCGCTACCGTCGATCGGAATTTCGCGGTTGAAATTGTCCGGATTGTCCACCGCGACCGCAGCGCCGTGATAGACATGCCCGAACCAGTGGCGCGGCGGATTGGAAACGTTCCACACGACGCGCGGGTCGGCGGTATCGCCATTGGCCTCACGCATCGCCAGCGCAAGCACCCATTGATCGAGCGCGTTGTCCAGCCGAAGCGCGCCATCGCCGGTCCGGCTGACCGGGTCAGCCAGCATGTGCCGCCTTGCCGCCTCACGCGCGGCGCGCACATCGGCGCGTTCAACGAGGCGCAGTGCCCGCGTCTCGGCGGCCTGCTGGTCGCGGGTATACAGCGGGTTGGTCATGCGATCGTCCCGACGCGGCCACCTTCGACGAACACCGTGCTTCCGGTGGTATAGCTCGACGCGTCGGAGGCCAGCAGGATCGCTGCCCCCACCGCCTCGTCGGCAGCGCCGAAGCGCTTGATCGCGTTGCGTTCCGCCAAGCCCAGTCCCTTGTGGATATCCGCCTCCTGGCCATCGGGGCTCATCGAGCCGACACACAGGCAGTTGACGCGCGTATGAGGTGCCTGTGTCTTGGCCAGCTCGCGCACCAGAAACAGCAGCGCCGCCTTGCTCACGCCATAGGCCACCGCAGGCGGGATCGGGGTGAAGCCTCCGCAGCTCTGCACCGAGATGATCGAGCCACGACCGTGCGCCTGCATGTCTGTCTCGGTCAGCTGGGTCAGCCACCACGTCGCCATCACGTTGACATCCATAGCGGTTTTCCAGACCGCATCGGTATTGGCCCAAAGCCCGCCATCATGGGCGTAGACCACGCCGGCGGCGGCATTGTTGAACACGATGTGGATCGCGCCGAACGTTGCACGGGCGCTGGTGACGAGCCGGTCGAGGTCCGCCCTGTTGCCTGCGTCAGCAACAACCGCGAGCGCCCGTCCGCCGCCCAGGGCGTTGATCTCGCCGGCGATGCGGTCAAGCCGATCCTGCGATCGTGCCGAGATGACAACATTGGCGCCGAGTTCGGCATATGCCTTGGCGACGTGCTCGCCGACGCCAGGGCCGACTCCAGTCAGCACCGCAGTGCGCCCATCGAGGCGGAAGCGATCAAGCACGCTCATTGCGGCCTCCCCAGCAGATCGCCGAAGCGGTCGTAGTAATCCTTCATGCGCATGCGAACTTCGGCGACATCGATGCCGTATTGTTCGGGCGAATGCTGGTGCCTGCCGATGCGCTGTGCCGCGGGATTGTCGGCCAGAAACCGATCGATCCGCAGCTGGTGGGCATCGCTGAAATCCAGCCCGAAGCGTGTGTGGATCCGCCGGATCGCGCCCATTGGATCGGCAACGACATCCTTGTGCGCCAGATCGATGATGCGGCTTTCGATGGCCGGATCGGCGCGTGCGGCGAGCGCACGGTTCATCCCCGCAATCCAGGTTTCCACGACATCGCGGCCGATGGCCGCCTTGTCCTTGTCTCCGCCGAACGCCGCCAGAAAGCCGGCGATGAAGCTGGAGAGCGAGGAGAATGTCAGAGCCGGGTCGCGGTGTGTCCATACCAGCATCGCGCCTGGATAGGCCTCGAGCAATGCGGGCAGATCGAACAGGTGCTGCGGCGATTTGAGCGTCCAGCGGCCTTTGGGTCCCTTCCACTGGAAATTCTGCAGCAATCGTCGGTGCGAGACATACTGCCCTTCCACCCGGCCTTCACGCAGCCAGCGCGCATAATCGGGCACACCAAGTTCGGCCGGAAAATTGGTGCTGCCGAAGTGGTACTGCATGCCATGGTTGCATTCGCCCGGCTGGGTGCAGTCGAAACGCTGGATGTCGAGCAGTTGCGGCGCGTGCTGGAGCCAGTTGTCGTACATCGCAGTGACCTCGGCGATGCGCGGGTCGGTATCGAAACGCGCCGTCTCGGTCGGCGGCCAGGGAATGTACCATTCCCATTCGCGCGGGGCGCGGGCAGCAGGGTCGAGGCACAGCAGATCATAGCTGATGGTTGTACCGGTGCGCGGCAGGCCAACAACGATGAGCGGCGGATCGATCGCTTGCGCGGCAATCTCGGGGTGGAGGCGGTCATCCTCGACGAACCGCAACCGGGTGCTGAGCTGCCCGACGATATTGTGCGTCGCCAGATGGCGCAGCTGGTCATTGGGCCCCATCGCCTCGACTGCCGCGACAAGCCGCTGGAAGCCCTCGCGCCAGCCGGTGTCCGGACCGAAATCGGTCAGCCCGGTAGTCTGACGTGCTGCGGCCTCCAGCCCGGCGACGGTCAGCGGCGGACTCACCCCATCGCCTTTGCCATAAGGTCCATCAGATCGGCATAATGCGGCTGGTGGATCAGCCCGCCACCCGAGATCGAGATGTTTTCGCCGGTGATGTAGCGGCTCTCGTCCGAGGCCAGAAAGGCGACCAGCGCGGCGATGTCATCGGGAGTCCCGAACTCGGGCGTCAGGACATGGCGCTTGATGATTTCCTTGAGCCCGGGCGCCGTCTTCTCGAGCGCCGCGGTCAGCACGACTCCGGGCGCGACCGAGTTGCACCGGATGTTCTGGTGGCCGTGCTGGGTCGCGATATATTTGGTCATGGTGATGATCGCGCCTTTGGACGCGCCATAGGCGATACGTGCCAGATCGCCTGCCGAGCCGCTGTTCGATGCGGTGTTGATGATCGATCCGCCGCCGCCGCGAATCATGTGCGGAATCGCGTATTTGCAGCCGAGCAGATAGCCGCGCAGGTTGATGTCGATGATCTCGTTCCAGATATCGACCGGGATGTTGACCGCATCGGTGTCGAGCGGATGCTTGGCCGGATCGGTCATCGCGGCGTTGTTGTGGAGGATGTCGAGCCGGCCGAAGTGGCTGACGGTGCGTTCGACCATCGCCTCGATCGAGGCGGGATCGAGGGCATCGAACTGGATCGCAATCGCGGCATCGCCCAGCTGACCGGCAGCCGCCTGCGCGGAATCGAAAAAGACGTCGGCAATGGCCACCTGTGCGCCTTCGTTCACCATCCGCCGCGCAACCGCCGACCCGATACCGCCGCCACCGCCGGTCACGATGGCGACCTTGCCCTGCAAACGCTTCATGCCCCTGATCCTTCGGTAAACATCTTGTTGAATTCGACGAACCCCTGCAGCCGGGCCTTGCGCGCCGCTTCGACCTGCGGCTGGATTTCCTTGCCCGGACCGTCAGGGAC
>DKII01000090.1:0-2045 GCA_002454125.1 Novosphingobium sp. UBA6722
CACCACGAGCGCGGACGCTAACCGAGAATTTGACGCACTGGTTCAACGCCCAAAGCGACCGCATTTCAGATACGCACGCTTCAAAGATGACGTTCCGGAGTGTCCGCACCCTCGGACATGGCGGAGACTGTGCGAAACTTGCAACACATTAGTCGAAATGATGCGCATGAAGCATAGCGTTTCAGGCTCGCGCGATCTGTCCGCTTGTTTCCCCAGGCTTCCAAAGAAGTCCCATATCTTGCCAGTTTCGTCGTATCGCTGATTTGGCATCATCATTGACCAGAATTTTCAGGCTTGAATCGAAAGTAAATGTTCCCATTATGTTCTATCAGGAGGGGTTGAGCTGCTGATAGTGGAACTACCCCATGTCGAATACCGAACGCATAATTCGCCTGAAGACGGTCCTGGCTCGAACGGGACTCTCCCGCTCCACGCTCTACCGCAAGATCGCCGAAGGGACTTTCCCGCCGCAGGTCAGGATCAGCATCCACGGTGCCGGTTGGCATGAGTCAGCTGTTAGCAGCTGGATTGCAGATCCTGTTGGTTACGGCCGCATCCAACGTCACGCTGAGCGTATTGATCAGCCTGTCGTTTAGTTGCCTTGGCGGAGTCCGGCTAGCTCAGCACTGTCGAGATAGCTGGACCACCAGGCCATCATTTCCCGGCGCTGCTTGAGATAGCGTGCCGAGTTGTAGGCGGCGCGTACGCCGCGCTGGACGTGGGCAAGCTGCATCTCGATCCAGTCGGGTTCGAACAGACCTGACTCGTTAAGGACGGTGCTGGCCAAGGCTCGGAAGCCATGAACGGTGGCTTTTCCGCGCAAGCCGATGCGGTACATGACATCGAGCATCCTGTTCTCGCTGATCGTGCAGCTCTTGCTGCTTGCGACCGGGAACAGGTACTTGCCCAGCCGCTCGTTGCTGGCTGCACGGAACGGATTGGCCTTGTCGATCTGGTGCAAGAGCTGCACGGCCTGCGGGGAGAGCGGCACGATGTGTTCGGTGCGCATCTTCATCCGGTTGGGCGGCAGGCGCCAGATCGGCTCTGCCGTGTCGAGCCCCTCGAATTCGCTCCACTCGGCGAAGCGGGTTTCCTGGGTGCGCACCATGGTATGCATGGTCCAGCGCAGTGCGAGGTGGCTCATTTCCTCGCCTTGATCCTGGTTCAGCCTCGCGAAGAACGCGGGAAGATCCTTGGCCTCCACCTTGGTGCGGTGTTGGACTGGTGGCGGCTTCTTCATTGCCGGAGCTATGTCGCGGCTCGGATCGCTGCGACATTTGTCCATCGCGATCGCAAAGCGAAAAACCTCGCTGCAATAGTTGCGCACACGGTGAGCCATCTCGATCGCCCCGCGTGCCTCGATCTTGCGAAGCGCGACCAGCAGCATCTGCGGATCAATCTCGGCAATCGCTTCGTGACCGAGCGTTGGGAAGATGTCCTCGCGCAGGCGTGTTTCGATGATCTTCGCGTAACGGGGCGACCAGGCGCAGCGTCGCGCTTCGATCCATTCCATTGCAATGGTCTCGAAGGAATTCTCTGACGCGGCCTTCAGTGCCTGCTTCGCGGCCTTCCTCACCGCTGAGGGATCGCGACCCGCAAGAAGATCGAGCTTGGCCTCATCGCGCCATTTGCGGGCATCGGCGAGTTTGACGAGCGGGTAGGGGCCTCCAGAGAGCAGCTTCTGCTTGCCATGGAATCGGTAGGCCAGCCGCCAGTGCTTGCTACCCTCCGGCGTGACGAGAATGAAAAGTCCGCCCCCATCCGACTTCTTGATCGGGCGAGGGCCAGGTTTTAGGGCGCGGATCGCTGTGTCGGTGAGCATGTTGGTAACTGAAAAGACAGTACCACCATACCAACACGATTACCAGCTTACCAACGGGCTGACCTGGAATTGGATGAAGCTGAATGGGATCAAAAACTAATGTTAAATTGCTGTAAATTAGCCATTTATGAGACGATTAGAGATTGATCGGGAATGGCTGAAATCAGGTTTTTGGTCGGGGAGACAGGATTCGAACCTGCGACATCTTGCTCCCAAAGCAAGC
>DKII01000090.1:2088-3945 GCA_002454125.1 Novosphingobium sp. UBA6722
CTCCCAAAGCAAGCGCGCTACCGGGCTGCGCCACTCCCCGACCGTGGGCCGCGCCTTAGGCTCAACTTGCGCTGGTGGCAATCAGGCGCGTGAAGAAACGGATCATGCTGGCAAGATTCTCGGTTGTGATGTGTTCGTTGGTGCCGTGAATCATCTTGGTCTCCGTGGTGGAGAGCCGCATTGCCTGGAACCGGTAGGTGTCCTGGCTGACCTCTTTCATATAGCGGCTGTCGGTTCCGCCGACGACCATGAAGGGGGCGACCGGCGCGCCCGGTGCCTCTGCCTCGGCCGCAGCGCGGATCAGTTTCCAGCCCTGCGAGGTGGTGGAGGAGACCGGCGAAGCCTCAACCGGCTTGCGTTCCCAGCTGAAAGTTACCGGCAGGTCGCCGACCGCCTCCTTTGCGCGGGCGAGAACGTCGGTTGAGCGGTCCCACGGCGCGAGGCGATAGTTGACCAGCCCGAAGGCTTCCTGGGGCAGCACGTTTTCCTTGGGGCTGCCCTGGAGCATGGTCGGGGCGATGGTGGTGTGGAGCTGCGCGGCACCTGCAGGCGTGCCGCCCATCTGCGACTTGATCAGGCTGCCGAACAGCCAGGGATTGGCAGCCACGACCTTCATCAGGCCGCCCTTTTCGGCAGCCAGCGCCTCGACTGTGCCAAAGCCGGGCTGCTCCAGCCGGGCCGGGAACTGCTTGGCGTGGATCGCGGTGATCGCCTTGGCGAGGGTGACCGTGCCGATTTCCTCGGGCGGCATCGAGGAATGCCCGCCGGGCGCCTTGGCGGTGACACGCAGCGTGGCGTACCCCTTTTCGGCCACGGCAATCATGATCGCCGGGCCATCGACGATCGGCGCATCGTTGATGATCGCGCTGCCTTCGTCGAGGGTGAACAGAGATTTGACGCCGCGCGCCTTGAGGACCTCGGTCGCCGCCTGGGCGCCGGTTCCGCCAACTTCCTCGTCATGTCCGGAAACGATGATGATCGTCCGCTTGGGGGTGAAACCCTTGGCCGCGAGCAGCTCGGCAGCCTCGAACAGGGTCACCAGCGAGCCCTTGTCATCAATCGCCCCGCGCCCCCAGACGGCGCCATCGGCAACCACGCCGTCAAACGGCGGATGCTTCCAGTGCTTCTCGGTACCCGGCGTAACGGGGACCACGTCCTGGTGCGCCATCAGGATGATCGGCTGCAGCGCCGGATCGCTGCCCGGCCAGGTGTAGAGGAGCGTTGCCTTGCCGACGATCTCGCGCTGCATCGCCTTGTGGGCAGCGGGATAGGTGGTCTGGAGCCAGGTCTGGAAGCCGCTCCACTGGTCCATCCGGTTCTGCGCCGGGTCCTGGTTGGAAACGGTCTGGAACCGGATGGCGGCGCCAAGCCGCGCTGCGGCACCCGCAACGTCGGGCGCAATCGCATCGGCCAACTTGATGTCTTCTGCCGTGGCCAGACCAGCCGGCTTGAACGTGGCAGTGTTCCACGCGACCACCCCGGCCGCGACGCCCAGGCCCAGCAAAACGGCCAGTCCGATCTTCTTGCGCATGATATATTCCCCCTCCCGGCCGGCCGCGCGTGGGCTGTGGAAGGGTGGTGGGCCCGGCAGGACTCGAACCCGCGACCTAGCCGTTATGAGCGGCCAGCTCTAACCAACTGAGCTACAGGCCCATCTGCGCGATGGCGGATTTCCGGTTAGCCCGCGCCGGTGGCTTAGGCAAGGGTGACCGACTGCATCAGCCCGCCGACCGAGGTGGGGGCAACCTTGCGGCGCTGGAGATAGGCGAAGACGGCCCGCCACCAGTCATAAAATGCATCAAGGTCGGACTCGCTGCGGACATAGGGAGTAAAGCCGGGGGCCAGCGAGGGGCTGTG
>DKII01000027.1:0-253 GCA_002454125.1 Novosphingobium sp. UBA6722
GGCGGCGCGCCGGCTCGCCGCCGATGGCGTGATCCAGTTCGGCGCGGGCGGCGGGGAAGACGAATATGTCTAGCCTGCCCTTTGCGGCGTTGGCGGGCGGCTCGGGCTTTGCCAGCGATCCGCGCTTCAGCGCCGCGCCTGTGCGCCCGCGCGACCAATCGGCTGACCCTGTCGCCGATGCCTGGGCCGATGGCCATGCCGCCGGGATCGCCGAAGCCCAGGCCGAAGCCGAGCAGCGCCGCGCCGAGGAAAC
>DKII01000027.1:310-4248 GCA_002454125.1 Novosphingobium sp. UBA6722
GCGCCGCGCCGAGGAAACCGCCGCCCGCTCGCAGATCGAACTGGCCCTCGCCCGGCTCGACAGCGGCCAGCAGGAAGCCCTGCGCCAACGGCTGGTAGAGACCGTAACCGCGCTGTGCGATGCGGCGCTGGCTCCGCTGGCGATCGATCCCGCAGCGCTGGCTGCGCGCGCCGCCCGCGCCGCCGCCATGCTGGCCCGGGCCGACGATGCCGCCGTGCTGCGGCTCCACCCGGACGATTTGGACCTGATTGCCGACCGCCTGCCGCCGGGCCTGGCGACGGAGCCCGATCCGGCGCTGGAGCGTGGTAACCTGCGTCTGGAAGTTCAGGCTGGCGGGATCGAGGATGGCCCGGCGCAGTGGCGCCGCGCGCTGGCCGAGGCGCTGGGATCTTGCTGAACGCCAGCGCCAGCCTGCTGGGTGAACTGGCCGAAGCACCGCTGGACCTCGCGCCGGCACGTTACGGCCTGGTTGCGACCTGCGACGGCGGCCTGCTGGAGGTCAGCGGGCTCAATGCCCCCGTCGGGGCGCTGTGCGAAGTCGCCCACGGGGTCGCGCCGCTGACGGCCGAAGTGATCGGCTTCCGCAACGGCCGCTCGCTGCTGATGCTGCTGGGCGATACCGTAATGCTCCGCCCCGGCGCACGGGTGCGGACGCGTGGGCAGCCTGGCATGGTCCCGGTGGGTGAAGCCTATCTGGGCCGCGCGGTCGATGGCTCCGGCCAGCCGATCGATGGCGGACCGCCGCTCCACGCCCGGGCGCTCTGGCCCGCTGGCGGCAAACGCGCCGGTGCGCTCGATCGCAGCCCGGTGCGGGTGCCGTTCGATACTGGCGTGCGCGCACTCAACGCGCTGACCACTTTCGGGATCGGCCAGAGGATCGGGATCATGGCCGGGTCAGGGGTCGGCAAATCAGTCCTGCTCGACATGATCGCGACCGGGGCCGAGGCCGAGATCGTGATCGTCGGCCTGATCGGCGAGCGCGCCCGCGAGGTATCGGACTTTGTCGAGCGGCACATGCAGGGGGCCAAGCGCGCCCGCACCGCCGTGATCGCGGTCCCCGCCGATCATGCTCCCAACCTGCGGCTGCGCGGGGCGATGCTGGCCACCAGCCTGGCCGAGCACTTCCGCGCGCAGGGGCGCCAGGTGCTGCTGATCATGGACAGCCTGACCCGCGTCGCCCACGCCGGGCGCGAGATTGCGCTGCTGCTGGGCGAACCAGGCGCGGCGCGCGGCTATCCGCCTTCGGCACTCGCCACGGTGACCAAGCTGGTGGAGCGCGCCGGCAATTCGGCCGCCTCGGGCGGCTCGATCACGGGGCTCTATACCGTGCTGGCCGATGGCGATGCGCAGGACGATCCGGTGGTTGATACGGCCCGCGCGATCCTTGACGGCCATATCGAGCTGAGCCGCGATCTGGCCCAGCGCGGGCAATATCCGGCAATCGACATTGCCGCCTCGCTGAGCCGCGTCATGGCCGATATCGCGCCAGCTGACCATCTTGCTCTTGCGCGCGAATTTCGCGCTTTGATAGCAACTTACGAGGCAAACCGCGACCTTGTTCTGATGGGTGCCTATCGTCCTGGTGCCGACCCGCAGCTCGACCGCGCGATTGCCATGCACGACCAACTCGTCGGCTTCCTCACCCAACCCGCGCGCAGCACGGTGTCGCTCGGCGCGAGCCAGGCCGCGCTTGGCGCGCTGTTGAGCGATGCAGCCTGAAGCGGCGCGCTTGCGCCGGCTGACCCGGCTTGAGCGGGTCCGCGCGCTGGCCAAGCAGGACGCCTTGCGCGCTGCGGCCGAGGCCGAAGGGCACCTTGCCCAGCTCAATGCCCTGGCTGAGCGTACTGCCCGCATTGCAGAGGATTACCGCGCGCGCCGCGATTGCCAGACCGGGGCCGATCTCCAGCGGCTGACCGGCTTTGTCGAAGGGATCACTGCGATCGGCACCGCGACTACCCGCGATGCCGTTACCGCGCGCAGCCTGGCCGACCAGCGCCAGCAGGACCTGGCCCGCGCCGAGCGGAGCCGCGCCGCGGTCGAAGCCCGCGTCAGCAGCGAAGCGCGGGCGCTGGCCCAGCGCGGCCAGACCCCCGCCCTCGCCCCGCGCAAGGCACTTGGCACGGCTCTTGAACAGTAAGTCTGCGAACCCGCGAGAGGATCCGGACCCATGCTGCCCACTGCCCCCCTGCCTGCGCTGATGACCGGTGCCGCGCCGGTCGAAACCGCTCTCCCCAATGGCTCGCAGCCCGCAGAAAACAGCGAATTTGAGGCAATTCTGGCCAGCAGCGCCGCCGCCGCACTAACGCCGGCCGCAACCGTGCCAGAAGCCCTGATCGATCCGGCAGCGACACCGGCAAGCGACGCCGGATTGCCGGAAGGCGGCAAGGATTTGCCGGATGCGGCAGAAACTGCCGTTGCGGACATGTCGGCCCTCGCGATCATTGCGCTGCTACCGATCCCCGCTACGTCGGCCAGCCCTGCCGCGCCGCTCCAGCCTGCGCTCGACCGGCCGCAGTCGGCCGTGCAGTCCCCCGCCCTCCCTGCGGTCAACGTGGTGCCTGATCAGCCACTTCCGCGCCTGGCGCCGGGTAAGACCGCCGCCGAAGTCACTACGCAGACGCCGCCGCAAGCGCCGCTGGCCGTGCCGACCGCTCTGCCGCCGGTCACCCTGCTGCGCGATGGGCCGCGTCAGGCCCCGCCCCCGCGCGTCGCTGCGACGCTGCGGTTGCTGGCCGAAACGGCATCCGAAAAGGCGGCCAGCGCCGCAGCCGATCTGCCGCTCGCCGCTACTGCGGCCACCCCAAGCCAGTCGCTGCCGTTCGTGGCCGTCCCGGTTGCAGCGCCGGCCAGTGCCCAGGTCACCGCGCCCGCGGCCATGCCGGCTGGGCATGACTTCGCCCAGCTGATCGACCGGCTGGTCGCCGCGCGCGAAAGTACGCAGCCGCAGGCCGCCACCCTGGCCCTGGCCCACGCCGATTTCGGCAGGGTCGAGCTGCGCTTTGCCAGCGATAGCACCGGCCTGTCGGTAGCTCTTGCCAGCGCTGATCCGGACTTCGCCCGCGCCGTCCAGGCTGCCGTTCCGCCGGTCACCGCCAGCGCCGACAGCAACGCCGCGCAGGGTCGGCAGCAAGGCCAAAACAGCGCGCAGGGTGAGAGCTTGGCCGGCCAGCAGCATGGCCAGCAAACGGCCCGGCGCGAGCCGCAGGACCGCTTCATTGCCGCCAATCCCGCCCCGCGCAGCGCCGACGGCAGTGGCAAGGATGCGGGCATCTTCGCCTAAATTTCAGCATCTTAAAGACAGGACCGGATAATGAGTGACAAGACGGAAACGCCGCCAGCCGAGCAGAAGAAGAAAGGCAAGGGGCTGCTGATCAAGCTGATCGGTGCCGTGGTGCTGATCGGTGCTGGCGGCGGCGGCACCTTTGCGCTGGTGCAGGCGGGGATGATCGGCGGCACCGCCGGCCATGCCGAGGCCAAGAAGGAAGTCAACGAGCCCAAGCTTGTCCGCAAGGGCGAGGAAGACCCCTATGCCCCCAAGACCGAGGCCAAGGAAGGCGAGGCACCGGCGGATGTCGAGGGTGAAGGCGGCAGCGAATACCGCACCAGCTATTACAATTTCACCGAGGACTTCACCTCCAACCTCAAGAACTCGGCCGCGCTGGTCCAGATCAACCTGGCCTGCTCGACCCGCCGCGATGGCCGCGTGCTGATGTGGCTCAAGAAGCACGAATTGGCGATCCGCAGCGAGATCCTGGTGGTCCTGGCCGATACGCCGGAGGAGGATGTCTATACGCCGGAAGGCAAGCAGAAGCTGCAGCAGCGGCTGACCGGCGCGATCAACAAGGTGCTGACCGAGACCGAGGGCTTCGGCGGGGTCGACGCAGTCTATTTCAAATCCTTCCTGGTGCAGTGATGAGCCAGCCGCACCACCGCTTCAT
>DKII01000143.1 GCA_002454125.1 Novosphingobium sp. UBA6722
GGCGCAGCGGCCGGAGCCGGCGCTTCGGCCTCGGCCTTGCGGTTCTGCTCGGCGCGCTGACGCTCTTCCTCAAGCGCCTTCTGACGCGCTTCGGCTTCGCGGCGAGTCTGCTCTTCGAGCATGGCCAGACGCGCTTCCTCGGCCTCGCGCTGCATCCGGGCGACGCGTTCCTGCGGGGTCTCGTTCGAGGCGGCCGGACGCGGCGGCGGCGGCGGAGCAACCGGTGCCGGAGCAGGTGCAGCGACCGGCTCAGGGGCGGGCGGCGGCGCGGCAACGGGTGCTTCACCCGGCTTGCGGATGAGCTTGCGGCTCTTCACCTCGACCACAACCTTGTTGGTGCGGCCGTGGCTGAAGGTCTGCTGGACCTGGCCCGCTTCGACCGACTTCTTGAGGCCCAGCGGCTTGCGGCCCAGAGTCGGTTTGTTGTCGCTATCGCTCATTTCGTACTATTACCCTTCGTTCAATTCGTCGTCGACTGCAGGCTGGCCGGACGAACCGGCCTGCGGCAGCGTGTCTTGATCACCAGTCATTTCCGCGCGGCCCAGAAATCGGAGCAGACGGCGCAGGGGTGCGCCAATCCGCTCGGCCGCGGCATGATCGGTCAGTGCCAGATGGACGACGTTGTCGCGGCCCAATGCCACAGACAGCGCTGCCCGGTCCAGTGGCAAGGTGATCCCGGTCATGCCGGAACCCTCGCGCTCTTCGCCCACCCGCCAGGCCTGATCGAGCTTGCGCGACCCGTCCTCGCTGGCATCGGCGGCGTGAGCCAGCAGCGTGACCTTGCCCGCCCGGGCGTTCTCGGCAATCCGGTCAGAGCCGACCAGCAGGCGTCCGGCCTTGTATTCCAGCCCCAGCCGATCGGTCAGCGCGCGGATCAGCGCGGCCTCGATCTTGGCGGGCAGGTCAGCCGGAATCTCCAGCGCCGCGCCCTTGAAGGCCCGGGCCAGCGCGCCTTTCAGCTTGCCTTTAGAGATCGCTTCCTGGAGTTGCTCGCGGCTGACGCCGATCCAGGCGCCCCGCCCCGGCGCACGCGCCAGGGCATCGGGGAGGACCAGACCGTCAGGCGAGATCGCCAGGCGCAACAGATCATCCCGAGAACCGTGATCCCCGGTCAGGATGCAGCGCCGCTCGGGCGCTTCAGAGGTGTCGGAACCTAGCGGCTCATTGTGAGGAATCCGCATCAGCGGCCTCCTCTGCGGCTGGCTCGTCTTCGAACCAGTGGGCGCGGGCCGCCATGATGATCTCGTTGCCCTGTTCTTCGGTCAGGCCATATTCGCCCAGCACACCGCCCTTGTCCTCGTCGCGCGCGGAGCGGCGCGGGGCGCTGCCATCGCGGCGGCGCTGTTCGGTGCGCTTCTTGGCGATGAGTTCGTCGGTGGCGAGATCGGCCAGATCGTCGAGCGTCTTGATCCCGGCCTTGCCCAGCGTGACCAGCATGGCTTCGGTCAGGTGCGGCAGCTCGGCCAGGGCGTCCTCGACGCCCAGTTCGCGGCGGGCCGCGCGCGAGGCTTCCTCACGGCGTTCCAGCGCTTCGGTGGCGCGGCTCTGCAGCTCTTCGGCCAGCTCTTCGTCAAAGCCTTCGATCGTGGCGAGTTCGGCCAGTTCGATATAGGCGACTTCTTCCAGCTCGCTGAAGCCTTCGGCCACCAGCAGCTGCGAGAGGGTTTCATCGACGTCGAGCTCTTCCTCGAACATCTTCGAGCGCTCGGCGAACTCCTTCTGGCGCTTTTCCGAGGCTTCCTGCTCGGTCATGATGTCGATCTGCGAACCGGTCAGCTGGCTGGCGAGACGCACGTTCTGGCCGCGGCGACCGATCGCCAGGCTGAGCTGATCGTCCGGCACCACCACTTCGATGCGGCTTTCTTCCTCGTCGATCACCACGCGGCTGACCGTGGCCGGCTGCAGCGCGTTGACCACGAAGGTCGCGGTGTCTTCGCTCCAGGGGATGATGTCGATCTTTTCGCCCTGCATTTCCTGGACGACCGCCTGAACGCGGCTGCCCTTCATGCCGACGCAGGCGCCGACCGGGTCGATGCTGCTGTCCCGGCTGATCACGCCGATCTTGGCGCGGCTGCCCGGGTCACGGGCGGCGGCCTTGATCTCGATGATGTTGTCGTAGATTTCGGGCACTTCCTGCGCGAACAGCTTCTTCATGAATTCGGGGTGCGCGCGGCTGAGGAAGATCTGCGGACCGCGGTTCTGGCGCTCCACCTTCATGATCCAGGCGCGGACGCGTTCACCAACGCGGGCGACTTCGCGCGGGATCTGCTGATCGCGGCGGATCACGCCTTCGGCGCGGCCCAGGTTGACGATCACATGGCCGAATTCGACCGACTTGATCACGCCCGTGACGAGTTCGCCGGCGCGGTCCTTGAATTCCTCGTACTGGCGCTCACGCTCGGCATCGCGGACCTTCTGGAAGATCACCTGCTTGGCCGACTGGGCATCGATACGGCCCAGGTCCACCGGCGGCAGCGGATCGACGATAAAGTCACCGATCTTGGCGCCCGGCTGCAGCTTTTCGGCCTGCTTCAGGTCAACCTGCTTGAAGTAGTCCTCAACCACCTCAACCACTTCGACCACGCGCCACAGGCGCAGGTCGCCGGTGCGCGGATCGAGCTTGGCGCGGATGTCATTCTCGGCACCATAGCGGTTGCGCGCGCTCTTCTGGATCGCTTCTTCCATCGCCTCGATGACGATCGACTTGTCGATCAGCTTCTCGTTCGCGACCGAGGTGGCGATTGCGAGCAGTTCGGCGCGGTTGGCGGAAATCGGACTGGCCATGTTCAGTCTTCCTGTTCTTCGACAATTTCATCGGCACCGCTGGTATCCAGCGGGCGAGTGGCGGCAATCAGCTTGTCCGTCAGGACCAGCTTGGCGGAATGGATATCGGCACGCGGGAAAGTGACCCGGCCCGACTTCTTGTCTTCGATCGTGACGGCATCACCGTCGATCCCGATCAGTTCACCCTGGAGGCTCTTGCGGTTGCCATCGACGGGGTTCTTCAGGCTGACGCGGGCCTCGTGCCCGGCCCAGTTGGCAAAGTCCTTGGCGCGGGTCAGCGGCCGGTCGATGCCCGGTGAGCTGACTTCGAGCCGGTAGGCTTCCTCGATCAGCACTTCGCCAGCTTCCTCCAGCGCATCGAGCGCATCGGAGACGCGGCGCGAAAGCTCGGCGCAGTCCTCGATCACCAGCTGGCCGGTATCGGGCCGCTCGGCCATGATCTGGAGCGTGACTTCCTCGTCACCCACCTCGCTCTTGCCGAACACGATCACGCGCACGAGATCGAAACCCAGGGCCTGGGCCTCGGGCTCAACAATCTCGATCAGGCGCGCGATATCCGCCAAGCGGGTTTCTCCGTGTGTGACCGGTCATGCAAAGCGGTTCGGCGCCGGCCCCTTGCGGCGCCAGCCCCTCGATCGCTTCACAATTTCGGGATGGCGGCCAATTAGGCTGAGTCCGCCAGGAATGCAAGGGCTATCCGCCGCGCTCCGTCAGCCCATGCTTCTTCATGCAGTGCCGCAGTTGGTCATAGCTGAGGCCCAGTGCCTTGGCAGTCTGGCGTTGGTTGTAGCGGTGGCGGGCCAGCGCCTGTTCGACAATCGCCTTCTCATGCGCATCGACCGCGGCCTTGAGATCGGTCACAGCATCGAGCTGGACCGAAGGGGCTGGCGCCGATGGCACCGGCGCCGGTGCGCCGGGCGCGCGGCCGCTATCCGCCGCGAACAGCGGCGCGGGTTTCCACGGGCTGTCGAAGGGATCGAAAACGATGTGCGAGACGGGCGTGCCCCAGTCGTCCCAGCGATAGACCGCGCGTTCGATCACGTTGCGCAGTTCGCGCACGTTGCCGGGCCACTGGTAGTTTTCGAGCTGGTCCATCGCCGCATCGGAAAAACCCGGCCAATCCTCCCAGCGCAGTTCGCTGGCCATGCGGCGGCCGAAATATTCGGCAAGGACGCGGATATCCCCTTCGCGCACCCGCAGCGGCGGCAGGGTGATCACCTCGAAGCTCAGCCGGTCGAGCAGGTCAGAGCGGAACTTGCCCTCCTCCGCCAGGCGCGGGAGATCCTCGTTGGTGGCGGCGACGATGCGGACATCGACCCGCACCGGCTTGGACGCCCCGATCCGCGTCACCTCGCCATATTCAACCGCGCGCAGCAGCCGTTCCTGCGCGCCCATGCTGAGGGTTGCCAGTTCGTCGAGGAATAGCGTGCCTTGGTCGGCTTCCTCGAACCGCCCGGCCCGCGCTCTGGTAGCACCGGTGAAAGCACCCGCCTCATGACCGAACAATTCCGCCTCGATCAATGTCTCCGGCAGCGCCGCGCAGTTCAGCGTGATCAGCGGCTCGGCCCAGCGTTTGCTGAGCTGGTGGAGGCGTTCGGCGATCAGCTCCTTGCCGGTTCCGCGCTCACCAATCACCAGCACCGGACGGCGCAAAGGGGCAGCGCGGCTGGTGCGTTCCACCGCATCCAGGAAGGCCCCGGACTGGCCAATGAACTGAACGTCCCGCTCCATTCCCAACACATAGCGAAAATTGCCAACATCGCGCAATATCCACTACACGTCGTTCGTCGATTTGCCGGGAAGGCCGCAGAAATCAGCCCCTCACGCAAATTGGCACGCAGCTTGCTGAAAGGTGAACAACACCAACGAAGGACACCTACCATGTTCGCCAAGCCCCTCTCCCAGCGTTCCAAGCTCGACAAGGCCATCCTGGCATCGGTCGCGGCCATGCTGGCGATGAATGTCTTTGTCATGGCCCAGCAGATGGACCGCGCCCCGGTCCTGGCCGCCGCCGATCAGTCGGCTGCGGCGCAGCAGGCCTGACCCGGTGAGCGATCCCGTGAACGACCCCCTTTCCCCCCTTGGGCCGGATGCTTCCGATCCCCCCGCCGGCGGTTCCCAGTCCCCCCGCCGCGAGGCTCCGGCCCAAACCCTGTTCGGCACGGCGCAGCGCGCCTCCCGCTTCGACAGCGAAGTGGAGCGCCTGCGCCGTTCCCCCACCCCGACTGCATCGTCTTCTTCCTCCATCGGAGTTCCCTGGATGGGCATTTTTAGCCGCACCCGTGACATCATCGCCGCCAATTTCACCGACCTGTTGGATAAGGCGGACGATCCCGAAAAGATGATCCGGATGATCATCTTCGAGATGGAGGAAACCCTGGTCGAAGTGCGCGCCAGCGCGGCCCGCACCATCGCCGACCAGAAGGAGATGCATCGCCACACCGTGAAGCTTGACCGGCTGCAGGCCGACTGGGGCGAAAAGGCCCAGCTCGCCCTGTCGAAGGACCGCGAGGACCTGGCCCGCGCCGCGCTGGTCGAGAAGAAGAAGGCCGCTGACATGGCCGACCAGCTCAAGGCTGAAATCGCCGTGCTGGACGATGCGCTGCGCGCCTATGAACTGGACATCGAAAAGCTGCAGAACCGCCTGCGCGAAGCCCGCAGCCGCCAGACCGCGATCGCCGCGCGCCTCGAAAGCGCCGAGAACCGCGTCAAGCTGCGCACGCTGCTGGCCAGCGAGCGGGTGGACGAGGCGATGGCCCGCTTCGACCAGCTGGAACGCCGGGTCGATTACGCCGAAGGCCGCGCCGATGCGCTGAGCCTGGCCGATGGCCGCAACCAGCCGAGCCTGGCCGACGAGATCGCTGCCCTGGCTGGGCAGGACAAGATCGACGAGGAACTGGAAGCCATGAAGCGGGCGCTTTCGGGTGGCGCTGACGAAAGCAAGGAGGCCTGAGCCGTGGACTGGGATACCCTGATTGTTGTGCCGTCGATCTTCATCGGTCTGCCGTGGCTGATCCTGCACTATGTCACCAAATGGAAGACCGCCGCCACTCTGACCGTCGATGACGAAGCCATGCTGGATGAGCTCTACCAGCTCGCCCGCCGCCTAGACGAGCGGATGGATACCGTCGAACGGCTGGTTTCGAACGACCATGCCGATTTCAAGCCAGTCCGGCTGATGCACGACCGCGCGGTCGACAACCAGCCACTCACCGAAGTTGAAAAGCTGCTCGCCAAGCGGGGGAGGAAGTAAGATGAACAGTCCGCGCACCACATTCTATCGCGACAAGGTCCAGGGCAAGATCATGGGCGTCTGCGCCGGGATCGCCGATTACACCGGGATCAACGCGATCTGGGTACGCCTCGCCGCGATCGGCCTGATGTTCATGACCGGCGGCGGGATCATCCCGTTCTACTTCCTGACCGGGCTGCTGGCGAACAAGAAGCCGCCGCACCTTTACGTTGACCAGCAGGAGCAGAAGTTCTGGCAGCGCGTCCGCCAGAGTCCGGCCCGCACGGCTCGCGATGTCCGTGCCAGCTTCCGCGATATCGACCGCCGCCTGGCCGATGTCGAACTCTACTACGTCACCGCCAACCCGCGCCTGTCCGAGGAAATCGAACGCCTGCGCTGAACAACTGACCCGGACTAACAGGAGCAAGAGACATGGGGGAATTGATTGGTCTGGTTGGGGTGATGATCCCGATCGTGGCGCTTACCATCCCGATCATCGCGATCTGGACCAGGCATCAACGCAAGATTGCCGAGATGCAGCTTAAGGCCACTGCCGAGCAGGCCGCGCAATACGCCGTCAACAACACCGAGCTGGAAGAGCGGGTGCGCGTGCTGGAACGGATTGTCACCGACCGCGGCTATGATGTGGCCACCCAGATCGAGGCGCTGCGCGATGCCCGCAAGGTCGAGGCGCTGCGCGATGCCCGCAAGGTCGAGGCGCTGCTTGAAAGCCGTGAAAAGGAGGTCCGCTGATGTTCGTCGAGGGACCCAACTTCATCGTCCTGATCGTGGCGATCACGACCGGGGGCTGGCTGATCAACAACTGGATCCGCGCCAAGCACGGCTATGCGCTGGAAGACGAATGGGGCGGCAAGACTGCCCGCGCCGATACCAAGGCGACCGAAGCGCTGAAGGCCGAGAATGCCGAGCTGCGCGAACAGCTGGCCCACTTCACCGACCGGGTGAAGGTGCTGGAACGGATCGTCACCGACAAGAGCGTTACCGTCGCCGCCCAGATCGAGGCGCTGCGCGATAGCGATACGAAGGAAAACAACTGATGGAATTCGGGGAATTCATGGGCCTGGCCGTGGCGATGGGCAGCATTGTCGCGATTGTCGGCATCCTGACCAAGACCTATCTGCGCCGGCTGGAGCACAAGGAACGGATTGCCGCCATCGGCGCCCAGGGCACCGCGGCAGGCACGCCCGATCGCAGCGACGTGATCGAAAGGCTGGAGCACCGCATCCGCGTGCTCGAACGCATCGCCACCGACAAGAGCGAGAACGTGGCCGCCCAGATCGAGGCCCTGCGCGATGAGCGCAGTGCCCTCTCCGCCCCCGCTAAGGAAGCCGTGTGATGGATCCCGAAAAGCTTGAAGTGATCCGGACTGTCCTGCCGATGATCTCGACCATTGCCATCGCCGGCGTGGGCGGCTGGGTGATCACCACCTGGATGCGGATCAAGAATGGCTACCCGCTCGACGGGGCCTGGGGCCAGGCGGTCTACCCGCGCAAGAACGAAGAGGCGATGGAGCGGGTCAAGCTGCTCAGCCAGGAAAACGCGCAGCTGCGCGCCGAACTCGGCTCGATCAAGGACCGCCTCGCCAATGTCGAACGGATCGTCACCGACAGTGGCTATGGCCTGACCAGCCAGATCGAGGCGCTGCGGCAGTTGCCGGACGGCGCGAAAAACTGACTTCCGGGTAAGGGAAGGGGAAGATGGAAATGAGTTTCTGGACGGCCGTGGTGATCATTGTGGCGATCACCGCATTCGCCAACATCCGCATGGCCAAGTACCGCGCGCAAGGTGGCGACTCCCAGTCGGCCGAGCCGGCGCGGCTGGTTCCCAGCCAGCGCGAGGGTGAGCTGCTGCGCGAGGTCGAGGACCTGCGCGAACGGGTCAAGGTGCTGGAGCGGATTGCCACCGATGGCCGCTCGACCGCGGCCCTGGCCAACGAGATTGAAAGCCTGCGCGAGCGCAAGGACTGAAAGATAGCCCGAGGAGAACCGCCATGTTCACCGAAAACCTCATGATTGCTGCAAGCCTGCTGGTGGCCATTGCCATGGTAACGGCCGCCACGCTGAAGGGCTGGCAAGGCTGGCTGAGCCTCAAGGCCCGCGAGCTTGACGCCCAGCGCGGCGGGCCGGACCAGGGCCACCCGGCCGGCATGGCCCGGATCGAGATTGCCGATCTGAAGGAACGGATCCGCAAGCTTGAAGCCATCGCGGCGGGAGTCGACCTGTGAGCGAAGTCCGTAACCAGGCCGCCCGCGCCGGCATTGGCCTGGGCAGCGCCATTGCCGTCACCGTTTCGTGGAGCCTCCACAAGTCGCTGGTCTGGGCGATCATCCACGGCTTCTTCGGCTGGTTCTACGTGATCTATTACGCCCTCACCCGGCCCGGCGGGCTGAGCGGGTAGGGAACAAGGTCAGGGTTGCGCCAGTCGCCCCAGCGCCTAAATGCGCCCCATGCGCAGCCTGACCGACATCCTTGACGAATATGAGTTCCTCGAAGGCGATGAACGCTATCGCCTGCTGATCGAGCTGGGGCGCGAGCTGGAACCGATGCCCGATGCGCTGAAGACCGATGCCACGCTGGTGCGCGGCTGTTCGGCCTCGGTCTGGGTCTATCCCACCCGCTCGGATGATGGCCGGCTGCACTTCCTGGCTGACAGCAATGCCGCGATCACCAAGGGGATCATCGCCCTGGTGCTGTCTGCCGTGCAGGACCAACCGCCCGCCGCAGTGGCTGCCATGGATATGACTGCGGCACTTGAACCCTTTGACCTGAGGAACCAGCTGAGTTCCAACCGGACGCAAGGGATCCCCAACATGATCGCGCTGATTCAGGATACCGCCAGCCGCTATACGGGCGCCTGAGGTGATCGCGCGCCCGCTGTACCTGACCGGCGGCCTGGTTGCGCTGGGGCTTGGGCTGATCGGTGTGGCGCTGCCGATCATGCCGACGGTGCCGTTCCTGCTGCTGGCCGCCTTCTGCTTTGCCCGCAGCCATCCCGAATGGGCCCAGCGGCTTTACGACCACCCTACCTATGGTCCGGGCCTGCGCGACTGGCGCGATCGCCGCGCAATCAGCCGCCGGGCCAAGGTCTCGGCAATCCTGGCGATGACCGCCGGGGTTGGCTTCACCTGGTTCACCGTGGGCTTTCCCTATGTGTGGATCTCGCTGGCCGTGCTGACCATTGCCGGCACCTGGATCTGGACCCGGGCGGAATAACGCGGTCCTTCCCAATCCCGCTCAGGCTGAGCCTGTCGAAGCCCCCTCCGGCCTTATCCTGATGGACCCTTCGACAAGCTCAGGGTGAGCGGGTGGGGCGGAAATGTTGGATTTGCGCCTGCGGGCGCACGAGGACAGACAACGGGTGCGGCCGGTGCGTGGAACCCGTCTGGCCTGATCGGGCTAAGGCCAGTGTCTATTCCATGCGAACGGCAGCGGGGGGACAACCTGAAACCCGACTGCGCGGCCCTGCGGTCAGCGGAGCTGGCGGGTCGGGCTCGCTCCCCTGCCGCCTTGCTTGATTTCCGCGATCCGGGGTGATGCCTGACGCACCGGCCCTTGCCGGGTTCGGGCGGCACGCGTTACCGATCCCGCACCCGTTGCTGGCGGAGCATATAACCGATTTGGTTATTTATGTCAAGATTGTTTCACCAAACCCCGTCACCCCGGGCTTGACCCGGGGTCCCGCTGTTCTTGGAACGCCGCGCCAAAAGTAAGCGGGACCCCGCATCAAGTGCGGGGTGACGAACCAGGTAAGCTAGAGAATTCAATCCACCAGTGCATCACGCACCACGGCGATCCCGGCCTCGCGCTGGGCTTTCAGTTCCTGCTTGAGCTTGGCCGGATCGCGCGCCAGGACGAAGCCGAAGCTTACCCCGCCTTCCTTGCCGATGGTCGCGTGGTGCAGCTTGTGCGCCTGGACCAGCCGCTTGAGGTAGCCGCTCTTGGGCACCCAGCGGAAATAGCGCTGGTGGACCAGGCCATCGTGCACCAGCGTATAGATGATGCCGTAGAACAGGATCCCCAGGCCGATCCACAGCCCCGGCGCCCAGGCATCGGCGCCCATGATCAGCGGGCTGCTGATCGCGAACATCGAAATGCTCATCGCCGCGCCAACCACGGCGTAGAGGTCGTTCTTTTCAAAGGTGTTGTCGTGCGGCTCGTGATGATCGCGGTGCCAGCCCCAGCCCCAGCCGTGCATGATGTACTTGTGGCTCGCCCAGGCCACCCATTCCATGGCGGCAACGGTGGCGATCACGATTCCGATGGCAGCAAGCGGATGCATGGCCGCCAGATAGTCGCTTGGCGAAGGAATTGACAGCCCCTGCCTTGCAAAACGCCGGGCTAGGCGTAAGGGCCTGTGCTTGTCATGACCAGCCAGCCCCGCACCCTTTACCAGAAGATCTGGGACGCCCACACCGTTGAAACCCGTGACGATGGCACGGCGCTGATCTTCATCGATCGCCACCTCGTTCACGAAGTGACCAGCCCCCAGGCGTTCGAAGCCCTGCGTGTTGCCGGCCGCAAGGTGCGCCGCCCGGACCTGACCCTGGCGGTCCCCGATCACAACCTGCCGACCACCGCCCGCCGGACTGCCAGCGGCGCGCGCGTGCCCATTGCCGATCTGGAAAGCGCGGCACAGCTTGAAGCGCTGGAAAAGAACGCCCCGGCGTTCGGCATCCGCTATATCGGCGATGCCGATGTCGAGCAGGGCATCGTCCACGTGGTTGGCCCCGAACAGGGCTTTTCGCTGCCCGGCGCTACCATTGTCTGCGGCGATAGCCACACCGCCTGCCACGGCGGCCTGGGCGCGCTGGCCTTTGGCATCGGCACCAGCGAGGTTGAGCATGTGCTGGCCACGCAGACCCTGCTGCTCAAGCAATCGAAGACCATGGAAGTGCGGGTTGAGGGCGCTCTGGCGCCCAGCGTCAGCCCCAAGGACCTGATCCTGCACATCATCGGCGTGGTCGGCACGGCCGGCGGCACCGGGCACGTGATGGAATACCGCGGCAAGGTGTTCGAGGAGATGTCGATCGAAGGCCGCCTGACCGTCTGCAACATGAGCATCGAGGCCGGTGCCCGCGCCGGCCTGATCGCCCCGGACGAAAAGACTTTCGCCTTCCTCAAGGGCCGGCCCTATGCGCCCAAGGGCGCCGACTGGGACGCTGCCGTCGCCTGGTGGAAGAGCCTGGCGACCGATCCGGGCGCGACTTACGACAAGTCGGTCACGATCCAGGCCGCCGATGTCCAGCCGACCGTCACCTGGGGCACCAGCCCCGAAGACGTGGTCGCGATCGGCGGCGTGGTGCCCGATCCCGCCAGCTTTGCCGAACCCTCAAAGCAGGACGCCGCCCGCGCCAGCCTGGAATACATGGGCCTCGAACCCGGCCAGCGGATGGACGAGATCGAGATCCAAAACGTCTTCATCGGTTCGTGCACCAACAGCCGGATCGAGGACCTGCGCGCCGCCGCTGCGGTGCTCAAGGGCAAGACCAAGGCGCCGAACGTGCGCTGGGGGATCGTCGTTCCGGGCTCGGGCCTGGTCAAGCGCCAGGCCGAGGAAGAGGGTCTGGACAAGATCTTCACCGCCGCCGGTCTTGAATGGCGCGAACCGGGCTGCTCGGCCTGCCTCGGCATGAATCCGGACAAGATCCCGGCCGGCGAACGCTGCGCCTCCACCAGCAACCGCAACTTCGTCGGCCGCCAGGGCCCGGGCGCGCGGACGCATCTGGTCTCGCCCGCCATGGCCGCCGCTGCGGCGGTGACCGGGCGGCTGACGGACGTGCGCAAGCTTTAATAGACGGTCCGCTTCTGGACCTTCTGCTTGGCTGCCAGACTGAAGCGCGGCTCCACCGGCAGCGCACTATCTACCACGTGCCGTGCCACCAGCGCGCCGACCGCCGGGCCGTGCTTGAAGCCGTGGCCCGAACCGCCGCCGACCAGCCAGACCCGGTCAAAGCCCGGCAGCCGGTCGATCAGGAAATCGCCGTTGGAGCTGTTCTCGTACTGGCAGACGCGGCTGTGGACCAAGGGCGCCGCGGCGAGGCCGGGGAAGCGCTGGGCGAGGTAGGCGCGGGCGGCTTCCACCCCTTCGCTGGAGACGCGGCGGTCCTGCGTATCCGGGTCAACCTCGCCCCCGTGGCGATCGAAGGCGATCTTGAAGCCCTGCCCTTCCAGCCCCGGAAAGCCATAGACTATGTCCCCGGCGTTGAAATCGGCCCAGACCGGCAAGGCGGGCGGGGAGAAGCGCCCGTCGCCCGCTGCCGGGCCGAAGTGATAGACTTCCTGCCGGGTCGCGACGATCCGTCCGCCGAGCAGGTCCGGAAACAGCTTGGGCAGCCACGGCCCGCAGGCATAGACCACCGAGCGCGCCAGCACGCCCCCGACCCGCAGCGTGCCGTCGGACAGGCGTTCCGGCATTCCCGCCTGCACCCGCTGCGGCGTGAGGCCGGCATCGGCCACCACGGTCTGCACCCCGCGCCCCGCAATCAGCGCGCCGCTGGCTTCCTCCAGGAACCCGCTTTCGCCATCCTTGAAGGTGATTTGCGGATAGCGGGCGCGCAGCCAGGCGGTGTCGCCGGCCAGATGGGCAATGCCGTTGGCCTTCAGCCAGGCCATCGACCGCGCCATGTATTCATCCCCGGCAGGGGAGAACCACAGCACCCCGGTGCGGTGGAGCAGCGGCAGCGTCTGCTTCGCGGACAGCGCCGCCCAGGCCGCCAGCGAATCCCGCGCCATGCCGGAATAGAGCGGATCGCCGCCATAGGAGACGCGGATCACCCGGCTTTCCCCGCCCGATGAGGAGCGGGCATTGCCCGGCGCATACGCTTCCAGCAGCGCCACCTTGAGCCCGCGTTGCTTGAGGTGCCAGGCGGTCCAGGCGCCGAACACCCCGGCACCGACCACGGCGACATCGGCGATGGTCCGCCCCTCCGCTGCCTGCGCCTTGCCGCCGGCCAGCGCCCCGGCCAGCAGGCTTGCCCCGGTTGCCGCTACGGCCTGCCTGCGTGTGATCCCCATCATGCCCTCCCCGCTTGCTCCGGGCCCAGTCTATCGCGTGGCGGAGAACAGGCAATCGCCGCATCGGCGCTCACGAAAAATCCGCCAACGGGCTTGAAGAGGCGGGCCGCGATGGACATAGGAAGGCCATGAGCGACAAGAACGACAAGTCTGACAAGAGCTGGAGCGGCAAGGCGGCCCTGGCTGGCGCAGCGATCGGTTCGGCAGCGATTGCCGCGGCCCTCCTCTATGCCTCGCGCCGCAAGGAACGCGCCGAGGCGGCAGCCAAAAAGCCCAAGCCCGACGAGGCCCCGGAGACAGACTGATGGAACCGATCAAACAGGTGGAAGGGCGCGCGATTCCGTTCGGGCGCAAGAATGTCGATACCGACGTGATCGTGCCGTCGAAGTGGCTCAAGACGATCACCCGCGAAGGCCTGGGCAAGGGCGCGTTTGAATCGCTGCGCCAGGATCCGGACAACCTGTTTGATTGCGCCGAGTTCAAGGGCTCGCCGATCCTGATCGCAGGCGACAACTTTGGCTGCGGCTCCAGCCGCGAACATGCCGCCTGGGCGCTGCTCGACCTGGGCATCACCTGCGTGATCGCGCCGAGCTTTTCGGACATCTTCTCGGGCAATGCCTTCAAGAACGGCATCCTCACCGTGGTCCTGCCACAGGATCAAGTCGATCGGCTGCTCGAAGTGGCAAAGACCGATCCGATCGCGATCGATCTGGAAACGCAGACCGTCACCACCCCCTTCCAGGATCGCTTCACTTTCGAAATCGATCCTTTCCGCAAGCACTGCCTCTTGAACGGCCTCGATGAGGTCGGCCTGACCCTGGCGCGCGATGCGGCGATCAGCACTTATGAACAAAAACACCGCGCGGAGCTGCCCTGGCTCGCCGCGGGAACGGGAGTAGCAGCATGAAGGCCCTTCGCAGCCACGCCATTGGCGGACCGGAATCCCTGACCCTTGACGAGCTGGAAAGCCCGCTTCCCGGCCCCGGCCAGGTGCGGATCAAGGTCAAGGCCTGCTCGATCAACTATCCCGATGTGCTGATCATCAAGGACATGTACCAGTTCAAGCCGGCGCGGCCGTTCGCCCCGGGCGGTGAGCTGGCCGGCGTGGTCGATGCCGTGGGCGAAGGCGTGACGCAGTGGAAGGCCGGCGACCGCGTGATCGCGATGATGGGCAACGGCGGCCTCGCCACCGAAGTCCTGGCCGATGCGGCGCGGCTGTTCCCGCTGCCCGAAGGCGTCTCGTTCGAAACCGGCGCCTCGCTGTTGATGACCTATGGCACCAACATGCACGGCCTGCTCGATCGCGGGCACCTGAAGGCCGGTGACACCCTGCTGGTCCTTGGTGCGGCTGGCGGTGTCGGCCTCTCGGCCGTCGAACTCGGCAAGGCCTATGGCGCCAAGGTGATTGCCGCTGTCTCGACCGAGGAAAAGGCCGCTGTCGCGCGCGAACACGGGGCGGATGACGTGGTGATCTATCCCCGCGCGCCGTTTGACAAGGACCAGTCCAAGGCCCTGGCCGAAGCCTTCAAGGCCGCCTGCGGCCCCGAAGGTGCCAACGTGATCTATGACATCGTCGGCGGCGACTATTCCGAGCCGGCGCTGCGCTCGATCGCCTGGGAAGGCCGGTTCTGCGTGGTCGGCTTCCCGGCCGGGATCGCCCGCCTGCCGCTCAACCTGACCCTGCTGAAGAGCTGCGACGTCTGCGGCGTGTTCTGGGGCGCCTTCACCGCCCGCGATCCGGCCGCCAATGCCAAGCACATCGCCAAGCTGTTCGACCTGCTCAAGGAAGGGAAGATCAATCCGCGCGTTTCGGCGACGTTCCCGCTGGAGCGTGGCGGCGAAGCGATCAGCCTGCTCGAATCGCGTGCAGCAATCGGCAAGGTCGTGGTAACGATGGACTGAAGGCCGGCACAGCGGCCAGGATTGGGAGACGGATCATGAAGACTGCCCGGATCATTGCCCTTGCCGCGCTCGCCACCACGGCCTTTGCCGTCCAGGCCCAGAGCAAGCCTGCCAAGCAGACCAAGCCGGCCGCCGTTGCCGCCCCCTCGCCCGAGGACATCGTCGCTGCGCGCCAGGCCGCCATGGTGATGTCGGTCGGCGCGACCAGCGCGATGCGCTCGGCCGTGGCCAATGGCACGCCGGTCAAGAACCTGGCCTTTGTCGCCAGCGGCGTCGCCAAGTGGGGCGCTACCCTGCCCGCGATGTTTGCCCCCAGCACCGCCAAGGTGCCAAGCCGCGCCAAGGCCGAGGTCTGGACCGACCAGGCTGGCTTCGCCGCCAAGGCCAAGGATTTCGCTGACGCAACAGCGGCGCTCGCAGCCGCCGCCAAGGCCGATGACAAGGAGGCCTTCACCGCCGCCCTTGCCAGCACCCAAGCATCGTGCAAGGGCTGCCACGACGCTTTCCAGGCACCTCCGCCCGCCGCCAAGGCCGGCTGAGCGGGGCGCCAGCCGAACCGACAGGAGCCGACATGACCAATTTCAACGACCGCGAGCGCGCCGAAGAGGCCAAGTTTGCGATGGACGAGGACACCCAGTTCCGCGTGACCGCGCGGCGCAACCGTTTGCTTGGCCAGTGGGCGGCCGAACAGATGGGCCTCTCTGCCGTTGAAGCCGAAGCCTATGCCAAGGCCGTGGTCCAGGCCGACTTCGAGGAAGCCGGCGACGAGGACGTGATCCGCAAGCTGCTGGGCGACCTGACCAGCGCCGGCGTCGACGTGTCGGAAGGCGATATCCGCGCCGCGCTGGAGGCCAAGCTGGTCGAAGCCCGCCGCGCGTTGATGGGCTGAGGGCCAGTCCCATGCCCATGCCCGCTGCCGAGATCGAGGCGATCATCCGCGCCGCCCTGCCCGACGCGCAGATCACGCTGACCGACCTGGCCGGTGACAATGATCACTGGGCGGCGCACGTCGTCTCTTCCGCTTTCGTCGGCAAGCCCCGTGTGGCCCAGCACAAGCTGGTCTATGCCGCCTTCGGAGGCCGCATGGGCGGCGAACTTCACGCCTTGCAACTGACCACCGGAGTCCCCAAGTAATTTTGGCCCAACTGAGGCGACGAGGAACTTCCCACAATGTCCGACACCAACGCCCGTCTCGCCGAAATCGTCAATTCCAACGACGTCGTGCTGTTCATGAAGGGCACGCCGCTGTTCCCGCAGTGTGGCTTTTCGAGCCGCGCGGTTGCGATCCTGGAACGCCTGGGCGTTCCGTTCGAGGGCGTCGACGTGCTGCAGGACATGGAAATCCGTCAGGGCATCAAGGCCTTTTCGGACTGGCCGACGATCCCCCAGCTCTACGTAAAGGGTGAATTCGTCGGCGGCAGCGACATCATGATGGAAATGTACGAAGCCGGCGAGCTGCAGCAGCTGGTCGCCGACGCCGGGATCGCTCCGCAGGCCTGAGCGATCAGGCGGCGCTGGCTGAGCGCAGCGCCGGCAACGCCCGGTTGATGGCTGCGGCGGGCTCTGGCCGGCCAAGCAGGTGTCCCTGGAACTGGCGGCACCCGGCTTTCAGCAGGTGATCCCACTGCGCCTCGGTTTCCACCCCTTCGGCCACCACGATCATGTCGAGCCCGCGGGCGAGGTTGACGATCGCCTCGATCAGCGCTTCCGAGCCGCGCCCGGCACCCAGCGCGGCGACGAACGAGCAATCGATCTTGATCTTGTCGACCGAAAAGCGCTGCAGCACGTTGAGGCTGGAGAAGCCGGTCCCGAAATCGTCGAGCGCGATGGCAAAGCCCATCCGCTTGAGCGCATCGATGTTGCTGATCGTTTCCTGATCATCGCCCAGCAGCGCGGTTTCGGTCACTTCGATTTCATAGCTGCGCGCATCGGCGCCTGACGCAGCCAGGATCCGCATGACCTGGGCGGCAAACCCGCGCGCGCGCAGCTGCACGGCCGAAACGTTGATCGCAATCTTGACCCCGCGCCACTGCCGGGTCTCTTCGAAGACCTGCCGCAGCACGTGTTCGCCCAGGACCATGATCAGCCCGCTGTCTTCGGCCAGGGGCACGAAGACGCTGGGCGAGATCGCCCCACGCACCGGGTGGTTCCACCGCAGCAGCGCTTCATAGCCCTTGAGGTTGCGACGCCGGTCGAAATGCGGCTGGTAGACCATGGAGAACTGCTCCGATCCGATCGCCTCGCGCAGTTCGACTTCAAGCTGGAGCCGGTGGCGCAGGTCCTGATCCATGTCGGGCGTAAACCGGCTGACCCGCCGGCCGCCGATCTCCTTGGAACGATAGAGCGCCATGTCGGCCCAGCGCAGCGCCTCGCTCGGCTCAATCCCGGGCTGGTCGATGAAGGCGAAGCCGATCGAGCAGGCCACTTCGATCTTGCCGTATTCGCTGACCACCCGTTCGGATACCGCCCGGATGATCCGGCGCCCCAGCACCAGCGCAGCAGCCTCGTCGCCGGTTTCAAGCAGGACGACGAACTCGTCGCCGCCCAGGCGGGCGACGCAGGTTGCCTCGCTGCAGGCCAGGCGCAGCCGTTCGGCCATCGCCTCCAGCAGCGCGTCGCCGGCGTTGTGGCCGAGCGTGTCGTTGACTTCCTTGAACCGGTCGAGGTCGACGCACATTACCGCCACGGCCGTTTCGGGCCCCTCGACCCGGCGCAGCGACTGGGCCAGCCGTTCGAACAGATAGGCACGGTTGGGCAGCCGGGTCAGGCTGTCGTGGAAGGCGGCGTGCTTGGCGCGGGCTTCGCTGGCGATCAGGTCCGTGGCAATCGCCGAGCCGCGCTGGATCACGCGCCAGGCCAGCGCCGCCAGCATGCCCAGCAACAGGAAAAGCGGTGCAGCCAGTTGGCGCAGCAGCATGGTGCCGGGCCGCTGCGGCGCCCAGGTCAGGGCGGCGACGGGCTCTCCGCTGCGATCGGACAGCAGCAGCTTGCCATCGGCAGCCGAGAGCGCTGCGGGGGATCGCACCACCAGATCGTCCAGCATGTAGCGATCGGCAAACGACTTCAGCATCGCCTGGTCGATCGGCTTGACGGCAATGGCGATCGGCGCGCGCGGGCCCTTTGGCAGGTCCTCGCCGAAATCGGGTTGCACCAGCGTTGCCGATACAATGAACGGCCGGCCGTCCACCAGCGCGATCCGGCTGGCCTGGATCGAAGGGATGACAATATTGTTCTTGCCCGGCCGCTTGCCCGGCTTGGGCCGGACGCGTTCCTGCGCCCGCACTTCGGGCAACAGGCTCCTGACGGTGGCCTCGAACGGCGCATAGGTCGCCAGGTCGGCCCGCTCGCCCCGGGCCGAGGCATAGATCACCCGATCATCCGGACCCAGCACATAGGCATGGCTGAAGCCGTGGAAGACGTGGAGGTAGTTGCCGATATTGAAATCGGCCCAGTTGGGATCGAAGCGGTTATCGAGGTTGGCGATCGCGCCGTCCCATTCGACCTGGGTGGCGACCACCCGGTTGAGCTCGGCCGTGACCACGGCAAAGCCGTTCTCGACCATGTGCTCTTCGCGCTCGGTCGCGGCGCGATCGAAGCGCTGGATCAGGAAGATCGACAGCAGGACAAGCAGGCCGAGCGCGCCAGCAGCCAGCCCGGCCATCGGACCGAACAGCCAGGATCGTGGCTTCGCCTCGTAATCGGCATTCGCTTGCGACAAGTGCCCACTCCAGACGCGCGGCCCGGAAACAGGTCGCGCTCAGGCGCAGGGCTAACCGCAAAAGGTCAATCAAGCTTTACGACAGGGTTAGGGGCCCGTTCACCAAACGTAGATGCCACGCAGCGCGATCAGGAAGCGGTTGTTTTTGCGGGGAGTTTCTCGGGGAG
>DKII01000162.1:0-2126 GCA_002454125.1 Novosphingobium sp. UBA6722
TAGACCCGGAGTCCCGCTCCGGCAAGCGCGCAGGGCCTCGTGAAAATAATTCCATTCCTGACAGCCCGGTTGCCGCTCGTTCAGTTTCGAAGGTGTAAAGCTGAACGCAACGATCAAGGAGACTGACCATGCCGAAGACCTTCAAGAGCGCTGCCCTGGCCCTGCTGGCCCCGGTTATGGTGCTGACCGCCAGCCCGGCGCTGGCCGACGACGACCACTATCGCGGCCACGACAACGGCTGGCACCATGGTGAACGCAAGCGCGATCGCTGGGAAGAGCGCCGCGGTGACCGCTATCGCGATGGCTATCGCGGCGAGTACCGGGGCGACTACCGCACCGATTACCGCAATGACTATCGCAACGACTACCGCAACGGCGGCTACTATGGCGAACCGGTCTACCGTAACACCCGCACCTGGCGCGGGGATGATGGCCGCTATTACTGCCGTCGCAGCGATGGCACGACCGGCCTGATCGTTGGCGGTGTCGCCGGGGCGCTGATCGGCCGCGAAGTGGCTGGCCGCCGGGGTGACCGCACGGTTGGCGCGATCCTGGGCGCTGCGGGCGGAGCCCTGCTGGGCCGGGCGATCGACAAGAACAGCAGCAACAACGGCTACCAGTGCCGCTAAAGTGACCTTAACCATCGCGCGGGTAACGCTACCCGCGCGATGGACCGTTTCCTGCCCCTGCTTGCGCCCCAATTGCTGGGACTGTGCTTGCTGACCGCCTGCGGCGATGCCGCGGTGCCGGAGACGACCCCCTTGCGCGATCCCGCGATCATGGGTGCGCTCTCCGAACCCCTGTTAAGCGATCCCGACATGGTCGGTGCCAGCCGCACTGCGACCATGCTTGCGGGTGGTGGTCCGGCTGACGGCAGCATCCCGCTGTTTGGCCCGGATGACAAGGAAGCGGCCCGGGCCCGCGATGCAGCGGTGCGCCTGCTTGGCGGCGCCATCGCGCCCGCGCCGCGCGCCGAAGCGGGCGCTGACACTTCGGCTGTCGCGCAGGCGGCCACAGCAGCCGCTGTCGCTGCCGCACTGCCCTTTGCGGCAAAGTGCGCCCCCTCGCTTGATTACTCGTTCGCCTGGGCAGCCAAGCTGCCGGCCGCCGTGCCGGTCTATCCCCGCGCCCATGCGCAGGAGGCTGGGGGCAGTGATGCGGCCGGGTGCAGGCTGCGGGTGGTCAACTTCCGAACGCCTGTGGCGGTCAGCGATGTGATCGATTTCTACCACGCCAGCGCGGCCCGGGCCGGACTGGTCCCGCGGGTATCAAAGGCTGGCAAGGACAAGGTCGTCAGCGGCGGGAAGGGCGCCCTGACCTTCGCGGTTCACGCCCGCCGCACGGCCGATGGCCTGACCGAGGTCGATCTGGTTACCCAGGGCTGATCAGCCCTCGCGCAGCCCCACACCGATCATCGCGCGCGGCTGCTCCATCTCGGTCGAGGCAACCGGATAGGCGCAATAGTCTGCCGCATAGTAGGCGCTTGGGCGGTGATTGCCCGACAGGCCGACCCCGCCGAAGGGCGCAGCCGAGCTGGCGCCATTGGTCGGGCGGTTCCAGTTGATCACCCCGGCGCGGACATTGGCCCAGAACCGGTTGTATTCCTGCGGCGTCCCGCCGATCAGCGAGGCCGAGAGGCCAAAGCGGGTGTTGTTGGCCTCAGCAATCGCTTCGTCGAGGTCGCTCGCCTGGCTGACCTGCAGCAGCGGGCCGAACAGCTCGACATCTGGCTTCTCCTTGACCGCGCTGACATCGATGATCGCGGGGGAGAGGAACGGCAGGTCATCACGCGGGCGGATCAGGTGCTTGATCGCCTTGCCGCCGTGGCTCAGCAGATAGAGGAAGCTCTCGGTCAGGCCATCGGCAGCCTGGTTGTCGATCACCGGGCCCATGAAGGGCGCGGGTTCGTCAAACGGCGCGCCGACAATGATCCGGTCGGCCAGCCGCTTCACTTCCGCCATCAGCGGTTCATACATCGTGGTCTTGATAATGAGCCGCCGCGCGGCGGTGCAGCGCTGCCCGGCCGAGGTGAAGGCCGATTGCACGACCAGCGCCGCCGCGTCAGTGATCTTCGGCGTATCCCAGACCACCAGCGGGTTGTTGCCGCCCATTTCCAGCGCCAGGAT
>DKII01000162.1:2176-2448 GCA_002454125.1 Novosphingobium sp. UBA6722
AGCGCCAGGATCTTGTCCGGGCGGGTCGCCAGCTTGCGGTTGATCGCGATGCCGGTGTGGGCCGAGCCGGTGAACAGTACGCCATCAATGCCATCGTGCGCGACCAAGGCCTGGCCCTCGGCCGGGCCGCCGATCAACAGCTGCACCACCGCCGCCGAAATCCCGGCGCGGTGAAAGCACTGGACCAGCAGTTCGGCCGTTGCCGGGGTCTTTTCGCTGGGTTTGAAAACGATCGCGTTGCCCGCAATCAGCGCCGGCACGATGTGGCCGTT
>DKII01000162.1:2563-2720 GCA_002454125.1 Novosphingobium sp. UBA6722
CACGCCATGCGGCTTGTGGCGCAGCGCGGCGGTGCCCTGCATCGCGTTGTCGAGTTTGCGCTGGGCCGTCCGCTCAGCATAGGCGCGGATCGAAATCTCGACCTTGTTGACCACGCTTTCGACTTCGGTGCGCGCTTCCCACATCGGCTTGCCGGTT
>DKII01000162.1:2773-3450 GCA_002454125.1 Novosphingobium sp. UBA6722
TTCCCACATCGGCTTGCCGGTTTCGCGCGCGATCATCGTCGCCAGCTTTTCGGAATCCTTGCGCACTTCGTTGGCGAAGCGCCGGACCAGTTCCATCCGGGTCGAGAGCGGCTGAGCGGCCCAAGCGGGCCAGGCGCGCCGGGCGCGGCCGACTATGTCATCGACATTGCCATGCTTGCCGCGCCAGAGTTCGGCACCCGTGGCCGGTTCATAGGAGATCAGTTCTGCTGTGCTCACGCTTCCACCCCAACCAGCCTGCGACCTGCCGGTGTGTTTTGGCCTTAGCTGACGAGTGACGGCCTGAAAAGCTTTCGCTTTCGGGATAGGTGATTGCGCTTAGCCTGCTCGGGGCGGCGGCCCCAATGCCTCGCCCAGTCGCCGGATCGCGGCAACCATTTCGCCCAGCGGGGCCCAATCGTCGCGCTGATCGATCGCGGCCCAGATCGCTTCAACCTGATCGACCACCAGGCTGGGCGCAGTTTCCTCCTGCCAGAGGTCGTGATCCTGACCGGCCGGTGCAAACCCGCGCAGCGCGGCGGCGAAATCGTCCTGGGCATGGCGACCGAAGCGGTAGCGGTGGAAGAAGGCATCGGGCGACAAGCGGCTGGCGCGCATCGCCTGTTCGGCCTGGGCGATCAGGGCATAGTCGGCATCGAAGCCTTGCGACTGCACGCCCA
>DKII01000162.1:3495-16634 GCA_002454125.1 Novosphingobium sp. UBA6722
CTGCACGCCCAGCCGCCACAGAAACTGCTGGGCCAGCGCTGCCTGGTACAGCGGGCCGAACCGTTCCAGCGCAGCGATCAAGGGCGGCGCCTCGGCGACGAGTCGCAGCGCCACCGCCAGCTGCCCGCAGTTCCAATGCAGCGCCTCTGGCTGACGGCCAAAGGCATAGAGCCCGCCATGATCGAAATAGGCGGCGGTAAAACTGGGGTCCCAGGCCGGCAGCCAGCGCCACGGGCCATAATCGAAACTCTCGCCCGAGACGTTCATGTTATCGGTGTTGAGCACGCCGTGGACGAAGCCCGCAGCCATCCACTCGGCGGCCAGCCGGGCCAGCCGTCCAACCACCTGGTGGAGCAGGATCACCGCCGGTTCGTCGCGGCCGGGGGCATCTTCTGGCGGGGGCGGGCCCGGGAACTGGGCCAGGCAGTAATCGATCAGCGCGGCCATTTCCTCGCGGCTCTCAAGGTAGGCCAGGCGCTGGAAGCTGCCGATCCGGATATGCCCATGGCTCAGCCGCACCATCACCGCAGCGCGGGTCGGGGAGGGCTCGTCCGACCGGTAGAGGTCTTCGCCCGTTTCGATCACCGAGAAGGTCTTGCTGGTATTGACCCCCAGCGCTTCGAGCATCTCGGTCGCCAAGATCTCGCGCACGGCGCCCTTCAGCGTCAGCCGCCCGTCGCCCTCGCGGCTCCACGGGGTCTGGCCCGAACCCTTGGTGCCGAGGTCGAGCAGCCGATCGGCACCATCGCGCAGCTGGGCAAACAGGAAGCCGCGTCCATCGCCCAGGTCCGGGTTGTACACGCGGAACTGGTGGCCGTGATAGCGCAGCGCAAGCGGCTGGGGCAGGTTGCCTGGCAGGGCTTCAAACCGGCCAAAATGCCGCACCCAGTCTTCATCCGAGAGCCCGGCAAGGCCAACGGCCCCATCCCAGCGATGGTTGCGAAAGCGCAGGGTGGTCTGCGGAAAGTCGGCCGCGCGCACGGGATCGGCCAGCCACGGGGCAAGCGTGGCAATCGGCGTGTCGGCACGATAGGGGGCGGCTTGCGGTTCGGCGCGCATCCGGCAATAGTGGGGCCAAGCGCCGCGCGGCACAAGCACTGCAAGGCGCACCGCCACGCATTTACCGAAGGTCCGGCCATAAAATGAGCAACTTCACCGACGGCTATTGGACCAGCCGCGATGGCCTGCAGCTGCATTACCGCGACTATGCCGGTCGCCCGGACCGTCCACCGGTGCTGTGCCTGCCGGGCCTGACCCGCAACGCCCGCGACTTTGAGGAGCTGGCAGAGCGGCTGGCCGGCAACTGGCGCGTCATCTGTGTCGAGCTGCGCGGGCGCGGTGACAGCGGCTATGCCAAGGATTCGGCCACTTACAATCCGCTGCAGTATCTTGAAGACTTGGGCGAACTGTTCGCCCAGGCCGGGCTGAGCCGCGTTGTGGCAATCGGCACCTCGCTCGGCGGCCTTCTGACCATGCTGCTCGCCGCAACCGGGCCGGAACGGCTGGCCGGTGCGCTGCTGAACGACGTCGGCCCCGAGGTGAACCCCGCCGGGATCGAGCGGATCCGCAATTACGTTGGTCAGGCGCGCAGTTTCCCGACCTGGATGCACGCTGCCCGCGCCCTGGCGGAATCGCAGGGGCCGACCTTTCCGGAGGCCTCGATCACCGACTGGCTGGCCATGGCCAAGCGCTGCATGGTGGTGGGCAGCAATGGGCGGATCCATTTCGACTATGACATGAAGATCGCCGAGCCGTTCGCGACGGCGGACGGCGCCAGCAATGTCGACATGTGGCCAGCATTCGAGGCACTGGCCGGCCGGCCGGTTACCTTGCTGCGTGGAGCCCTGTCCGATGTGCTGACCGCCGCCACCTTCAAGCAGATGGCCAAGCGCCTGCCAGAGGCCGAAACGGCCACCGTGCCGAAGGTCGGCCATGCCCCGACACTGAGCGAGCCGGCGGCCGTGGCGGCGATCGACCAGCTGCTGGCCCGGATCAGATGAAGAAGCGCACCCCGGCCCCGCGGCTGCGGGTGCTGCACCTCCATTCCAGCTTCGATCCTGGCGGCAAGGAAATGCGCGCCGTCCAGCTGATGAACGCCTTCGGGCCGGATCTGGCCCATGCGATTGTCTCGGCCGTGCCGGAGGCGCTGGGTGCCGCGCGGGCGATCGATCCGGCGATCCCGGTCGACTATCCCGAGTTTCCGGCGCTGACCGGCAAGCCCTTTCCGCGCCGCCTGCAGGGGCTGGCTCAGGCCATGGTCGGTTATGACCTGGTGCTGACCTACAACTGGGGGGCGATGGACGCCGTACTGGCCCACACTGCCTTTGCCGAGGTGTTGAAGCTGCCGCCGCTGATCCACCACGAGGACGGCTTCAACCAGGATGAGGCCGCGCGGTTGAAATGGCACCGCAATCTCTTCCGCCGGATCGCGCTGTTCCGCGCCCAGGGGCTGGTCGTCCCGTCGCAGCGGCTCGAACACATTGCCCGCACCGCCTGGAAGCAGCCGGCGGCAATGGTCCGGCGCATTCCCAACGGCATTCCGGTCTTTGCCTATGGCCGCAAGCCCAGGCCCGACGCGCTGCCGCGCGTGATCAAGCATCCGGGCGAGCTGTGGCTGGGCACACTGGCCGGCCTGCGTGCGGTCAAGAACCTGCCGCGGCTGGTCCGCGCCTTCGCGCCGCTGCCCGAGCAGTGGCAACTGGTGATCCTGGGCGAAGGGCCCGAGCGCGAGGCGATCCGTGCCGAAGCGGTGCGGCTGGGGGTGGGGCACCGCGTGCACCTGCCCGGCCATGTCGCGCACCCGGCTGAGGTGATGGGCCTGTTCGATCTCTTCGCGCTCTCCTCCGACAGTGAGCAGTTCCCGATCTCGGTGGTCGAGGCGATGGCCACAGGCCTAGCCGTTGCCGCGCCGCGCGTCGGCGATGTTGAGGCGATGGTAGCTGCAGAAAACCGCCGGTTTCTGGCCCCGTCCGGGGATGAAGCCGCGCTAGCGGCAGTGCTGGCCGCCCTGGCCGGAGATGCCGATCAGCGCGCCGCTGTCGGCCGCGCCAACCGCGCGCGGGCCGAGGCGGAATATGACGAGGCGAAGATGATCGCCGCCTACCGCAATGTCTATGCCGGGGCGCTGGGGCGGACCAGCTTTCCCTGATTTGCCGTTCACCCGTGCTTCACGGGGGACAGCGCAGAGATCGGGCGTTGAAAAGGCCCGCTCATCGGCTAAACAGCGCCCACGTTTGACCCGAAATTCCGAGTGAAAGTCCCCGCCTTGGCCCTGCCTCCGTCCGATCGCCCCAATTCGCAGTCCAAGGCCGAGGAACAGGCCGCCGCACAGCAGGACGTGTTCCTGCGCGAAGTTGACGATGCGCTGCGCGAGGATGAGCTCAAGTCGATCCTGACCCGCTATGGCAAGCCGATCGGCGGCGCGATTGCCGCGGGGCTGCTGGCGCTGGCCGGCTACCTCTACTGGGACAATTCAACCAAGCAGGCCGCGGCCGAGCGCAGCGAACAGGCGATCATCGCGCTCGACAAGCTGGATGCCGGCAATGCCGCCGCGGCCTTGGCCGATCTTGAGCCACTGACCAAGGACGGCAGCGATGGCAGCCAGGCCGCAGCCGCGATGACCCGCGCCGCGATCCTGGTCCAGCAGGGCAAGACCGAAGAGGCGGTCAAGGCCTTCGCCGCAATTTCCGCCAACAGCAGCGTACCCCAGGCCTATCGCGATCTTGCCACGATCCGCGAGGTTTCGCTGCGGTTCGATGCGATGCAGCCGCAGCAGGTGGTCGATCGGCTGAAGCCGCTGGCCGTGCCCGGCAACGCCTGGTTCGGCAGCGCGGGCGAGCTGGTTGGCATGGCCTACCTCAAGATGGGCAAGCCCGATCAGGCCGGCCCGCTGTTCGCCGCGATCGGCAAGAATACCGAAGTTCCCTCCACGCTCCGCACGCGGATGCGCCAGGTTGCCGGCCAGCTCGGCTATGACGCCGGCAGCGACGATGTCGCCAGCCTGGTCGCGGCGCAGCAATAAGTTCAGTCAAGGATAGTCCATGCAAGCCACTCCGATTTCCCGCCGCCTGACTGCCCCGCTGGCGCTGGTCCTGGCCGTTTCGCTGGCCGGGTGCGGCGTGTTTGGCGGCAAGGACAAGCCCAAGACGCCAACGCTGGGCAACCGCATCCCGATCCTCTCGCGCGTCGACACCGGGGCCCGGGTCGATCCGCTGCTGGCCAGCATTTCGGTGATCGTCCCGCCCGCCGCCGCCAATCCGGATTGGCCGCAGGCCGGGGGCACGGCCAGCAAGTCCTATGGCAACCTCGAACTCGCGGCCAATCCCGGTCGCTCGTGGACGGCGCAGGTTGCCGGCTCTGACAAGAAGCAGCGCCTTGCCGCTTCGCCGGTGGTCGGCGGCGGCCAGCTGTTCGTGATGGACACGGCCGGCACGGTCAGCGCTTTTGATGCGCAGACCGGCGCCAAGCGCTGGAGCACCAGCTTTTCGCTGAAGGGCGATGGCCAGACCTCGATCTATGGCGGCGGCGCCAGCTTTGCCGATGGCCGGGTCTATATCACCACCGGCCTGGGCGAGGTCGCCGCACTTGATGCCAGCAACGGCTCGATCGTCTGGAAGGTAAAGCCGGCCGGCCCGCTGCGCGGATCGCCGACGATTGCCTTCAACTCGGTCTTCGTCATGACGATGGACAACCAGGTCTATTCGCTCAACGCCGCCGATGGCGCGGCGCTGTGGAACGAGGCAGCCTCAAGCGGCCAGACCGGCGTGTTCGGCGTGGCCGCCCCGGCG
Organism: Novosphingobium sp. UBA6722; assembly: GCA_002454125.1. Taxonomy (GTDB): domain Bacteria; phylum Pseudomonadota; class Alphaproteobacteria; order Sphingomonadales; family Sphingomonadaceae; genus Novosphingobium. The sequence goes on from DKII01000162.1 coordinate 8,283, forward strand.
GCTGGACAGGGCACGATCGTTGCCGGCTTCAGCACCGGCGAACTGGTTGCCTTCCGCTATGAGAACGGCCGCCAGCTGTGGTCAGACGCCCTTGCGCGGACCTCGCTGTCGACCACCGTGGGCGTGCTGACCGATATCGACGCCGACCCGATCATCGATCGCGGCCGGGTCTTCGCGCTGGGTCAGGGCGGGCGCATGGCGGCCTATGAACTGGTTACCGGCCAGCGCATCTGGGAACTCAACCTGGCGGGCATTTCGACCCCGGCGATTGCGGGCGACTGGATCTTCACCCTGACCGACGATGGCAAGCTGCTGTGCATCCAGCGCGCGACCGGCAAGGTCCGCTGGCTGACCCAGCTCGCCCGGTTCGAGAACGAGGAAAAGAAGAAGAACCCGATCTTCTGGACCGGTCCGGTGCTGGCCGGCGGCCGGCTGTGGTTCGCCAATTCGAACGGGCAGGTCTATTCGGCCGGGGTTGAGGACGGCGCGCCGGTGGCCTTCACCGATCTCAAGAACCCGGTGACGCTGGCACCGATCGTGGCCGGCGGTTCGCTCTACATCCTCGATGACAGCGGTCGGATTTCTGCCTTCCGTTGACGTTACCGCGCCATTAACCCTTCGCTGCTAAGGCGAAGGCAATGAGCACGTCCCAGCCTCCGGTGCCGCAGCGGCCCGCCAGCGATGTCTCTGCGGCCGTCGGGCTGTGGGGCGTGGCCGGGCTGCTGCTGTGGATCTGCATCTGCCATTTCTGGCCGGAAATCAGCATGATGCTGGGCGCGGCCGAGCCGCAGGGGCGCCTCTCCGGGCCCTATGCCGGCCTGACCGGTCTGGTCGCCGCGGCCCTGCCGATGGTCGTGGTCTCGCTGGTCAAGGACAAGGTCCACCGCCGCCCCTCAACCGGGATTGACTGGACCAGGCCGAAACCGGTCGCCGCGATTATCGACATTTCGATCACCAAGCTGGCCGGCCTGTGGGCGACCTGGGCGGTGATCGGCGGGCTCTACTGCATTGCGCGTTGGTACTGGGATGGCCCCTATCTGCTGTCGATGCAGGTGCTGGGAACGTTGGCCGGGCCGCTGTTCGTTATCTCGATCCCCTATGTCATCTGGCTTGACCGCGTGCTGGTCGAGCCGCGCGACGGGGCCTGGCACTTTGGCGCCCTGCTGATCGGGCGCGAGCCGTTCGATCCTGCGCAGGTCTGGCACCATGCCCGCGCCTGGGCAGTGAAGGGCTTTTTTACCGCCTTCATGATCTCGATCGTGCCGGGCGGGTTCGAGGTCCTCGTGCAGAATGACTGGGCGCCGATCCTGTCCGATCCGGTCCAGCTGGCGGGTCTGCTGATCACCGCGATGTTCGTGCTCGACGCGCAGATCGGCACGGTCGGCTACATCATGACGATGAAGCCATTGGACGCGCAGATCCGCAGTGCCAACCCGTTCCTGGCGGGCTGGCTGGCGGCGCTGATCTGCTATCCCCCGTTCCAGCTGATGCAGGGCAATGGCCCGCTCTATTACCAGACCAATACCCAGAACTGGGCTTACTGGTTCGCCGGCCATGAGGTGGTGCTGTGGGTCTGGGCGGCCGTCCTCGTCGTGCTCGCCGCGATCTACGCCTGGGCGACGGTTGCCTTCGGGCTGCGCTTTTCCAACCTGACCTATCGCGGCGTGCTCACCAACGGTCCCTACCGCTTCACCAAGCATCCGGCTTACCTGGCCAAGAACGCCTTCTGGTGGCTGGAGACGCTGCCGTTTCTGGTGATCAGCCATTCGCTGACCGACATGGTCCGCAACACCTTCTTCCTGGCCTGTGTCAGCGCGATCTATTTCTGGCGGGCCAAGACCGAGGAAGCGCACCTGCTGGCCGAAGATCCCAAGTACCGCGCCTATGCCGACTGGATGGCGCAGCACGGGCTGATCACGCGGCAGTTCCGCCGCCTTGGTCAGGCGCTGCGCGGGCGGCGCCAGGTGCTGCAAGCGGCCGAGTAGCTAAAGCGGTTCGCCGCGCTCCGCTGCAAACCCGGTGACCTGCCGGCCCGACAGGCCAAGGTCCGCTCGCTCTGCGATCCAGCGCTGCATGTGCGCCGATTTGAAATGCGCGGCCAGGTGCTCGCGGCTTTCCCACACTTCGCTGACCCGGATCAGTCCGGGTTCGAGCAGGTCCTCGGCATAGTTGTATTCGATGCAGCCAGCCTCGGCCCGGCTTGCCTGCATCACCGCGATCATCAGCGGGCGCGCGGAGGCCAGGTTCTCAACCGGTATGCGGAACTGGCCGACGATCGCGATCGGCATCAGAAGCTCAGCTCGTAAACGCGGCTGATATCGCCGCCCCATTCGCCGTGAAACTTGTCGAGCAGGCGCTGGGCCGGAACCTTGCCGCTGGAAACGATCTCATCGAGCGGGTTGAGGAAGCCGGCTTCGGTATCGCCCATCGAATTGAGCCGGTTGCGGGCATTGAGGCCCGCGCGGCTGATCGCCAGCACTTCGGCGGCGATGTCCTTGAGCTTGCCCCCGCCCGGTAGCGGGGCGTCCAGGCCAAGCTTGGGCACTTCGGCGCGCAGCCGTTCGCGGCCTTCCATGTCCCAGTCCTTGACCAGGTCCCAGGCCGCGTCGAGCGCAGTCTGATCATAGAGCAGGCCGACCCAGAAGGCGGGCAGCGCGCAGATCTTGTTCCACGGCCCGCCATCTGCCCCGCGCATCTCGAGGAACGATTTCAGCCGCACTTCGGGGAAGGCGGTGGAGAGGTGATCGACCCAGTCACTCGCCAGCGGACGCTCACCCGGCAGGACCGACAGCTTACCGTCCAGGAAATCGCGGAACGAGAGGCCTGCGGCATCGATGTACTTCCCGTCGCGGAACACGAAGTACATCGGCACGTCGAGCATGTATTCGACATAGCGATCATAGCCGAACCCATCCTCGAACACGAAGCTGGCCATGCCGGTGCGGGCCGGATCGGTATCGGTCCAGATGTGGCTGCGGTAAGAGAGGAAGCCGTTGGGCTTGCCCTCGGTAAAGGGTGAATTGGCGAACAGCGCCGTGGCGAGCGGTTGCAGTGCCAGGCTGGTGCGGAATTTTTGCACCATGTCGGCCTCGCTCGAATAGTCGAGGTTGACCTGGATCGTGCAGGTTCGCAGCATCATGTCGAGGCCAAGGTTGCCAACGCGCGGCATGTGCCGCAGCATGATCGCATAGCGCCCCTTGGGCATGATCGGCAGTTCGGCGCGGGTCTTGTCCGGCCACATGCCCAGGCCCAGGAAGCCCTTGCCGGTCTTGCTGCCGATCGCCTTGACCTGATCGAGATGGCGGCCGGTTTCGGCGCAGGTCTGGTGCAAAGTTTCCAGCGGCGCGCCCGACAGTTCAAGCTGGCCTGCCGGTTCCAGGCTGACAGCGCCGTCGCTGCCGGACAGGGCGATGATATTCCCGCCTTCGATAACCGGCTCCCAGCCATAGTCTTGCATCGCGACCAGCAGATCGCGGATTCCGCCGGGCTCGTCATAAGACGGGGCGTGATGATCCTTGGTGCAATAGACCAGCTTCTCGTGCTCGGTGCCGATGCGCCAGCGCTCGCGCGGCTTCTCGCCCTTGATCATCGGGGCGAGCAATTGCTCGCGGCTTTCGATCACAGGATCGTTGCGATCTGAAACCTGTCTGGTGCTCATGGCGCGGAGTTAGTGCGAAGAATCGCGTCGCGCCAGCAAATTTATGCGGGGGCGGTCCAGTCGCCCACCGTCCCCATCCACAGCGCGGTGGCGGCAATAGCGGCGGTCTCGCCGCGCAGGATACGGGGTCCAAGGGTGATCGGGCGGGCCTGCGGCAGGGCGCGGATTGCGGTCCGCTCCGCCTCGTCAAAGCCGCCTTCGGGGCCGGTCAGCAGTGCAGCGGGGCCGTTGCTTGCAGCAAAAGCAGCCGCCGCCGGGCCGCCGCCATTCTCGTCGGCAAAGAACAGCGTCCGACTGGCTTCCCAGTCCTTGAGCAGGGCATCGAGCTTCACCGGGGCGAGCAGCTCTGGCAAGGCGGTGCGCGCGCATTGCTCGGCCGCCTCGGTCAGGATGGCGCGCGCGCGCTCCAGGTTGAGCTTGTCCGCCACGCAGCGCCGGGTCAGCACCGGCTGGATCCGCGCGACGCCCAGTTCGCAGGCCTTCTCCAGCACCAGATCGAACCGGTCCTTCTTGAGCAGCGCGGCGCACAGCGTGAAATCGGGCACCGCCTCGCGCGGGCGGAGAAGGGTTTCGGCAGTAAGCAGCACGTCGCGCTTGCCAGCTTCGGCAACCCGTGCGGCCCATTCGCCGGTCACATTGTCGCACAGGATCACCGCATCGCCCGGCCCGACCCGCATCACCCGCGCCAGGTAATGTGCCTGCGGACCATCGATGCTCACTTGCAGGCCTTCGCCCAGCACTTGCTCGACAAACAGGCGCGGCGCGGATTTCGGAGGCCAGGCAGGGGTGGCGGGCATGGCGCATGCTCTAGCGGATTTCGGCTGATTGGCTACAGGGTAAGCATGACCGCCGAAATCGTCCCCGATACCCAGCACCGCGGGCTGGTGGCCGCGCTGCCGCGGCCGCTGCGTGACCTGGCGCAGCTCGCCCGCTTTGATCGGCCGATCGGCTGGTGGCTGCTGTTCTGGCCCTGCGCCTGGGGCCTGCTGCTGGCGGGCGGGGAGGGCCGGTGGGACCTGCTGCTGTGGTTCCTGCTCGGCTCGATTGCGATGCGCGGCGCGGGCTGCGTCTATAACGATATCGTCGATGCTGATCTGGACCGGCTGGTGGCTCGGACCGCCGCGCGGCCGGTGGCGAGCGGGCGGGTCAGCAAGGGCATGGCCTGGGCCTGGCTGCTGACGCTGTGCGGGGTCGGGCTGATCGTGCTGCTGCAACTCAGGTGGCAGGCGCAGCTGGTGGCGCTGGGCAGCCTGGCGCTGGTCGCGGCCTATCCCTTCATGAAGCGGATTACCGGATTTCCGCAGGCCTGGCTGGGGCTGGTCTTTACCTGGGGCGTGCCGGTCGGCTGGATTGCGGTGAGTGACGGGAACCTGTGGGCAATGGCCGCGCTCTATGCCGGGGCGGTGCTGTGGTGCGTGGGCTATGACACGATCTACGCCTGCCAGGACCGCGAGGATGACGCCATGGTCGGGATCGGCTCCAGCGCCTTGACGCTAGGCAGGCATGTGAAGACTGGGGTGGCTGGGTTTTATGCCGGCGCAGTCGCGCTCTGGGCACTGGCCTTCTGGCTGCTGCGGCCGGACTGGCTGGCGCTGCTGGCCCTGGCTCCCGCCGCGCTGCACCTCGCCTGGCAAGTGCTGACGCTGGATGACGGCGACGCCGATAACGCCCTCGCGCGGTTCCGCGCCAACCGCACGACGGGTCTGCTGGTCGCGCTGGCCTGCTGGGTGGTCGGAAACGCCTGATGTGCAATCTCTACCGCATGACCAAGGGCACGGCCGAAGTCGCCGCCATGTTTGCGGTGCAAGATGCGGCAGCGGGCACCAATTTCGCGGCCGAGCTTTACCCCGGCTATCCCGGTCTCGTCGCCGAAGGCGGGCGGCTGCGGGCGATGAATTGGGGGCTGCCGGTGGTCCTGACCGGCAGGCAGGGCCAGAAGCTCAAGCCCAAGCCGGTCACCAATGCCCGCGATGACAAGCTGCTGACCCCGTTCTGGCGCGACAGCTTTGCGCGCCGCCGCTGCCTGATCCCGGTGACGCAGTGGGCCGAGCCGAAGGGCTCCAGCGGGCGGATGACCCGGAGCTGGTATTCGCTCCCTGGCGTAGAAGTCATGGCCGTCGCCGGGCTGTGGCGCGCGACGGGGGAGTGGGGCGATTGCTATGCCATGGTCATGGTCGATAGCTCGCCCGCCATGGCCGAGGTCCATGACCGGATGCCGGTGATCCTGGCCCGGGATAGCTGGGAGCAATGGACCAGTGGTTCGATCGACCATGCGCTGGACCTCTGCCAGACCTGGCGGGGCCCGTTGCAGGCCGATCACACTGGCGAGCGCTGGGTGGATGGCAAGCCGATCGGCAGCCAGCCATCGCTGCTCTAATAGATCACAGCGGCCACTCCTGCTGCTGGATCACGACGCGGTAACCTTCCGGATCCTGGTAAGTCTTGCCGAGCAGGTCCCAATAGGGGTTGTACGAGGCAACCGGCGCATGGCCCGCCGCTTCCATCCGCGCGCAGGCAGCTTGCCAGTGAGCGATGTCGGGAAGGTAAAGCACCAGCAGGTGATCCTCGCTTGGCGCAGTCGGTGCGATGTGGCCCGCAGCGCGGGTGAACTCCAAGTGCCAGGGCGCGCCGGGTAGACCCAACATGATACCGTCGAATCCACCATGATCCGCGAAACTCGTCAGCACGGTCAGGCCCAGTCCGTCGCAATAGAACGGCAAGAGGGCGTCGATATCGTTGGTCGGTCGTGCGACCCGCAGCTTGGGAGACAGCTCAAGCATAGCTGACCACCTCGAACTCGATTCCGTCCCAGTCGAAGAAATAGAACCGGCGGCCGGGTTCGTAGTCGGCATGGTTGAAGGGGACGAGGCCGGCCTCCGTGACCACCACTTCGGCCGCATCCAGATCGTCCACCACCAGCCCGACATGGTTCAGCGGGGTGCCCTTGGCGAAGGGGCCGCCGCGGCCCTCGTTGGTGTAGATCGCCAGGTAATCGCGCTCGCTGCCGACATGGATTGTCCACCCGCCCAGCTGCGAAGGACCGCGCCAGCGCTCGTGCCAGCCGCACAGTTGCTGGAGCAGGGCTGACGACCGCTCTGGATCGCTGACCGTGATGTTGACGTGTTCGAGGAATTCCTTGGTCATGATTCTATATCCTTTTCAGCATCTTGATCCGCATTCTGCGAATAAGGCTTTACCCTGATGCAACCTCAAGCTAACTTGAGGTCAAGCAAAATCGCACGAAAAGGCGCTTGGCGATGGACAAGAACGACCTGCTTCCGATCGGTGAACTGGCGCGGCGCACCGGCCTCGCGGTTTCCGCAATCCGGTTCTACGAAGACAAGGGTTTGATCCGTGCGATGCGGACCATGGGCAACCAGCGCCGCTTTCTGCGGAGCGATATTCGCCGGCTCAGCTTCATCCTGATCGCACAGAAACTGGGCCTCGGCCTGACCGAGATTGAGGCCGAACTTTCGCAGCTGCCGCAGGGCCGCACGCCCACCCTGTCAGACTGGCAGAAGCTCAGCCGCTCGGTCCGGGTGGCACTCGATGCCAAGATCCAGCTGCTCACCCGCACCCGCGCCAAGCTCGATGAATGCATCGGCTGCGGCTGCCTCAGCCTCCAGCGCTGCCAGCTCTACAACCGCGATGATCGGGCAGGGGCCGGCGGCGGCACTGGGCCGAGGTACGTGCTGGATTAGGTTGGTTTGGTCCCACACGCCAAAGTCGCGCAGCCGAAGAAGGCCTTGCGAAACTCTGCGTCGAGACCTTCATCCCTTAGCATTGCGGTGAATGCGCCGGAATCTCTGAAATTCGAGGCGTAGGTGCCGATCATCGCGAAATCTTGTGCGCCGCGCAAAACCAGTCGCTCGATCAATGGGAGGACAACCTTCAGGTGGAGCAAATACGGCCAGCGTAGAAACCAGCCTTTTGGATCCGATGCCTCAATGTAGGCGAAGCGGCCACCAGGCTTTAGGACCCGGGCGGTCAATCGGGCGAGTTCGCGTTGCTGGCCAAGGTTGAAGGTCTTGAGACCGAAAGTAGAAATCACAAAATCGGCGCTGGATTCGGGCAGATCGCTCGCCAGCACGTCATCTTCAACAAAAGAAACTCGGTCTGCTCGCATCGAGTGCAGCCGTTCCATGGCTCGTCGATGCATGCCGGACGAAATGTCGACCGCAAAGATTCTCTCGACCTCTGGAAATGATGCGAGGAGGTGCGGCCAAACCTCACCTGTACCAGCCATCAGATCATAGCCGGTCTTGGGGCCATCTCCGGACAGGGCGAGGGCTGCGACGCATTGCTTTCGCCAACGCTCCGTAAAGCCCATCGAACACACGTAGCTGAAGGTGATGTAGCGATCCGAACACCGATCGAAGACAGTCTTCACAAACGCCGGATCATAGATGTCCAGCGCCATCGTTACTCCGCCGCCAGCAGCTCTTCCGCCCCTTCAAGGTCGACGCTGACCAGGCGGCTGACCCCGCGCTCGACCATGGTCACGCCGAACAGGCGGTGCATGCGGCTCATCGTCACGGCGTTGTGGGTGACGATCAGGTAGCGGGTGTCAGTTTCCTTCACCATCGCATCGAGCAGGTCGCAGAAGCGTTCGATGTTGGCGTCGTCCAGCGGCGCGTCGACCTCGTCGAGCAGGCAGAACGGCGCCGGGTTGAGCTGGAAGATGGCGAACACCA
>DKII01000162.1:16659-17593 GCA_002454125.1 Novosphingobium sp. UBA6722
GAGCACGCAGATCGGGGCGGGGTTGGTAAGGAACAGCGCGAAGATCAGCGCGACCGCCGTCAGTGCCTGCTCGCCGCCCGATAGCAGGGTCAGCGAGGTCAGGCGCTTGCCGGGCGGCTGGGCGTAGATCTCCAGGCCAGCCTCGAGCGGATCGTCGCTATCGACCAGCGCGAGATGCGCCTGGCCGCCTTCGAACAGCTTGGAGAACAGCCGCTGGAAGTGGGTGTTGACCGCCTCGAAAGCCGCGCGCAGCCGTTCGCGGCCTTCGCGGTTGAGGTTGCCGATCGAGCCGCGCAGACGGTGCACGGCCTCGGTCAGTTCGGCCTGTTCGGCGATGCTGGCACCGTGCCGCGCCTCAACCTCAGCCAGTTCCTCGGCCGCAACCAGGTTGACCGGGCCGAGCCGCTCGCGGTCGGCCACCAGCTTGTCGTGCTCGGCGCTTTCCTGGCCGGAGGGGCCGACTTCGGCGGCGACGAATTCGAACCGTTCGGGCAGCAGCGGCGGCGGGCACTGGAAACGCTCGCCCGAAATGGCAGCCATTTCGGCGCGGCGGCCTTCCTCGTTCTCGGCGCGGGCGGCGGCCCCGGCGCGGGCTTCGCGGGCCGAGGCAAGTGCCTCGTTGGCTTCGGCAAAGCGGCTCTCGATCCGGCGGGCGGCATCGCCCAACTCGCTGACCTTGGCTTCGGCGGCGTTGAGTTCGGCGGTCAAGCGCGCACGGACTTCGTCGCCAGCCTCGATCTCACGCATCAGGCTGGCGGGTTTCGCGGCGATGACGGCGCGTTCCTCGGCGATTTCCTCGGCGCGGCGGGTCATTTCGCTGAGGCGGCTGGCGGCATCGCCGGCGCGGGCCTGCCAGCCCTTGATGTCGGCGCGCTGGGCGTTGCAGCGCTCGCGCGCGACGGCGAGGCCCTGGTCATGGGCGGCGAGCGCGGCG
>DKII01000088.1 GCA_002454125.1 Novosphingobium sp. UBA6722
GCCCCGGCCCTCGCCGCCGGCAACACCATGGTCCTCAAGCCCTCGGAAGAGTGCCCGACCAACGCCGCGATCTTTGCCGAGATCCTGGACGCCGCCGGCGTGCCGCCGGGCGTGTTCAACCTGGTCCAGGGCGATGGCCCGACCACCGGCAACGCGATCTCGAGCCACCCGGACATCGAAATGGTCAGCTTCACCGGCTCGACCCGTGCGGGCATCGCCGTGGCGATCGCCGCCGCGCCAACCGTCAAGCGCGTCCACCAGGAACTGGGCGGCAAGTCGCCCAACCTGGTCCTGCCCGATGCCGATTTCGCCACCCAGCTCGCCCCGGTGGCGATGGGTCCGCTGATCAACACCGGCCAGTCGTGCATCAGCCCGACCAAGGTGCTGGTGTCCAAGGACCGCGAGGCTGAGGCCGTCGCGTTCTACAAGAACATGTACTCGCACACCCCGGTTGGTGACCCGATGGCCGAAGGCAACCACCTTGGCCCGCTGGTCAACAAGGCGCAGTACGACAAGGTCCGCGATCTGATCCAGTCGGCGATCGACGAAGGCGCCACGCTGGAAACCGGCGGCACCGACCTGCCGGCCGGCGTCAACCGCGGCTACTTCGTCCAGCCAACCGTGTTCTCGGGCGTGACCCCGGACATGCGCATCGCCAACGAGGAAATCTTCGGTCCGGTCGCCACGATCCTGACCTATGACAGCCTCGATCAGGGCATCGAACTGGCCAACGCCACCGAATACGGCCTCTCGGCCGCGATCACCGGCGATCCGGCCAAGGCCGCTGCCGTGGCGCCCAAGCTGCGCGCCGGCATGGTCGCGATCAACAACTGGGGCCCCAGCCCGGGCGCGCCGTTCGGCGGCTACAAGCAGTCGGGCAATGGCCGCGAAGGCGGTCTGGCCGGCCTCAAGGACTTCATGGAAATGAAGTCGATCAGCGGCCTGCCCGCCTGATCGCATTGACCTGAGCAAGCACAGCCCCCTTCCCGCCCGCGCGGGGAGGGGGTTTGCTTTTGGCCAGTGTTGGTGCGCTGGGTATACGTATGCCGCGCGCTGGCCCCGCCCCGGTCCAACCGATAGCCTCGCAGGCCATAACAACAGGTGGGATGATGCGGATGATGCACGGCCGAATTTGGACAAAAGGCCTGGCCGCCGCGCTGGCGCTGTCGACACCGCTCCCCGCCCTCACCCAGACACCCGCCGTCTTCGTGGCAGAGCGGCCCGCCCCGCGGGTCGATTACTGGCAGAAGCGCGCCAGCGAGATCGATCGGCAACTCGCTTCGCGGCAGAGCCTGCGGCCGGTCCGGCTGGTCTTCATTGGCGATTCCATCACCGACTTCTGGCACCTTGATGCCAATCCCTGGTTTCCGGGCCAGTTCATGGGCCGTTCGGTCTGGGACGAAAGCTTTGGCGGCGCCGTGCCGGCGCGATCCGCGCTCAACCTCGGCGTGTCGGGTGACCGGATCGAGCATGTGCTGCACCGCCTGCTACCCGCCGCACAGGGCGGCCAGGGCTGGCTCGACCGGCGCGATCTGCAGCCGGACCGGATCTTCGTGATGCTGGGCATCAACAATTCGTTCGATGCCGAAACGCCCGCCACGGCCAGCATCTATCGCGGCGTGGTCGCGGTCACCGCCCGCATTCGTGAGCGCAAGCCGGGGGCACAGATCGTCATCCAGTCGCTGCTGCCAACCGATTCTACCGAGAAAAACCGTGACCTGGTCGTGCCGGTCAACGCCATGCTGCGCTCCTATGCCGCGGCCAATGGGATGGCCTATCTCGATCTCTACCCGGCCTTCACCGATCAGCAGGGCCTGCAACGCCGCGAGCTGTTCAACGATGGCCTGCATCCCAGCCGCGACGGCTACCGGGTGTGGCGCGATCGGCTGGTGGAGTTTCTCGGCTCGCCCCGCCCTTAAGCCCCCATTGCAGCGCGGCCTTGTCACAGGCATCTTGCTGACATGCTTGAAGGATTGAGCTTCGGTTGGCGGACGGCGGTGTTGACGGTGGCCGTGGTGCAACTGGCCATCCTGGCGCTGGCGCTGGCCCTGACCCTGCCCAACCGCAGCGCCAACCGCACGCTTGCAGGGCTGCTCGGCGTATTGGCGCTGATGGTCATGCCCTGGCTGATCGGCTTTGCCGGGTTCTACGATAAGTGGATGTGGCTGAGCTTTGCGCCGTTCCAGATCACGCTGGCAGTGGCGCCGCTCGGTTGGCTCTACCTGACCGCGCTGACCGAGGGGGGCTGGCCGCCTCAAGGCTGGCGGCACCTGCTGCCCGCCATGGTTCAGGCGCTCTATCTGACCGCCTGCTTTGCCCTGCCGTTCGACGCGAAGATGGCCTGGGACGAGCGGTCCTCTGGCGCCTACCAGCTGATCACCTCGCTCGCATTGCTGGCGCAGATGGCCTGGTATGGCCGGGCCTCGGCCAGGCGGCTGGCGGCCTACCGCCAGGCCCTGCCCGATCATGTCGCCAATACGCACCGCTATGCGGCGCGCTGGCTGGCCGGAGCGCTGGCGGCGCTGGGGCTGCTTTTCGCGGTCTGGGCCGGCTACAGCCTGCGGGACCTGGTTGCTCCGCTGGGTTACGTCAACCTGATGGGCCTGTACCTGGCGATGGCAGGCTGTGCGCTTTACCTGGGGATCGAGGGCTGGCGCCACGCCGCCTTGCCCTTCCCGCGCCTGGCTGACCTCACCCCCGCCTCAACGCCCGACAGCAAGGACTGGGCTGCGCTGGGGCGCGAGTGGGCGGCGCGGGTGCAGGCTGAAGGCTGGGCCCGCGATCCGGAGCTGACGCTAGCGCGGCTGGCGCGGCGGCTGGGGACCAACACGGGCTATCTCAGCCGCGCGATCAACCAGGGCGCGGGCAGCAACTTCGCCAGCTTCATCGCCGCCCTGCGCGCCGAGGCAGTGGCCGAGCGGCTGCGCGGCGGTGACCCGGCCGATCTCCTCACCATCGCGCTGGAGGAAGGCTTCGGATCCAAGGCCAGCTTCAACCGCGCCTTCACTGCCGCGCTGGGCGAAGCGCCATCGGCCTATCGCCGCCGCGTCTCAAAAGGCGAATAAGTGCCGCTTGCCGGGTTTTGAGGCGCTTGGCACGACGGGATTGCTAGCTGTCGGATCATGGACAGACGCTCTTTCATCGCCGCCGGGGCCGCGCTGGGCACAGCCGCCGCCCTCCCCGCCCCGCTTCGCGCTGCCCCGTCGCTCGACGATCTGACCATCGTCAAGCGTGCGCTGCTGCTGCATCCAGGGCTATACCGTTACCAATCGCCGCGCGAATTCGAACGGCGGTTCGCGGCTTTCGCTAGCGAGTGGCATGACCATCCGGGCCAGGCGGAACGCTTCCTAGCGTTGTCGCGGCTTACAGCGGCGGTGCGCTGCGGCCATACCCAGTGCAATCCCTACAACCAGAGCAAGGCCGTGGTCGCCAGCTTGTTCGATCGCCCAACCCGGCTGCCCTTCACCTTCCGCTGGATCGACGGGCAGATGGTCGTCATCGGCGATAGCGGGGCGGTTACCGGCATCGTCCGTGGCTCGGTGATTCAGCAGATCAATGGCGTCACGCCCGCCACGATCCTGCGCACCCTTTTGCCCTATGCCCGGGCCGATGGCGGCAACGATGCCAAGCGAGTCGCACTGCTCGAAATGCGCGGTGATGAAGCAATCGAAACTTTCGACATTTATCAGGGCCTGCTGTTCCCGCCCGGTCCCGATGGACACCGCGTGGCCTGGCGCGATCCGACGGGCCAGCGCCATGAAGCGACCTTGCCGGCCATCACCCTCGCCACGCGCAAGGCGCTGCGCTCTGGCCCACGCTCGGACTCGGACCTGTGGGACTGGACGATCGGGGCGGATGGCATCGCCGTGCTGACCATGCCGACCTGGGTAACCTATCGCGGCAACTGGAACTGGCAGGCCTGGCTGACCGAGCGGTTTGCGACGCTGAGGGACGCGAAGGGCCTCATCATCGATCTGAGTTCCAACGAAGGCGGGACCGATTGCGGCACCTTCATTCTCCAGCGGCTGATCGACCGGCCGGTCCGCCCCTTGCGCTACCTCAACAGAGTGACCTTCCGCGAGACGCCAGCTGACCTGCGCTCCGCGCTTGATACCTGGGACGACAGCTTCCACACCATCGGCCACGCCGCTGTGCCCGATGCGGCCGGGCACCTGATCCTGCCGGGTGACGAGGACGAAAGCGTTATCGAACCGGCCGGCCCGCGCATTCCAGTGCCGGTCGCGGTTCTGACCGGGCCGGTCAACAGCTCCGCCACCTTCAGCTTCGCGCGGCGGATCAAGGAGGCGCGCGCCGCCAAGCTGGTCGGATCGACCACTGGCGGCAACATGCGCGGGATCAATGGCGGTGCCTATTTCTTCGTGCGGCTGCCGCAGAGTGGGCTGGAATTCGATCTGCCGATCAAGGGCTATTACCCTGAGCGGCCACAGCCCGACGCCGGTGTGGCGCCCGATATCGCCGTCCGCAACAGCGCAGCCGATATCGCCGCCGGTTACGACCGGGTCCTGGATACCGCGCAGAAGGTCTTGCTGAGGGGCTAGGCCGGATCGGCCAGGCGGTACTGGTCCTGCCCGCCCGGCATGCCATCCTTGCCGCCGCCGACCAGCGGTTCAACAGCGGTGCGGCGTCCGGCAGCGGCCGCCGCAATCAGGCGGTCCTGATCGGCATCGCTGATCCGGGCCCAGCCCGAACGCGTAAGCCGCTCAAGCGGACGATAGCGGACCTTGTACTGCATCCGCTGCGCCCCTTCGACCCAGTAACCCAGGTAGACATAGGGCAGGCCCATTTCGGTGGCCTGGCGGATATGGTCGAGAATGATGTAGTTGCCCAGGCCAGCACGCTCGGCATGGTCGGGATCGTAGAAGCTGTAGATCATCGACAGCCCATCGCCCTGCTTGTCAGTCAGGCAGGCACCGACCAGGCGGCCAGGCGAACCATCGGCGGTCGGCTCGCGGTATTCGACCAGGTAGCTGTCAACCGGCGTATGCTCCACCATGTCGGCGAAATCGACCTCGTCCATGCTGGCCATGCCGCCACCGGGGTGGCGTTCACCGAGGTAGCGCTGCAGCAGCTCGAACTGCTCGGCGGTCGACCAGGGGCGGCAGAACGTGGTTACCAGATCGCCGTTACGCTTGAGGTTGCGGCGCTGGGTTGAGGAAGCGCGGAACTCATCCGCTACCACCCGCACCGAGACGCAGGCGTTGCAATCAATGCATGACGGGCGATAGGCGACCGTCTGGCTGCGGCGAAAACCGATCCGGCCGAGCGCATCGTTGAGCGCGTCCGCATGCGGGCCCTTAAGCTCTGTGAACACCTTGCGTTCGCTGCGCCCCGGCAAATAGGGGCACGGCGCGGGGCTGGTCACGAAAAACCGGGGAAAGCGCACAGGGGCGTTCACGGGCTGCTGGAATCCTCTGCCGGGTTAATGCTCCGCACTATGCCCGCGCGGGGTGGCTGTTGAAAGAGTTTTAACCACGAAACAGGGTAAATGGTTCGTTATTTTGCACAGCTCTGCGGTGGGCCGGGTCCAGCGCCGCTCAGCCTAGCTCAACCTGGTCGACCTCATACCCCTTGGCGCGCAAGGCCGCGACCAGCCGGTCAAGCTGTTCCTTGTCGCGGGCTTCACACTCGATATCGGTGATCAGGCCTTTCGCCGGCAGCGTGGTGAAGATGCGCTGGTGATAGATTTCGATGATGTTGACCGAGAGCCGGTTGAACTCCTCCATCACCTTGAACAGCGCGCCGGGGCGATCCTGCAGCGTCAGCCGCAAGCGCGCTAGCCGCCCCGACCGGGCCAGATCGCGCAGCAGCACGTTGGCCAGCAGGCGTGTGTCGATATTGCCGCCGGTCAGCACGATCCCGACCTTTCGGCCCTTGAACAGTTCGGGATAGGCCATGACCGCGGCGAGGCCGGCGGCGCCCGCGCCTTCCACCACAGTCTTTTCGATCTGCACCAGCAGCGCCAGCGCGCTTTCCATCTGGCCTTCGGTAACCAGCACCAGATCATCAAGCAGATCGGCCAGCACCTTGCTGGTGAACGCGCCCGGTTCCTTGACCGCGATCCCTTCGGCCAGGGTATCCCCGCCCGTCGGCAGATCGGTGCCCTTGAGCCGGTTGTACATCGAGGGGAATAGTTCCGCCTCAACCCCGATCAGGCGAATGTCGGGTTTGATCGCCCGCGCTGCCACGGCCATGCCCGAGGCCAGCCCGCCGCCGCCGATCGGGATGACCAGCGTATCGAGCTCAGGCACGTCTTCGAGCATTTCCAGCGCGACCGTGCCCTGCCCGGCGGCAATGTGCGGATGGTCAAAGGGATGGACGAAAGTCAGCCCCAGATCGCCCTCCAGCTGGCGGGCGTGGGCATAGGCCTCGTCAAACGTCTCGCCAAACAGCACCACCTTGCCGCCGACTGCCTCGGTCTGCATGACCTTCACAGTCGGCGTCGGGCGCGGCATGACGATCGTGGCGGGCACCCCCAGGCGCGTCGCGTGATAGGACAGGCCCTGGGCATGGTTGCCGGCCGAAGCCGTGATCACGCCGCGGTTGTTCTGCGCCCCGCCCAGCAGCAGCAAGGCATTGAGCGCGCCGCGTTCCTTGTAGGCCGCCGTAAACTGCAAGTTCTCGAACTTCAGCCAGACCTCGGCCCCGGTAATGTCGCTCAGCGTCTTGGAGTGATCGATGTCAGTCCGCACGACCGAACCGGCAATGCGCGCGGCGGCAGCGCGGACATCGTCGATGGTCAAAAGGGCGGTATCGGGATCGGACGTAAGCAGGCTGGTCATGATGCCCGCGCCGTAACGGAAACCTGCCCCCCTTGCAAACCGCGCCGCGCCAAGAAATGCGCGCGCCGGGTAAAGCCGCGATTGTTGGCGAATTAACCATCCCGCTTGGTGCTTTGGAGAGTGCCGCCGCGTTAGACCCGCCGGATCGGGTCGCACCGGTACGGGATGTCTGCGATGCGCCATTTGCGCTGGACAAGCACTGCGATCATGCTGGCGGGCCTTGGCCTGACCCTGCCCGCGCCCGCCCTCGCAGCAGCCGCGCAGACCGCCGATTCCACCGCTCAGGTGCTCGACACGATCCAGTACGCCGTGCTGCTCGACATGAATTTCGGGCGCGTCGCCACCTCGGGCAACGCCGGTGTCGTTGAACTCAATCCCGCCAGCGGCACCCGCACCTGCGATCCGACCCTGGTTTGCGTCAGCGGCTTCAACATGTCGGAGCTGCGCCTGACCGGCTCGGATGCCAATGTGCAGGTCAATTTCGATCCAGCCTTTACGCTGACCGGCCCCGGCGATCCGATCGTGGCCGAGCCGCTGTTTCCGGGCGGTCCCGGCGCAGTCATCTCGATCTCGGGCGGGCAGGCCGTGGTCTATTTCGGGGCGCGGCTCTACATCAATGCCGGACAGGCTCCCGGCATCTATTCCGGCGATTTCACGGTATATCTCGAATACAACTAAGCCCGTCTGGAAAAGCCCGCTCAAGCCGCTATGACCGCAGGCATGAGCGAACCGAAACACGTTTCCTTCCTGGGCCTGGGCGTCATGGGCGGCGCGATTGCGCGGCACATCGGCAATGCCGGTCACCAGCTGACCATCTACAATCGCAGCCCGGAACGGCTGGCGAAATGGCAAGAGGCCAACCCCGGCCTGGCCGTTCGCGTGGCGCAAAGCCCGGCCGAGGCGGCCGAGGGCGCGCAGGTGGTACTCACCTGCGTTGGCAATGATGATGATCTGGCCGATGTCGTGCTCGGCCCGACCGGCGTCTTCGCCACGCTGCGCAAGGGCGCGGTCTTCATCGATCACACCACCGTTTCCGCCCGGATCGCCCGCCAGATCGCGGTCGAGGCGCGCGACCTGCAGGTCCACTGCGTCGATGCGCCGGTCACAGGCGGCCAGGCCGGGGCCGAGAACGGCACGCTGACCGTGATGTGCGGCGGCCGCGACGAGGCGATCGAGGCGGCCCGCCCGGTGATGGAAGCCTATACCAAGCGGATCGTCCACGTCGGCAAGGCCGGCGCCGGGCAGACCACCAAGATGGTCAACCAGATCGCTTTCGCCGGGGTCCTCGCCAGCCTGTCGGAGGCGATGCGCTTTGCCCAGGCCGCCCACCTCGATCTCGACAAGGTCTACGAGGCAATTTCGGGCGGCGCCTCGCAAAGCTGGCAGATGGACAACCGCTGGCACACCATGGCGAAGGACGAATTCGACTTCGGCTTTGCGGTGGACTGGATGCGCAAGGACCTGGGCCTGACCCTGGAGGAAGGCCGCTCGCTCGGCGTGCCACTGGCCGTTACCGCGCTGATCGACCAGTTCTATGCCGAGGTCCAGGCATTGGGTGGCGGACGGCAGGATACCTCCTCGCTGATCCGCCGTCTGCCCAAGCGGGGCGGCGCATGATGCACAAGCTGTTGCTGGCCGCTGCGGCCCTCGCCCTCACAGCCCCGGCCCTCGCCGATACCCTGGTCGACAATGTCGATGGCCTGACCATCGACGCAACCGGCGGGGTCGAGCGTTTCACCGGCCTTTTGGTGGGTGACGATGGCCGGATCGTCCAGGTCCTCCACCGCGGCGACAAACGGCCCGGCAAGGTCGATTACTTCGTCGATGGCAAAGGCCAGGTCCTGGTCCCCGGCATGATCGACAGCCATGGGCACGTCATGGGCCTGGGCTTTTCCGCGCTCACCCTCGACTTGACCGAGACGAAATCGCTGGCCGAGGCGCTGGCCAAGGTCGCCGCCTATGCCAAGGCCAATCCCGATCGTCCGTGGATCCTGGGGCGCGGCTGGAATCAGGAGCTGTGGCCGGAAAAGCGCTTTCCGACTGCGGCCGAACTCGACGCCGTAGCCGGCGACCGCCCGGTCTGGCTGGAGCGGGTCGATGGCCATGCCGGCTGGGCCAACAGCAAGGCGCTGGCCGCCGCCGGCGTCACCGCGCTGACCAAGGCCCCGGCCGGCGGCTCGATCGAGCGTCTGGCGGGCGGCAAGCCCGCCGGGGTGCTGGTGGACAACGCGATGGAGCTGGTGAACAAGGCCGTGCCCGCCCCGCGCCCGGAAGACCGCGACCTGGCGCTGGCCAAGGCGCAGGAAATCCTGCTGGCGCGCGGCGTCACCGCGATTGCCGACATGGGCACCACGATCGAGGACTGGCAGGCTTTCCGCCGCGCCGGGGACAATGGCTCCCTGCGCATGCGGATCATGTCCTATGCCATGGGGACCGAACAGATGGCCCTGATCGGTGGTCCCGGCCCCTCGCCCTGGCTCTATGACGACAAGCTGCGGCTTAACGGGGTGAAGCTCTATTCTGATGGCGCGCTGGGATCGCGCGGGGCCAGCCTCAAGGCGCCCTATAGCGACGCGCCGACGATCAAGGGCCTGCGGGTGACTGGCGATACCCAGCTCAAGAATTTCATGAGCCGCGCCGCGCTCGACCGGTTCCAGGTGGCCGTCCATGCCATCGGGGACGAGGCCAATGCTGCCGCCCTCGCCGCGATCGAGGACATGAACCTGACCTACACCGGTGACCGGCGCTGGCGGATCGAACACGCGCAGGTGCTCGATCCGGCTGACATCGCCCGCTTTGCCAAGGCCGGGGTGATCGCCTCGATGCAGCCGGTGCACCAGACCTCCGACCGGCTGATGGCCGAGGCACGGCTTGGGCCGAACCGCCTGACCGGCGCCTATGCCTGGGCCAGCCTGGCCGCGAGCGGCGCCAGGCTGGCGTTCGGCTCGGACGTGCCGGTGGAACTGGCCGACCCCTGGGCCGGCCTTGCGGCCGCGATCAGCCGCACCGGGCCAGACGGGCAGCCTTTCGGCGGCTGGCAGCCGCAGGAACGGGTCAGCCGCGAACTGGCGCTGGCCGCCTACACTTCGGGCGGTGCCTATGCCGGCTTTGCCGAAGGCCGCTTTGGCCGGCTGCAACGCGGCGAACGCGCGGACTTCCTGCTGATCGACCGCGATCCGCTGCTGGCAACGCCCGCCGATATTCGCGCGACGCAGGTCTTGCAGGTTTGGGTCGGTGGCCGGCTGGTGCACCAGCGCGGCAACTGAGGGTCAGGAAATCGTTTCGCCCGGGGTCGGGACCAGTTCGGTCCCAGTCTCAGCTTCGGCGGCCTTCTTGCGATCGGTAAACCACATGATCGCCAGCGCGCTTTCGTAAAGCAGCCACAGCGGGATCGCGAGCATCAGCTGCGAGATCACGTCTGGCGGGGTCACGATCGCCGCGATGATCGTGATCACAACGATCACATAGCGCCGCGCCCGGACAAGATCATCGCGGCTGACGATCCCGGCGCGGTTGAGCAGCAGCAGCAGGACGGGAAGCAGGAAGCTGATCCCGAATGCCATGATGAACTGCATCACCAGGCTCAGGTAAGCCCCGATCTCGGGCAGCGCCTCGGTCGAAAGTCCGCCGCGCTCACCCTCAAACCCCAGGAAGAAGTGGAAGGCGGTCGGCATGACCACGAAATAGGCCAGCGCCGCGCCGGCGGTGAACAGGATCGGCGTGGCCAGCAGGAACGGCAGGAAAGCCTTCTTTTCCTTGGCATAGAGCCCCGGCGCGACAAAGGCCCAGAGCTGGTTGGCGATGATCGGGAAGCAGACCAGGAAGGCGGCGAACAGGGCCACCTTCACGTTGACGAAGAACGCTCCGTAAAGCTGCGTGTAGATCAGCTTGCCCTGCCCCGGCGGGAAGGCATTGGTCAGCGGGCGAACCAGGAAGCCGAAGATGTCATTGGCGAAATAAAAGCAGACGAAGAAGGCGACAACCAGCGCCAGAATGATCCGCATCAGCCGCGCGCGCAGCTCGATCAGGTGATCAAGCAGCGGGGCCTGCGTCTCGTCGATGTCCTTGATCTTCAGCACCATGTCAGGCGGCCTGATCCGGCTTGGGCTTGGCCTTGGCGCGCTTCGGCTTTGGCGCCGCGGCTTCCGGCGCAGCCGCAACCGGCGCTTCGGCCTTCACGGTGCCGGGATCCTGCCCGATCAGCGCGGCTTCGGCGCTGGCACTCTCGGGCGGATGCTCGCGCATGATCGCCTCGTTCTGCTCGCGCCACTTCTTTTCCATTTCGGCGAGCTCCGCCTCGCGGATCATGGTCTCCACGCCGGCGCGGAAATGGCCGGAAACGCGCCGGACCTTGCCGATCCAGCGCCCGGCCGTGCGCAGCGCCAGTGGCAGGTCCTTGGGACCAATCACCACCACCGCCACGATCACGATGAGCAAAAGCTCTGAGGCGCCAATATCGAACACGCGCCTGTTCTCGTCCGATTACTTCTGTTCGGTCTTGCTGGCTTCAGTGGCAGCAGTCGTCTCAGTCGATGCCGGAATCTGGGCCGGCGGGGCAGCGGGCTTGGTTTCCTCGTCGGCCATGCCCTGCTTGAAGCTTTTGATACCCTTGCCGAAATCGCCCATGATTTCCGACACGCGGCCGCGCCCGAACAGGACCAGCACGACCAGCAGCACGATCAGCCAGTGCCAGATTGAAAAACCGCCCATTTTATCGACTCCAATTCGAGGTTCCGGCCCCCGTCACCGCCTATCTAGGCGCTTTCGTCCTCGCTTGCCAGTCCGGCTTCAGCTTCGGCGGCTTCTTTCCGCTGGTCGGCCGTTTCCATCGCATCGGCCAGGGCATCGTCGACCGGATCGAGCAGGCCGGCAGCCTTGAGCTCGTCCAGCCCCGGCAGGTCGCGGCGGCTTTCCAGGCCGAAGTGCGTGAGGAACTCGGGCGTGGTGGCATAGATCACCGGGCGGCCCGGAACTTCGCGGCGGCCCACGATCCGCACCCAGCCCGCTTCCATCAGCACGTCGAGCGTGCCCTTGGCGGTCTGGACCCCGCGGATCGCCTCGATCTCGGCGCGGCTGACGGGCTCGTGATAAGCGACGATGGCGAGAACCTCAGTGGCGGCGCGCGATAGCCGCCGCACTTCCTCGCGCTCACGCCGCAGCAGATGCGCAAGGTCCGGCGCGGTCTGGAAGTGCCAGCGCTTGGCCCGCTCGACCAGCTGGATGCCGCGATCCTTGTAGGTCTCGGCCAGTTCGGCCAGCGCCGCCTTGACGTCCGCCCCGCCCAGGTGGGTCGAGATCGCCTCTGCCGTCATCGGCTCCTCGGCAGCAAACAGCGTCGCCTCGACCGCGCGGACCAGGTCATCCGGCCGGCTCATGCCTTCACCCCGCGCAGCATCAGCGGGCCGAAGGTCTGCTCCTGTTGCAATTCCGCCTTGCCCAGCCGCGCCAGTTCGAGCGCGGCGACAAAGCTGGAGGCCATGGCCGAGCGGCGCAGCTTGGGATCGGCATGCGGCGGCAAGAAATCCCGCAGTTCCATCCAATCAAGGTTGACGCCCAGCATCGAGGAGACCCGCGCCAGCGCAGAGTCGAGCGTCATCACCATCCGGTCGCGCACCATGTGCACCACCGGCTGGGTGCGGGCCTTGACCTGGCCATAGGCCTGGACCAGCGCGAACCAGTCACACTGCCACAGCGCCTTGCGATCGACCCACAGGCCCTCGGGCGCGCCGCGCAGGAACACGTCGCGGCCCAGCCGGTCACGCCCCATCAGCCGCGCCGCCGCATCGCGCATCGCCGCCAGCCGCTGCAGCCGCAGTTGCAGGCGCAGCGCCAGCTCTTCAGGGCTCGGGTCTTCCTGCTCATCGCGCGGCAGCAGCAGGGCAGACTTGAGGTAGGCCAGCCAGGCCGCCATCACCAGGTAATCGGCGGCCAGTTCCAGCCGCAGCGCCTCGGCCCGCTCGATATAGGTCAGGTACTGGTCCACCAGCGCCAGGATCGAGATCTTGCGCAGGTCGACCTTCTGCCGCCGGGCAAGGTCGAGCAGCAGGTCGAGCGGCCCTTCCCAGCCATCAAGTTCAAGGTAGAGCGCAGCATCCTCGGTCGCCGCCGCGCCGGGTCCGGCCCATTCATCCTCGGGCAGGGTGATCGCCGGGGCGTCATCGAGCTCGCTCATGCTCGCACCTCCGCGGTTTCAAGCAGCGCCAGCAGGGCATCGCGCTTGGCCGCAAGCTCGGCCTGCTCGGCCGTTGGCTGCGGCGCGCGGATCGCGCTGAGCGCGCGGGCGTGGCGCGCGGCGGTTGCTGCGGACATGGAGCCAAGCCGCTCGCAGATGCCAGTCATGTCGTCCATTTTCGCCCAGCAGTTGAGCGCAATGTCGCACCCGGCCTGGATCGCGGCTTCGGCACGGTCAGGCACAGTGCCGGACAGCGCCTCCATATCGAGGTCATCGGTCAGCAGCAGTCCATCGAAGCCAATCTTCCCGCGAATGATCTGCTCGATCACGAAGGGAGATTGCGTCGCCGGGTGGTCGGCATCCCAGGCGGTGAAAACCAGATGCCCGGTCATGGCGATCGGCGCCTGGGCCAGCGCCTTGAACGGGGCGATGTCGCATTCCAGCTCTGCCGCGCTGGCGGTGACCGTTGGCAATTCCTTGTGGGTATCGACCATTGAACGGCCATGCCCCGGCATATGCTTGATCGTGCCGATTACTCCGGCGCGGGCCAGGCCATCGAGCACGGCCCGCCCGATCGCCGCCACCCGCAGCGGCTCAAACCCATAGGCGCGGTCCCCGATCACATCGTGGGCGCCGTGCTGGCGGACATCGAGTACGGGGGCGTGGGTGCAGGTGATGCCGACTTCGTGCAGGTCATGGCCCAGCGCTTCGGCATTGGCGCGGGCCGCCTCGATGGCCGAGGCCGGGGCCAGATCGAATAGCCGGTCGAACAGGCTGCTGGCAGGATAGGCCGGCCAGACCGGCGGCTTCATCCGCGCGACCCGCCCGCCTTCCTGGTCGATCGTGATCAGCAGCTGCTCGCGTCCATGGATCGAGCGCAGATCATCGGTAAGCGCGCGAACTTGCTCTCGGCTTTCGATATTCCGGCCAAACAGGATGTAGCCCGCCGGATCGGCCTCACGGAAAAAGGCCCGCTCCGCGGCGGTCAGGGTCAGTCCGGAAAGGCCGAAAATGGCGGGAGTCATGATGGGCGAAAGGTCGCAGGAAGTGCCCCGCCGTGCAAGCGGGACGCCCCCAATGCGTGTGGATTATCGGCCTACTTAACCTGGCAGGAGATGCCCGCACCCTTCAGCCGGCTGCACAGCGCCGAGGCCGCGGCCTTGTCCGAAGCCACCGCCTGCAGGCGATAGATCGTGCCGTTGTCAGCCGAACCGGCGATCACGCGGTGCGAAACGCCCGACAGCGCGCCATTAGCCTGGGCGACCAGCTTGCTCCAGCCCGCTTCAGCCGCAGCCTGCGAGGAGAAGGCGCCAACCTGGACACCGACCCCGCCAGCCGCCGCAGCAGCAG
>DKII01000156.1:0-18725 GCA_002454125.1 Novosphingobium sp. UBA6722
CTGGAGGACATCAACAGCGAGTTCGCAACGGCTGACGTCGCCTTCATCATCGGTGCCAACGATGTGGTCAATCCGGCGGCGAAGACCGACAAGTCCAGCCCGATTTACGGGATGCCGGTGTTCGATGTCGACAAGGCCAAGCAGGTCTTCTTCATCAAGCGCTCGATGGGCGGCGTGGGCTATGCGGGGGTCGACAACGACGTGTTCTACATGGACCAGACCCTAATGCTGCTGGCCGACGCCAAGAAGATGGTGGAGGACATCAACAAGGGCCTGGCGCACTGATGCGCGCCGCGCTGGGCCTTGTGGTGCTGGCGCTCGCCGCCTGCTCGCCCTCCAAGCTGGCCTATGGTCAGGTCAAGAGCGCGATGATGGACGCCGGCCTCAGCGAAGCCAATTCGGCCTGCATGGCTGAGAGGATGACCGATCGGCTGACGCTCGGCCAGCTGCAGAAGCTCAAGCAGCTCAAGGGTGAAAAGCGCAATTTGGCCGATTATGTGGTCGCGGTCCGCCGGGTTGGCGATGCCGAGGCACTTAAGGTCACCGCCACTTCGGCCGCGCTCTGCGCCAGCGGGCTGGCCAGCGAAAAGCGCTGACACCGGCGGACGCGCGGTGGATTGACTTACACCGCTGTCAGTCCAACACTCCGTCCCCATGAGGATGCCCGCAACGCTTATCGCTGCGGCCACGGCACTGGCCCTGGCTGCTCCTGCCTATGCCAAGGTGATCCCGGTTCCGGCCGGAGAGAATGCCCAGGCGCGCTTGCAGGAGGCGCTGATCCTGGCCGCGCCGGGTGACGTGGTCGAACTGGGTGCCGGGCGCTTCGTGCTGACCGATGGCCTGTCGCTCGACGTCAAGGGCGTCACGGTGCGCGGCGCGGGGATGGATGCCACCGTGCTCGACTTTTCTGGCCAGAAGGGCGCGGGCGAGGGGCTGCTGGTCACCTCGGATGAGGTCACCCTGCGCGATTTCGCGGTTGAGAACACCAAGGGCGACGGGATCAAGTCCAAGGGCGCCGACAACATCGTCTATTACCGCGTCCGCGTGACCTGGACCGGCGGGCCCAAGACCACCAACGGTGCTTACGGGATCTATCCGGTGTCGAGCACCGGGGTGCTGGTCGATGGTTGCAAGGTTTCGGGGGCAAGCGATGCCGGGATCTATGTCGGACAGAGCAAGGCGATCACGGTCCGCTACAATTTCGTCGAGAACAATGTGGCCGGGATCGAAATCGAGAACAGCCGAGACGCTCTGGTCGCTGACAATTTCGTGACCCGCAACACGGGTGGTATTCTGGTCTTCGACTTGCCCAACTTGCCCGTGATGGGCGGAGGGAACGTGCGGATCACGGGCAATCTGGTGATTGCCAATGATACACCGAACTTCGCCCCCAAGGGCAACATCGTCGCCGGGGTGCCGCGCGGGACCGGGTTGATGGTAATGGCGAATGAAGGCGTGGTGATCGAGCGCAACAAGGTGATCGACAACCCGACCGCCGCAGTGATGGTGGTCGCCTATCCCAATGCCTTCAGCGACACCAAATACAATCCGCTTCCGCGCCGGGTGTTTTTAGGAACCAATGACCTTTTGCGTGGCGGCAACGATCCTCAGTTGCCAGGGGGCGATCAACTGAAAGCGGCCTTTGGCGGCGCTTTGCCGCCCGTCATGTGGGACGGCCTGGGCGATGGACCTATTGCCAGCGGTAACGTGATCGAGTTCGGCTGGACGCTGAACCTGCCGCGCCAAGGTGCTGGCTTTGACCAAGCCAAACCTGCGAGGTTTCAGCTTCCCCAACATCAGCCGACTTACATCGTTCCGCAGCCGGGGCAGAAGATCGAGCGAAGCGAACCGTCCCCCAATCCCGGCGCTCCTGCCGCGCTGGATGTCCGCGCCCGGCCATGAGGTTGCTCGCTGGCGGAATACTGCTTGCCGCAGCGGCGGTGGCTGTCGCCGCTCCGCAGGGTAGAGTAGTAAACGATGCGGCAATCGCGGGCGCAGGGTTTCCGGCGACCCTTGATGCGTTTGGCTTCTTCACCAACGCCGCTACTCAGCGCCCCGCTGCTGGTGTCACCCCGTATCGCATCCAAACTCCGCTGTGGTCCGATGGTGCCGAAAAGCTGCGCTTCGTCTATCTGCCGGCTGGCACCAAGGCTAAGGCGCAGGGCGATGGCCTGCTGGACCTCCCGGTTGGCTCCGCCCTGATCAAGACATTCAAGCTCGAAGGCCGCCTGACCGAAACGCGGGTGCTGCTGCACCGGGCCGAGGGTTGGGTGGCGCTGCCCTATCAGTGGAACCGCGAGCAGACCGAGGCGCGGCTGGCGCTGGCGGGTGCACGGCTGGAGCTTAAGACACCGCAGGGGCAGGCGATCTCTTACGCCATCCCCAACAAGAACCAGTGCAAGGAATGCCACCAGCAGCAGGACGCGGTGGTGCCGATCGGGCCCAAGGCACGCAACCTTTCATTGGCGTGGCTCACCAGCTTTTACAAGGCCGGAAAGCTTGATGCCGTGCCGCAGGTGTCAGCGCGCGTGCCGTTGTGGGAGGACCGGGCCAAACTCGCAGCGGCGCCGGTTGCGCGCGGCTGGCTCGACAGCAATTGCGCGCATTGCCACAACCCGGCGGGTTCGGCCTCCAACTCGGGGCTCGATCTGCGCTGGGAGCAGTCTGATCCGATCGCGCTGGGGATCAACAAGCGGCCCGTCGCTGCCGGCCGCGGTTCGGGCGGGTTCGAATTCGATGTCGTGCCGGGGCATCCGGACAAGTCGATCATGGTCTACCGCATGGGCAGCCTGGAAGGCGGGATCTCGATGCCCGAAGTCGGTCGCGCGAGTGTCGATCCGGACGGCATGGTCGCAGTCACCAAATGGATTGAGGAAATGAAGCGATGAAGCGTCTGGGCAAGTGGCTGCTGGGAATTCTTGTGGTGCTGGTCGGCGCCTTCCTGCTGCTGCGCACGCCTGATACCGATCCGGCGGCGATGAAGGCCAAATATGGCGCCGCGCCATCGCAGTTCGTTGACCTGGGCGGCGGGCTGACGGTGCATCTCCGCGATGAGGGGGCGCGGGATGCCCCGGTGCTGGTCCTGTTGCATGGTTCGAACGCAGATCTGCACACCTGGGGCCCCTGGACCAGCCGCCTGACCGACCAGTACCGCGTCATCCGTTTCGACCAGATCGGCCACGGCCTGACCGGGGCCGATCCGCGCGGCAGCTATCTGCTTGAGGACTATGTCGACACGGTGGAGCGGGTGGCGCAGAAACTGGGTCTCACCAGCTTCGTTCTGGCCGGCAACTCGATGGGCGGCGGGATCGCCGCGCGCTACGCCATTGCCCACCCGGAGCGGCTGCGCGGGCTGGTGCTGGTTGATGCCGGTGGCGCGCCGGAAACGGCCAAGGGCAGCGGCAACATCGGCTTTACCCTGGCCCGGACGCCTGGGGTCAAGCTGCTGATGCGCTCAATCACCCCGCGCCGCGTGATCGAACGCAGCCTGAAGCAGACGATTGTCGACGATGCCCTGGTCACCGATGCCATGGTCGACCGCTATTGGGAGTTGCTGCGCTATCCCGGCAACCGGGCGGCGACGGCGATCCGCTTTGGCCGCCCGCGCACGCCCTTCACCCCGCAGGAGCTGGCCGCGATCCAAGTGCCGACGCTAATCCAGTGGGGAGAGCTGGATCCGCTGACGACGGTCGATGGGGCGCGGTTCTTCAACCAGGGCATCGCGGGCAGCACGCTCAAGATCTATCCCGGCATCGGCCATATCCCGATGGAAGAGGCTCCCGATGCCACTGTGGCGGACCTCAAGCTGTTCCTTGCCAGCCTTCCCCCGGCGAAAGCGGCGCCCTAGCTGGACCTTGCGGAATCAGTCCGGTAAGGGCGCTGGCAACAGGGGCCTACGTCCTTAACGGAGATACTTCTTGCGCAAGATCGGCCTGATCGGCGGGATGAGCTGGTACTCGACCCGCACCTACTATGAACACATCAACCGCCTGGTCCAGACCCGCGTCGGCCAGGGCTCCAGCGCGCCGATGGTGATCGAAAGCCTCGACTTTGCAGAGCTTTCGCGCCTGTCGACCGACGCGGAATGGAAGCATGCGGCCAAGATCCTGGCTGCGGCGGCCAAGCGGCTGGAGAAGGCTGGCGCCACTGCGATCCTGATCGGCGCCAATTCGATGCACAAGGTCTATGATGAGGTCGCCAAGGCGGTCGATGTGCCGATCATCCATATCGCCGAATGCGTGGCCGAACGGATGGCCGCGGCCAAGGTCAAGCGCGCCGCGCTGCTCGGTACCCGCAACGTCATGCTGGAAAGTTTCTATCGCCAGAAGCTGATCGCCCGCGATATTGAGCTGCTCCCGCCGGAACTGCCCTTCGTCGAAACGCTTGACCGGGTGATCTACGATGAACTGCTCAAGGGCAAGGTCAGCCGACAGGCTGAGCGCGAGCTCAAGACCATCATCACCAACCTTGAGCAGGACGGGGCAGAGGCTGTGGTGCTGGGCTGCACCGAGCTCGAGATGATCGTCGATGTCGATGCCAATGTCCTGCCGATCTACGACTGCACGCGGATCCATGCCGAGGCAGCGGTTGACTGGATGCTGGCGGACGCGTGAGGGCAGCCTATGCCTCTGATCCGGCGGCATCGCGCGGGCGGGAGTTTCCGCTGGAAGCGGCGCTGGCGCGGGGCCCACGCAGCGAGTTTCAGCGCGACCGCGACCGGATCGTTCATTCGATCGCCTTCCGCCGCCTGCGCCACAAGACCCAGGTCTTCGTCGCGCCTGACGGGGACCATTACCGCGTCCGGCTGACCCACAGCCTTGAAGTCGCGCAGATTGGCCGGGTCATCGCCCGCGCGTTGGGGCTGGACGAGGACCTGACCGAGGCGCTCTGCCTGGCCCACGACATCGGCCATCCGCCGTTCGGCCATGCCGGGGAAGATGCCCTTAACGCCGCGCTCGAACGGCATGGCGGGTTCGATCACAACGCCCAGTCGCTGCGCACGCTGATGCGGATTGAAAGCCCTTACTGCGAGCATGACGGGCTCAACCTCTCGTGGGAGGTGCTTGAGGGCCTGGCCGAGCACAACGGCCCGGTCGGCATGGTCAACTGGGCCCTGGCTGAACTGGATGCGGCCTATCCGCTGGAGCTGACGACCTGGCCCTCGCTCGAAGCCCAGGTTGCGGCGATTGCCGACGACATTGCCTATGACAACCACGACATCGACGATGGCCTGCGCGCGGGGTTCCTTGAGCTGGACGAGCTGCTGACGCTCGATTTCGTGGCCGAGCAGTGGCGGGCGATCGAGCGCAAGTTCCCCGCCGCGCCGCAAGACCGCCGCCTGCGCGAACTGGTCCGCAGTCAGATCGGCTGGATGGTCAACGATGTGATTGCCGAAACTGGCATGCGTGCCAAGGGACTGGCCAGTGCCGATGACGTGCGCGCTGCCGGGCAGGCTACCTGCGCCTTTTCAGCCGGGCTTGCCGCGCAAGAGCGGACCTTGAAGCGCTTCATGTATGACCGGCTTTATCACCATCCGCAGCAGCTCCAGACGGCCGAGCGGGCGCGGGCGGTGACCGCCGAGCTCTATGCCGCGTACGCTCAGGATCCGGCCCTTATGGATGCAGGCTGGGCCAGCCGCCTGCCGGTCGAGGAACCGCACCGCAGCCGTCATATCGCCGACTACATCGCCGGGATGACCGATCGCTTTGCGATTGCCGCTCACGCCGCGATTTACGGGCAGACGCCCGAAGGACTTCGCAATGTCTAAAGTCACCCGCATTGCCCTGGTAGGAGCCTCGGGCCTGATCGGGCAAAGCCTGATCCGCCTGGCAGTTGGCCGCAGCGACATCCGGATTGTGGCGATCGCCCGCCGCGAAATTCCGTTGCCGCCGGGCGCGCGGATGGAAGTGCTGGTGGCTCCGCCAGAGAACTGGGGCGATGCCATCGCCGCCTCTGGCGCTGATGTGCTGGTCTGCGCACTAGGCACGACCTGGAAGAAAGCCGGCAAGAGCGAGACCGATTTCCGCGCTGTCGATCAGCATCTGGTCCTTGCCTGCGCCAAGGCCGCCAAGGATGCCGGAATGCGGCAGATCATCGCGATCTCGTCGGTTGGGGCAGATGCCATGGCCAAGAACTTCTACCTCAAGGTCAAGGGCGAGACCGAACAGGCGCTGGGCCGGGTAGGCGTGACCCGGCTCGACGTGCTGCGCCCCGGTCTGCTGCGCGGACCGCGCGAGGAATTCCGGCCAGCCGAACTGGCCGGGCGGGTGCTCAGCCCGGTGGCCGATCTGCTGCTGCAGGGCAAATACACCAAGTACCGCTCGATCAAGGCGGATACGATTGCCAAGGCGATCGTTGGCCTGACCAAGGAAAAGGCCGCCGGCCGCTTTGTCTTTGAGCACGAGGCGATCCTGCGGGCCGCCCGCAAGGCCGACTGAGCCCACTTTCGGGGAGGACCGAAAGGCTGGGATTGACTCGCCCGCCCGGTCCCGCCATCGCCGCTTTCATCGCTGACCGCGCGGGAGAGTTCCTGCGATTCGGGCAACCGTTTCGCTGGACGCCGAAGGAGCAACCGCCCCGGAATCTCTCAGGCACCAGGGACCGCGTGGGTCAATAGCGATACTCTGGAAAGTGTTCCGCGCCAGCGGGGCCGCCGAAGGGGTAACCCGGTCTCAGGCCGGGGAAAGCTCTCAGGTTTCCGTGACAGAGGGGGCACCGGTATTGGTGCATTTCTGTGCGGGGTAGAGCTGTGGGCGACGTCCATTCAATTCAAGACGATGAAGCGGTTGAGCCCGAAGTGCTGACCCTGCCGCTCGACGCCTGGCACCGCGCGCGCGGTGGCCGGATGGTCGAGTTCGCCGGTTACTGGATGCCGGTCCAGTACGAAGGGATCATCGCCGAACACCTGTGGACCCGGACAAGCGCCGGGCTGTTCGATGTCAGCCACATGGGCCAGCTGTTCATTTCCGGTGAGGGCGTGGAAGCTGCGCTGGAAGCCGTGCTGCCGATCGATCTGTCGACCCTGAAGCCCTATGGTCCGCGCTATTCCCTGCTGCTCGATGAGAACGGCGGCGTGCTCGATGACCTGATGGTCACGCGCTGGAACTCCGGCTTCTACCTGGTCGTCAATGGCGCGACCAAGTGGGACGACATCGGCCACCTGAGGGAAAACCTGCCCGATGAGGTGACGATCAACCACCTCGATGACAGCGCGCTGCTGGCCCTGCAGGGGCCCAAGGCTTTCGTCGCACTCGAACGCGTGGTGACTGGTGAGTATCCGCTGTCGGCGCTCACCTTCATGAAGGGCGGTCAGTTCAAGATCGACGGGGTCGATGCCTGGATCAGCCGCTCGGGCTATACCGGCGAAGACGGATTCGAGATCTCGATCCCAGCGGCGGATGCAGAGCGCGTGGCCGACCTGATCTGCGCCCAGCCGGAAGTTAAACCAATTGGGCTCGGCGCGCGCGATTCGCTGCGGCTCGAGGCGGGTCTGCCGCTTTACGGGCATGATCTTTCGCCCGAAACCAGCCCGGTCGAAGCTGGCCTGCTGTTCGGCATCAACAAGCGGCGCCGCACCGAAGGCGGGTTCCCGGGTGCCGAGCGGATCCTGCGCGAGATCGCCGAGGGCACAGCGCGCAAGTGGGTTGGCCTGGTTCTCGAAGGCCGCCAGGCAGCGCGTGAGGGCGCAACCGTTCATCTTGGCACGCAGCAGGTTGGCATCGTGACTTCAGGTGGTTTCTCACCCAGCTGCGAGCAGCCGATTGCCATGGCCTATGTCGCCAGTGCCCAGGCCGCGCCTGGCACCAAGCTTGAGATCGAGGTCCGGGGCAAGCGCCTCGCGGCCGAGGTCGTTTCAACCCCGTTTGTCCCGCATCGCTATTTCCGAGGAGCCTGACCGCCATGACCCGCTATTTCACCCAGGACCACGAATGGATCGACGTTGACGGCACCAGCGGCGTCGTTGGCATCACCGACTATGCGCAGAGCCAGCTGGGCGACATCACCTATGTCGATCTGCCCGCCGCCGGCACCGCAGTGAAGAAGGGCGATGCGCCTTGCGTGGTTGATAGCGTCAAGGCCGCGTCGGACGTCTATTCGCCGGTTTCAGGCACGATCACCGCCGCCAACGATGCGCTGGGCGATGCCCCGGAAACGGTCAACACCGATCCTGAAGAGGGTGGTTGGCTGTTCCGCATCGACCTGAGCGATGTGTCCGAACTTGGAGGCCTGATGGATCAGGCCGCTTACGACGCCTACGTCGCGGAGCTTTGAGCCCATGCGTTACCTGCCCCTGACACCCGATGATCGCGGCGAAATGCTGGCCGTGATCGGCGCGGGCACGATCGATGACCTGTTCGTCGATGTGCCGGCCGAAGCGCGCCTTTCCGGGCCGGTTCCCGGCTTGCCGCTGCGCCAGACCGAAATGGCGGTCGAACGCCACTTTTCGAACCTGGCCCGCAAGAACAAGGCGGCGTCGGACCATCCGTTCTTCCTGGGGGCAGGGGCCTACAAGCACCATGTGCCGGCCAGCGTCGATCACCTGATCCAGCGCGGCGAGTTCCTGACCGCCTACACGCCCTACCAGGCGGAGGCGTCGCAGGGCACGCTGCAGGTCCTGTTCGAGTTCCAGACCCAGGTCGCGCGGCTGTTTGGCTGCGACGTGGCCAATGCCTCGATGTACGATGGCTCGACGGCGTGCTGGGAAGCGATCGGCATGGCCGGCCGCGTCACACGCCGCAAGAAGGCGGTGCTCAGCGGTGGTCTGCACCCGCACTACGTCAGCGTGGCCAAGACCATGGCCCGCTTCACCGGCGATACGCTGGATACAGCCACGCCGGAGCTTGGCGGCACCGACATGGATCGCCTGTTGGGTGCGATCGATGCCGAAACCAGCTGTGTCGTGGTCCAGTATCCGGACGTCCTCGGCCGGATCGAGGACCTCTCGCCGCTCGCCGCTGCCTGTCAGGCCGCTGGAGCGCTGTTGATCGCCGTGGTGACCGAACCGGTTGCCCTTGGCGCGATCAAGTCTCCCGGCGAAATGGGCGCGGACATCGTGGTGGGTGAGGGCCAGTCGCTCGGCGTCGGCCTCCAGTTCGGCGGGCCTTACGTTGGCCTGTTCGCGACCCGTGACAAGTACGTCCGCCAGATGCCGGGCCGGCTGTGCGGTGAGACTGTCGATGCCACCGGCAAGCGCGGTTACGTGCTGACGCTCTCGACCCGCGAGCAGCACATCCGCCGCGAGAAGGCGACCAGCAATATCTGCACGAACTCAGGGCTTTGTGCGCTGGCTTTCAGCATTCACATGACGTTGTTGGGAGGGCGCGGCCTGCGTGATCTGGCGGCGCTCAACCACGCCCGTGCGGTTCAGGTTGCCGACCGGCTCACCGCGATTCCGGGCGTCACGCTGGTCAACGACAGCTTCTTCAACGAGTTCACCGTGATGCTGCCCAAGCCCGCCCGCGCGGTAGTGCATGAGCTGGCTGCCAAGGGCGTGCTCGGCGGGGTGTCGCTGGGCCGGCTCTACCCGGGTGATGCCGCGCTGGAGAACGGCCTGGTTGTTGCCGTGACCGAAGTCGTCTCGGACGGGGATATTGCTGCCCTTGAAGCAGCGCTGAAGGAGGTGCTGGCATGAACGCGCCCAACACTGCCGGCTGGCGCCCCGAAATGGGTGAAGGCCATATCGCGCATGACGAGACTTTCACCGGCAACCGCGCGCTGATGCTGGAAGAGCGCCTGATCTTCGAGATCGGCGATACCAGCACCACCGGTGTCGATATCGATCCGGCCCCTGCTGCGGCTTCGCGGCTGGGCGGCCTGGCTCGCGCCGAGGCCATCGGCCTGCCGGGCCTGTCGGAACCGGAAACGGTCCGGCACTACACCCGCCTCAGCCGCCAGAACTATGGCATCGATCTGGGCTTCTTCCCGCTCGGGTCGTGCACGATGAAGCACAACCCGCGGCTCAATGAAGCCGTGGCGCGGATGAAGGGGTTCAAGGATGTCCACCCGCTCCAGCCGCGCGAAACGGTCCAGGGTGCACTCGCCGTAATCGACGAGTTGGCCTACTGGCTGGTGACGCTGACCGGCATGGACAGCGTCGCCATGTCGCCCAAGGCGGGCGCGCACGGTGAGCTGTGCGGGATCCTGGCGATCAAGGCTGCGCTGGAAGCGCGCGGGGAAGACCGCAAGGTGATCCTGGTGCCCGAAAGCGCCCACGGCACCAATCCGGCCACCGCCGCCTTTGCCGGTTTCTCGGTCGAGAACATCCCGGCGACCGAAGCGGGCCGGGTCGATCTCGCCGCGCTGAAGGCCCGGCTGGGGCCGGATGTTGCGGGGGTGATGATCACCAACCCCAACACCTGCGGCCTGTTCGAGCCCGACCTGAAGGCCATTTCCGACGCGGTCCACGCCGCCGGCGGCTATGTCTATTGCGATGGCGCAAACTTCAACGCGATCGTCGGCAAGGTCCGCCCCGGCGATCTGGGCGTCGATGCCATGCACATCAACCTGCACAAGACCTTCTCCACGCCGCATGGCGGGGGCGGGCCGGGTTCGGGTCCGGTGGTGCTTTCGGCCGCGCTCTCGCCCTTCGCGCCGCTGCCTTACGTCAAGCGCGAGGCCGATGGTTCGCTGCGCCTGGTCGAGGAAGAGACCGCGGCGGAAGACCAGCCCGACAGCTTCGGCCGAATGGTCGCGTTCCATGGGCAGATGGGCATGTTCACCCGTGCGCTGGCCTATATCCTCAGCCACGGGGCCGATGGCCTGCAGCAGGTGGCAGAAGATGCCGTGCTCAATGCCAACTACGTGCTGCGCAGCCTGGAAGGCGTGCTTGATGCGCCCTTCGGCCATTCTGGCCCGTGCATGCACGAAGCGCTGTTCACCGACGATGGCTTCGCCGAGGGCTTCTCGACGCTCGACGTGGCCAAGGGGCTGATCGACGAAGGGTTCCACCCGATGACGGTCTATTTCCCGTTGGTGGTTCACGGCGCGATGCTGGTTGAGCCGACCGAGACCGAGAGCAAGGCCGCGCTCGATCAGTTCATCGGCGCGCTGCGTTCGGTGGCGCTTCGGGCCAAGCGGGGCGATCCGGCGCTGAAGACTGCGCCGCACTTCGCCCCGCGCCGCCGGCTTGATGAAACGCTCGCCGCGCGCAAGCCGGTGCTGGCCTGGAAGGGTGATCGGGGGGAGTAAGCGGTTATGTGGCAGGCGATGTTCTCGTTCACCAATGCGGTGGTGGTCATCGCCTGGCTCATCCTGCTGTTCCTGCCGCGCAAGCCGCTGGCGATGACGGCCGTGCTTTACCTCGGCGTCGGGCTGCTGTGCCTATGCTATACGGTGATGTTCGCGGCTTTGCTGAGCGGTTCGGTCGATCCCGGTCAGGTCGCCGGCAGCACCCCCTATGTCGCCTCGGACTATTCAATCGCCGGCTTGCGCAAGCTGTTCCTATCCGACGGCGGGCTGGTGATTGGTTGGACGCATTATCTGGCGTTCGACCTGTTCACCGGCCTGTGGATCGCGCGCGATGCCGATAACAAGGGCTTCAGCCGCGCCGTGCAGGTGCCGTTCCTGTTTGCGACCTTCATGGCCGGGCCGATTGGCCTGTTTACCTGGCTGGTCGTGCGCGAGCGCCGGGCGCGGGCGATGCACCCGGCCGAAAGCCGCATCCGGCTCTAGGCCTTCAGGCAGCTTCCTTGCTGGACGGCGCTTCGTAATTTTCTGGCGTCAGGTCGATCCGCTCGATCCGTGGCGTTGCTTCGCGGCGGCGCATCCGGGTGCCGGTGTTGCCGTCCTCGAACCGCGCGGTCAGCGTATAGCGTTCGATCATGTAGAACCCCGGCGCGGTGCCGCCGTCCTTCTTGAGCGGCGCGTAAACTCGCTTGGCGATATTGGCGAGCACCGGCTTGAGCCATGACTTGTCGCCCGAGGTGCGCAGCGCCTCGATATCGGTAACGCGGCCATTGGCGTCGATCCAGAAGCCGACATCGGCCCACTGGTTGCGGGCCTGAAGCGCGGTCAGCCGGTTGAGCGTGTTGAGGGCCGGCTGATCATCGGGCAGGCCCTTCTGCAGGTCGGTCCGTTGCAGTGGTTCGGCAAACAGCAGGATTGGCCGGGTCGCGCCGCCGCGTTCGGCAAAGCGCTTGATCAGGGCATCGGTGCTGCCGGCGCCGCCGGCCTTGCGATCGACCTTGGCCTTGATCACTTCGGCCGCGAGCGCAAAGTCGCTGCTTTCAGCGAGCGGGCGCTCGATCAGTTCGTCAAGCCGTTCGTTGACGTTCTTGAGATTGAAGGCGTTGGGGTTCTGGTCATACTGACCGCGCCACAGCAGCGCCTGGCGCAGGCGCGAGAAGCTGGCAACGCGGGGCTGACCGGCGGCCAGGGCGCGCTTTTCAACATCCTTGTAGATGCGTTCGGCTTCGTTCGAGAAGCCGAGCTTGGCGCGGCTGTCGCCGACCTCGATCTGGGCAACCAGAGTGCGGAAGTCGTTCTCGCCAAAGCCCTTCTTGAGGGTATCGCGCATGTCGAGGACCGAAAGCTGGAAATCCCGTGCCTCGCCCATCTGCTCGGCGATTCGGCCATTGGCGCGCAGCAGGTCGGAAACCGGCACCGGGAAGGCGTCGCCGTGCTTCTTGTTGCGCCCGATCGAATCCTTCAGCGTGGCGCGGCTGTTCTTGTAGTCGCCCGAGACAAACAGGTTTTCGGCATGGGCCAGCGTTGCCTTGATGTCTTCATCGGGCGGGCACTTGCGCTCAAGGCAGGCCTTCAGGTCGGCTTCGGTCTGCTTGAGCGACTTGCCGGTAACGACGATTTCTTGCGCCTCGACCGGCGCGGCAAAGACCAGGGCGGCGGCGAGGGCGGTAAGGGGGAAGGCGGCGCGACGCATTACAAGCTCCTGAAAGGCAAGCATTCGTCGCGCCACTATCAGACCTTCGGATCAAAGGCACTGCTGATCGACCAAGTGCTAACCCGGTCGGCTGAAATGCGCTTTGATCAGGTGGCGCGGTCGCCCGCTTCGCCCACGGACTCGATATCGCGGCCCAGGCCCTTGACCGTGTTGCAGGCGGCAGTTGTAACCGTCAGTGATGCCAGCATGATCGCGGCAATGATGCGCTTCTTCATGGCGTGTCTCCGTTGCAGGAATTGCACCTGTCCTGTTTCACCTAGGTGGTGTTAACACAAGCCGAATGCACGCCCTGGCTTGACGCTGCGCGACGAACCGAGCAGCGGAACGCGATGAATTGGGACTGGCTCTATACCGATTGGGCACCCTGGGCAGAGCTGGGCGCAACGGCCGTGGCCACAGCTGCCATTGCCTGGTGGGGCGAGCGCCGGCGAATGCGCCGCAGCGATCCCGATGCCGTGGGCTTCATGCCCTGGGGCACCGTTTTCGTGCTGGCGCTGTTCGTCGTGCTAATCGCCGCCGTCTTTATCTTGCGATACGCGCTTTAGAGGCAAGCCTCGAGGTAGGCCTGATCGAACCCGAACTGGCGGGCCTTTTCCAGCGTATAGGGGCGCAGGCCCGACGGGCGGAATTCGCCGATGATCTTGCCGTCTTCGCTCTCGTCCAGATACTCGAATTTGAACAGTTCCTGGGTCACGATCACGTCACCTTCCATCCCGATCACCTCGGTGATGTTGGTCGTGCGGCGCGAACCGTCGCGCAGGCGCTTCACCTGAACGATGATGTCCACCGATTCGGCGATCTGGCGCGAAATGGCTTCCTTCGGGATCTTGATGTCGCCCATCAGGATCATGTTTTCCATACGGCCGAGGCACTCACGCGGGCTGTTGGCGTGCAGGGTGCACATCGAACCATCGTGACCGGTGTTCATCGCGGCGAGGAGGTCAAAGCACTCCGCGCCGCGGATTTCGCCCAGGATGATCCGGTCAGGACGCATACGCAGGGCGTTCTTGACGAGGTCACCGATGGTAATCGCGCCTTGCCCTTCAAGGTTCGGCGGACGGGTTTCAAGCGGCAGCCAGTGCGGCTGCTGCAGCCGAAGTTCGGCCGCGTCTTCGATGGTCAGCACGCGCTCGCCCGGGTCGATCATCTTCGACATGGCGTTGAGCATGGTCGTTTTACCCGAACCCGTACCGCCCGAGATGACGATGTTCATGCGGCAGGCGCCGGCGATCTTTAGCGCGGTGCACATCTTGTCGCTCATCGAGCCAAAGTCGCGCAGCATGTCGAGCGTGATCGGCTTCTCGGAAAACTTACGAATCGAGATCGCGGTGCCGCGCAGCGACAGCGGCGGCACGATGACGTTAACGCGGCTGCCGTCCTTGAGGCGGGCGTCGGCCAGCGGGGTGGTCTGGTCAACGCGGCGGCCGACCTGGTTCACGATCCGCTGGGCGATCTGGAACAGGTGGTTTTCATCGCGGAAATGGATCGGGGCGAGTTGCAGCTTGCCCTTCTTTTCGATGTAGGTCTGATCCGGCCCGTTGACCATGATGTCGGACACGTCAGGGTCATTCAGCAGCTCTTCGAGCGGACCAAAGCCCAGCAGTTCGTCGATCAGAACCTTCTCGAGCGCGAACTGTTCACGCCGGTTCAGCGTAACCTTCAGTTCGGCCAGAACTTCCATGATGATCGGGCGGAACTCTTCAGAGAGCTCTTCCTTGCTCAGCGTGGCGGCGGCTTCCGGATCGACGCGTTCGAGCAGGCGCGGCAGCACCTGTTCCTTGATCTTGTGGACCGAGGCTTCGAAGCCTTCGGCCTGGTGCTGGTTATCGACCACGCCGTTGACGCGGTCCTGCAGCCGGGTCATCGCGTCAGCCTTGATCGCGCCGTTGTCGTAGGACGCGGGTTCGGCGCTTTCACCGGGCAGCGGCGGGAACTGGTCACCGCCGGGGACAGGCGCCTTGGGCGCTTCGATCCCACCCTTCATCGGGCGGGCCACACCAAACTGGGGGCGTGCCCCAGGTGCCATGCCACCAGCTCCGTTGCGTCGGCCGAATGCGCTCATGCTTCAAAATCCCAACTGTGCCCGGGCGTCGACCATGGTCTCGCATGGCTACCCCGGGGCTAAGCTGGATGGTGAATAGATCGGAAACTTTGATTATTTCCTAATGCCGCACCCCTTGCTGGAACATCGGCTTGGCAAACGCGCGGGGGCGGCTAAGGGTGCGGCCACCCTGACGCAAAGGTTGCCCGATTGCCTGCTGAAAACCGAACCGGCCTGCTTTTCGCCCTTGCCGGTTTTGCCGTGCTTTCCGTAGGGGACGGCGTGATCAAGTCGATGGCCGGACAATGGTCCCCGGTGGCGATCGCGGCGCTGCGGTTCAGCATCGCTGCGGTGGGGCTGGGGGTGCTGCTGGCCGCCCGCGAGGGAACTGCGGCGATGCGCGAGATGTGGCGCTGGCCGCAAGCGGGGAGAGGCTTCGCGCTCGCAATTTCATCAACCATTTTCTTCACTTCGCTGTTTGTCCTGCCATTGGCGACGGCGACGGCACTGGGCTTTACCAGTCCGATGTTTGCGGCCCTGTATGCCGCTGTCCTGCTGGGCGAGCCGGCGCGCAAGGAAACCTGGACTGCCTCGGCCATCGCCTTCATCGGGGTGCTGATCGTGCTGCGGCCCAACCTGGTGGAAGCGGGCTGGTGGGCCGTGCTGCCGGTCTTCTCGGCGATGACCTTTGCCTTGCTGATCATCGGCAACCGCTATGTCGCGGGGCAGGCATCGGGCCTGGCAATGCAGTTCGTGGTTGCGGCCTATGCCGCGCCGATCCTGCTGATAGCGACCCCGCTGTTTGCCCTGACCGGCATTGAGCGCTTCGCCATCGGCGTGCCGGACTGGACTATCCTGGCGCGCTGCGCCGTAGTGGCGCTGACCGCCAGTTGTGCGCATTGGCTGGTCTACCTGGGCACAACCCGCTCAGGCGCGGCCAAGGTTGCGCCGATGAGTTACATCCAGCTGCTGGTCGCCAGCGTGATCGGCTGGGGCTGGTTCGGTGATCATCCGGACGGCTGGACGCTGGTCGGCGCGGTCATCATTATCGGGGCGGGCCTCTACCTGTGGCGCGCCGGCCTGGTGAAAGAACCGGCAGAGAGCGAATAGGCTCGACGAACGGCATCACAAGGTGCTTGGCCTACGCCGTCCGGCCGCTAGAACAGCCACTTCGCCATGTCCGGGGTCGCCGCGATGAAGAAGCTGTTTCTGCCCGTCCTGCTGCTGCTGTCCACGCCGCTGGGTGCGCAAAGTGCCGCCCGCAGCCTGCCTGAATGGATGGCTGGCACCTGGATGACCGAGGACGGTGCCAGCTGGTCGGACGAAGTCTGGACCGATGCTCGCGGCGGGCTGATGCTGGGGATTGCCCGAACCGGCTTCGGCCCCCGGCTTAACAGCTGGGAAATCGCGCAAATCCGCCAGAAGCCGGATGGCACGATCAGTTTCCTGGCCCAGCCGCAGGGCAAGCCGGCGTCCGAGTTTCCGATGGTCCTCGTTAGCGAGGAAGCGATCGAATTTGCCAATCCGGCGCACGATTACCCGCAGCGGATCCGCTACTGGCGCCAGGGCAAGCTGCTGATGGCAGAGATTTCCAAGATCGATGGCAGCCAGGTGATGCGCTGG
Organism: Novosphingobium sp. UBA6722; assembly: GCA_002454125.1. Taxonomy (GTDB): domain Bacteria; phylum Pseudomonadota; class Alphaproteobacteria; order Sphingomonadales; family Sphingomonadaceae; genus Novosphingobium. Next base: position 16,563 of record DKII01000156.1, read on the forward strand.
AATTACCGCCCCGTTGTACCCCCACAGGATTGAGTGCCATGTCTGTTTCCCGCCGTTTCGCCCAGGTCGATGTCTTCACTGCGGTGCCGCTGATGGGCAATCCTGTCGCCGTTGTGCTCGACGGGGCAGGGCTGAGCACCGAGCAGATGCAGGCCATGGCCGCCTGGACCAACTTGTCAGAGACAACCTTTGTCCTGCTGCCAACCAATTCAGAGGCGGATTACCGGGTGCGGATCTTCACGCCCAAGGCCGAGCTGCCCTTTGCCGGCCACCCGACGCTGGGCACGGCCCATGCGGTGATCGAGGCGGGCATTGCCGTGCCCAAGGATGGCCGCCTGGTGCAGGAATGCGCGGTTGGCCTGGTCGAACTGACGGTCGGCGCGGATCGCCTGTCGTTCCGCCTGCCGCGTTATGCGCTGACCGAGCTCAGCGATCCTGAGGCGACGGCCTGGATCAACGCGCCGGTGAAGGGTGCGGCGCAAGCGGTCGATGTCGGGCCGGTCTGGCTGGTGGCAGAAGTGGACGGTGTTTCCGCGCTTGAGAACCTGGCCCATGATGAGGCCCGGCTGGCGGCCTACTATGTTCCGAAGGGTTGGACCGGCGCGACGCTATACGCTGCTGATGGCGACCGGGTGGTGGTCCGCAGCTTTGCTCCTGGCGATGGCATCCCTGAAGACCCGGTTTGCGGCAGCGGCAATGGCGCTGCGGCGGCGTTCCGCCTCACCGCTGGGCAAGTCAGCGATGGCGACAGCTACCGCGCCAGCCAGGGCCGCCAGGTCGGCCGCGATGGCTGGATTGATGTGCGGTTTGAGGGGGCCACTATCCACATTGGCGGGCAGTGCGTGACTGTGCTCAGGGGGTCCGCCGCTATCTGAGCGAGACGACCAGCCGATAACCCGCATCGTAGCTGTCCCCAGCCAGCAAGGCGCCATAGCGCTGCTCCCAAGCGCCGCTGGCCAGATCATCGGCCAGCCGCTTGAAGCCGGCTTCGGCCTGCTCAATCTTCCAGAACGAGGAGCTGCCCTTGCGGATGCGTGGGTCAAGATAGGCCGCTGGCCGCCGCCAATAGGCGTAGAGGAAACCGTCGGTGCAATCATGCGGGACCAGCACCGGCTCGACCGTAACTGGTCCGAGCCAGTCCGCCAGCTGATCGAGCGAAGGCATGGCAGCCTCATCCAGCTCTGCCAGTTCGGGCAGGTAATCGGTCAGCCATGGCCGCGCTGCGGGATCGAAGGTCAGCAGCACGACGCGTTGACGGGCCACGCGGCACATCTCGCGGATCCCTTGCTGCTGGTCGGGCCAGTGATGGATTGTGAGAACACCCATCACGGCGTCGAAGCTCTGGTCCGGGAAGGGGATGGCTCCGGCCGACCCTTGGACTGCCGGGGCTGAGCCTGCGGGGCGCTGACTGATCATTTCCGCCGACGGCTCAAGCGCCACCACGTCGCGATCTGCTGGCTCGTAGGAACCGGCGCCGGCACCGACATTGAGGACCGTCCGCGCCGCGCCCAGGGCGCGTTCGATCTGCGCCGCGATTCGCGGGTCGGGCTTGCGCAGCTGGGCGTAATCGATCCCGATCGTGTCGTAGAGCGCTGGCATTGCTGGACTATCTGCACATTGGCAGGTTTACGCAAACGAAAAGGGCGACCCGCAGGCCGCCCTTTGCTTGTCCAGGTTGAAGCCGAAAGCCTTAGCCTTCGACGTGTTCTGCCAGGACAGTCAGGCCAGTCGCGGCGACTTCAGCGAAGCCCCCCTGAATCTGGATCGTTTCCGGAGCGGCGCCTTCGGTCCGGTAGACCAGCAGGGCTCCGTCACGGATGGTCGACATGAAGGGTGCGTGCCCTTCAAGCACGCCGAACTCGCCTTCCGCACCGGGGACGACCACCATGTGGACGTCTTCCGAGCGAACGAGCCGTGCCGGCGTGACGAGTTCGAAGTGCAGGGCCATGATGCTTAGGCTTCCTCGGCCAGCTTCTTGGCCTTTTCGACCGCTTCGTCGATCCCGCCGACCATGTAGAAGGCGGCTTCGGGCAGGTGATCGTATTCGCCTTCGACCACGGCCTTGAACGAACGCACGGTGTCTTCGACCTGGACGAACTTGCCCGGGATGTTGGTGAAGACTTCGGCGACGTGGAACGGCTGCGACAGGAAGCGCTGGATCTT
>DKII01000156.1:18800-21528 GCA_002454125.1 Novosphingobium sp. UBA6722
GCGCTGGATCTTGCGGGCGCGGGCAACGGTGAGCTTATCTTCTTCCGAAAGCTCGTCCATGCCCAGGATCGCGATGATGTCCTGCAGCGACTTGTACTTCTGCAGCGTTTCCTGAACGCGACGAGCAACGTCGTAGTGCTCCTGGCCGACAACGGCCGGGGTCAGCACGCGGCTGGTCGAGTCGAGCGGGTCAACGGCCGGGTAGATGCCCAGTTCCGAGATCGCGCGCGACAGGGTGGTCGTGGCGTCAAGGTGAGCAAACGAGGTGGCCGGCGCCGGGTCGGTAAGGTCGTCCGCCGGAACGTAGATCGCCTGCACCGAGGTGATCGAGCCCTTGGTGGTCGAGGTGATGCGTTCCTGCAGCGCGCCCATGTCGGTCGCCAGGGTCGGCTGATAGCCCACCGCCGAAGGAATACGGCCGAGCAGCGCCGACACTTCCGAACCCGCCTGGGTGAAGCGGAAGATGTTGTCGACGAAGAACAGCACGTCCTGGCCTTCCTGGTCGCGGAAGTACTCGGCCATGGTCAGACCCGAAAGCGCAACGCGGGCGCGGGCGCCCGGGGGCTCGTTCATCTGGCCGAACACGAGCGCCACCTTGGAGCCTTCCGGCGTGGCGTTGCCATCGGCGTCCTTGGCGATAACGCCGGCGTCGAGGAATTCGTGGTAGAGGTCGTTACCTTCGCGGGTGCGTTCACCGACGCCCGCGAAGACCGACACGCCGCCGTGGCCCTTGGCGATGTTGTTGATCAGTTCCTGGATGAGCACGGTCTTGCCCACGCCGGCGCCGCCGAACAGGCCGATCTTGCCGCCCTTAGCGTAAGGTGCGAGCAGGTCGATCACCTTGATGCCGGTCACGAGGATCGCGGCTTCGGTCGACTGGTCGACGAATTCCGGCGCAGCAGCGTGGATCGGCGCGCGCAGGTCGGTGTTGACCGGGCCGCGCTCGTCGATCGGATCGCCGACGACGTTGAGAATGCGGCCCAGGGTCTGCGGACCAACCGGCACCGAGATCTGCGCGCCAGTGGCGGTGACCGGCTGACCGCGGGTCAGACCGTCGGTCGAGTCCATCGCGATGGTGCGGACGGTGTTTTCACCCAGGTGCTGGGCAACTTCGAGCACCAGGCGGGTGCCGTTGTTGTCGGTTTCCAGCGCCGAGAGAATCGCCGGCAATTCGCCGTCGAAGGTCACGTCGACGACGGCGCCGATGACCTGGCTGATCTTGCCGCCAGCGGTGTTGGCGGCGGCCGGAGCGGCCTTCTTGCGAGTGGTGGTCTTGGCTGCTGTGGCCATGGTCGTTTCCTTGCCTTGAAAGTCGTTAGAGCGCTTCGGCGCCCGCGATGATTTCGATCAGTTCGGTGGTAATCGCGGCCTGACGGCTGCGGTTGTACTGGATGGTCAGCTTCTGGATCAGTTCGCCGGCGTTGCGCGTGGCGTTGTCCATCGCGGTCATCGACGCACCCTGTTCCGAAGCCTGGTTTTCCAGCAGCGCGCCGAACAGCTGGGTCCGCAGATAGCGCGGCAGCAGTTCGGCGAGGATGGCTTCTTCCTCGGGCTCGTACTCCACCACGGCGCCATCGCTGCTGGAGGCAGCAACCTTGGGGGCGGGGACGGGGATGATCTGCTGTTCGGTCGGGATCTGCGCCAGCGCACTCTGGAAGCGCGAATAGAACAGGTGGGCGACGTCGAACTTGCCTTCGTCATAGAGCGCGACGAGTTCGTTCGCGATCTTCTGGGCTTCGGCGAAGCCGGGTTCGCGCACGTCAGTCGTGTCGAACATGGCCAGCACGGCCTTCGGGTAAAGCCGCCGCACCACCGCGCGGCCCTTGCGGCCGACAAGGTAGAACAGCACGGTCTTGCCTTCGGCCTCTAGCGCGCGGGCCTTGACCATTGCAGCCTTGACGATGTTCGAATTGAACGCGCCGCACAGGCCCTTGTCCGAATTGGCAACGACCAGCAGGTGAACCTGGTCCTTGCCCGTCCCGGCGAGGAGCTTGGGGCTGTTCTCGCTGACCGTGATCTTGGCAGCAAGCGAGCCCATCACCGTGGCCAGCCGCGCGGCATAGGGCCGGGCGGCTTCGGCAGCGGTCTGCGCCTTGCGCAGCTTGGCCGCGGCGACCATCTGCTTGGCCTTGGTGATCTTCTGGGTCGACTTGACCGAGTTGATCCGACCTTTGAGTTCCTTAAGCGAGGCCATGAAGCCTTACCCTTTCAATCGGATCAGGCGAACTGCTTCGCGAAAGCTTCGAGTGCGGCCACGGTGCCCTTCTTGGCATCGTCGCCGAAATCGCGGGTGTCGCGGATCAGCTTGAGCACGTCGGCGTGCTTGTCGCGCATGAAGCTGAGCATTTCGGCTTCGTAGCGGACAACGTCACCGGTCGCGATGGCATCGAGGTAGCCATTGGTACCAGCGAAGATCGACACGGTCTGCTCTTCGAACGGCAGCGGGCTGAACTGGGCCTGCTTGAGCAGTTCCGTCAGACGCGCACCGCGGTTGAGCAGCTTCTGGGTCGAGGCATCAAGGTCCGAACCGAACTGGGCGAAGGCCGCCATTTCGCGGTACTGCGCCAGCTCGAGCTTGATCGAGCCCGAAACCTTCTTCATCGCCTTGGTCTGGGCGGCGCCGCCGACGCGGCTGACCGACAGACCGACGTTGATCGCCGGGCGGACGCCCTGATAGAACAGGCCGGTTTCAAGGAAGATCTGGCCGTCGGTGATCGAGATCACGTTG
>DKII01000156.1:21616-22090 GCA_002454125.1 Novosphingobium sp. UBA6722
GATCGGCAGCGCGGTCAGCGAACCACCGCCCAGGCTGTCATTCATCTTGGCCGCACGCTCGAGCAGGCGGCTGTGGAGATAGAACACGTCACCCGGATAGGCTTCGCGGCCCGGCGGGCGGCGCAGCAGCAGCGACATCTGGCGATAAGCGACGGCCTGCTTGGAAAGGTCGTCGTACACGATCACGGCGTGCATGCCGTTGTCGCGGAAGAATTCGCCCATGGTCGCGCCGGTGTAGGGCGCCAGGTACTGCAGCGGAGCCGGCTCCGAAGCGGTTGCGGCGACGACGATCGAATATTCCATCGCGCCGTTTTCTTCCAGCTGGCGGACGATCTGCGCGACGGTCGAGCGCTTCTGGCCGACGGCGACGTAGATGCAGTAGAGCTTCTTGCTCTCATCGGTGCCGGCGTTGACGCCCTTCTGGTTGATGAAGGTGTCGATCGCGACGGCGGTCTTGCCGGTCTGGCGGTCGCC
>DKII01000156.1:22135-43462 GCA_002454125.1 Novosphingobium sp. UBA6722
CGGTCGCCGATGATCAGCTCGCGCTGGCCGCGGCCCACGGGGACCAGGGCGTCGATCGCCTTCAGGCCGGTCTGGACGGGCTCGTTCACCGACTGGCGCGGGATGATGCCCGGGGCCTTTACTTCCACGCGCTGGCGGGTGGCACCTTCGATCGGGCCCTTGCCGTCGATCGGGTTGCCCAGCGCGTCAACCACGCGGCCAAGCAGGCCCTTGCCGACGGGGACGTCCACGATGGTTTCGGTGCGCTTGACGGTGTCGCCTTCCTTGATCTCGGCGTCCGAGCCGAAGATCACGACGCCGACGTTGTCGGCTTCGAGGTTCAGGGCCATGCCCTTAACGCCATTGGCGAACTCGACCATTTCACCGGCCTGGACCTTGTCGAGGCCGTGAATGCGGGCGATGCCGTCACCGACGGACAGCACAGTGCCGACTTCCGAGACCTGGGCCTTCGTACCGAAGCTGGCGATCTGGTCCTTGATGACCTTCGAGATTTCAGCGGCGCGGATATCCATGTTCAGCCTTTCATCGCATTCGCGAGGGTGTTCAAACGGGTACGGATCGAACTGTCGATCTGGGTGGAGCCGATCCGGACCACCAAGCCCCCGAGCACTTCGGGGTCGACATTCGCCTTGATCTTTACGTCCTTGCCTTCACGGGCCTTCAGCTTGGCGGCAAGCGCCTTAAGCTGGGCATCGCTGAGCGGATGGGCGCTGGTCACTTCAGCGGTCACTTCGCCGCGGGCGGCGGTAGCGATCGTGCTGAAGGCGCGGACCACATCGGGCAGCGCGGCGAGGCGACGGTTGCCCGCCAGCACGCCGATGAAGTTCTGGGTAAGCTGATGCAGGCCGAGCACCTTGCCGACTTCGGCCATCGCGGCGGCAGCGGCATCGCGGCCGATCTGCGGGTTGCGAATCAGTGCGGCCAGATCGGCGTTGCCGAGAATCGCCGCGCCCAGCTTGTCGAGGTCACCCTCGACAGCGGTTACAGCCTTGGATTCGCTAGCCAGCTCATAAAGCGCAGAGGCGTATCGCCCCTGCAAGCTGGCCGTAATGCCGCCGGAATTCTCCACGCGCTCAAGTTCCTTGCATCGGGTGCATTGATGGGGCGGATGCGGACAAGGTCCACAGATCTGCCCCTCGGACGGGGGCGCGCATAGCGACGATTGTATTGCGATGCAAGGTGGCGCTAGGACTATTCGGGCACCAGCAAGTCAGAGGCCAGGGCAGGGAAAGCGGATAGATGGGCGAAACGATTACTCTCACCATGTCCGATGGCCACGCCATGCCGGTCTATCACGCCCAGCCAAGCGGTGAGCGCCGGGGCGGGTTGGTGCTGGTGCAGGAGATTTTCGGCGTCACCGATCATATCCGCGAACTGTGCGACGAATATGCCGAGGATGGCTACGAAGTGCTCAGCCCCGGCCTGTTCGACCGGCAGCAACCCGGCTGCGCGCTGGGCTATACCGGTGCCGATTGGGAGCGGGCGGTCGAGATTGCCCGCAACGAGCACGATTGGGACCAGGGGCTAAGCGACACCCAGGTCTGTATCGACTGGCTGGCGGCAAAGAGTGGGCCGGTCTTTATTGTCGGTTACTGTTTTGGCGGATCGGTCGCCTGGCGGATGGCCCAGATCAGCCCGAACCTGACCGCGGCCTCGTGTTACTATGGCGGCCACATCGCCACCCGCTTTGCCGACGAGGCACCGCAGGCCCCGGCGATCTGCCATTTCGGGCGCTATGACAACCTGGTCGAGTTCGCGCCGGTCGAAAAGCTGATCGAAAAGCAGCACCCGACTGCACAGATCTTTGTTTATGAGGCCGGCCACGGATTCAATTCCGACCGCCGCAAGGACTGGCATCCAGAGAGTGCGGACCTGGCCAAGGAACGGACGCTGATGCTGTTCAAGGCCTGTGGTGGCTGACCGAATGGTTTGACCGCAAGGTCCGGGACGTAGGCGTCCTCCGGGCCGCGTAAGGCAGCTCCAGCAAGACTGGAGCCACACCATGACCTATCGCATTGCCGGACTTTCGACCGAACCCTTCGCCCATCTGTTCGCGCTGGATGACGCGGCCTTGGCGGCCCGCAACGCCCGCCGCGTAACCGCGACTGCCAGCCGCGGCTTTCCTTGCCGGGTAAGCCTGGAGGATGCGCGCGAGGGGGACGAGCTGATCCTGCTGAGCCACACCAGCCACGATGTGGCAACCCCGTACCGCAGCACCTATGCCATCTATGTCCGGTCGGGCGCGGTGCCGGCTGAATATGTCGACGCGACGCCGCCCGTGTTCGAAGGCCGCCCGCTGGGGCTGCGTGGGTTTGATGCGGAGGGCAACCTGCGCGATGCGCGGCTGGCCTTGCCGGGTGAGGCCGATGCGAAGATTCGCGACCTGCTTGCCAATCCCGCGATCGCCTATATCGATGCCCATAACGCCGCGCATGGCTGCTTCAGCGCGCGGGTCGAGCGCCACGGAGATGTGCCATGCTGATCGATGACGATTGCTGGACCGCCGTGCTGGCCCGCGACCGGGCCTTTGACGGGCGCTTTGTCACCGGGGTGCTGACGACCGGCATCTATTGCCGCCCGTCCTGCGCGGCGCGGCATCCCGCGCGCCACAATGTGCGCTTCTTTGCCGATGGCGCTGCTGCGCGCGCGGCCGGCCTGCGCCCCTGCAAGCGCTGCCTGCCCGACGATGTCAGCCGCGACGAGCGCGCAGTGCTGGCCGCGATCGCTGCGATCAAGGCGGCCGAACAGCCGCTCGCCCTGGCAGCGCTGGCGGCAGAGACAGGCTATTCGCCAACGCACTTCCAGCGGGTCTTTACGCGCCACACCGGCCTTTCGCCGGCGGCCTATGCTCGTGCCCTGATGCAGGAGCGCGCGGTCGAAGCCCTGACTGGCGAGGGCAGCGTGACCGAGGCGATCTATGCTGCGGGCTATTCGGGGCCCAGCCGCTTCTACGACAATAACCGGGAGAAACTGGGCATGGCACCTTCTGCCTGGGCCAACGGCGGCAGCGGCGTGACGATTCACTGGGCGGTCGTTCCGACCTCGCTTGGCGCCATGCTGGTGGCCGCGACTGACAAGGGCGTTTGCCGATTGTCCTTTAATGAGGGGCGTGAGGCACTCGAAGCCCGCTTTCCCAAGGCCGCGCTGGTCGAGGGCGGTGCCGAGTTCGCCGCGCTGCTGGGGCAGGTTGTCGCTGCCGTCGAAGCCCCGGGCGACTTCGGCCACATCCCGCTCGACGTGAAGGGCACGGCATTTCAGGAAGCGGTGTGGAAGGAACTGCGCCGCATTCCGCCGGGCGAAACCCGCACTTATGCCCAACTGGCCGCTGCGGTCGGCCGGCCCAAGGCGGTCCGGGCAGCGGGCAGCGCCAATGGCGCCAACAATGTCGCTGTCCTGATTCCCTGCCACCGGGTCATTGCAACAGGCGGCGGGCTGGGTGGTTATGCCTATGGCTTGGAGATCAAGCGCAAGCTGCTCGAAAAGGAAGCGAAATGACTGACACCGTTACCGCGTTCAAGGCGCTCCACGTTCCCGGCGATCCGCTGGTGCTGTTCAACATCTGGGACGCCGGCAGCGCGCGGGCCGTGGCCCGGGCGGGTGCCAAGGCGATTGCTACCGGATCATACGGCGTCGCCGAGGCGCAGGGGTTTAGCGATGGCGAAGACTTTTCGATCGACGATGCCCTGCGCAACCTGGAACGGGTGCTGCGGGTGACCGACCTGCCAGTCACGCTCGATTTCGAATCCGGCTATGGTGTAACCGCGGCCGAGGTTGGCCAGTCGGTCCAGCGGGCCCGTGCCGCCGGTGCTGCCGGGATCAACATGGAAGATCGGATGCCGGGCCAGGCCGAGCTGATCCCGCTGGCCGAGGCGGCTGACCGGGTGGCGGCGGCGGCCAGATCGGGCCTGTTCGTCAACGCCCGCTGCGATGTCTATCGCGGGGTCAAGCCCGAGGCGCTGGGCCAGGGCCAGATCGATGCAGTGCTTGAACGGGCAGAGGCCTATGCGGCGGCAGGCGCGAGTGGTCTGTTCGTGCCGTTCCTGGGCGACCATGCGGCGATCACCGCGATCTGTGCCGGCTCCCCGCTGCCGGTCAACATCCTGTGGGGCCCGGGGCGGGGCACCCGCGCCGAACTGGCGGCCTGCGGCGTCGCGCGGATCAGTTATGGTCACGGTCCCTGGGCAGCGGCAATGGACTGGCTGGAAGGACAGGCGCGGGCGGTGTTTGCCGGTGAAGTGGTGCCTTATGCTTCCGGCTGAATGCCTTGACCGCACACCGTTACTGTATTATTTGAACAATACAGTAACGGGAAGTATGGCCGCATGACCGAACTAGCCACCGCCGAACCCTCGCGCATCCGGCGGATCGTCGCTCAGCCGGCCAGCCTGTTGCTGATTGGATTTGCGCTGATGGTGGCGGTCGGTGGGGCCGGCTCGATTGCGCTTAACAAGCTGTTTGGCGCGCTGGACGCGGCCCGGAATACGCCGCTGCGGCTGCTTGGCGCCGTGATCCTCGCCGCGCTCTTCATCCTTGCCTACAAGGGCTACAAGCGCTGGATCGAGCGCGCACCCGACCGCGAGCTGGAATTTGCCGGGGCAGGGCGCGAGCTTGCGCTGGGGCTGGCCGGCGGTGCGGCGCTGTTCTCGGTGATGACCGGTATCGTCGCGCTGCTCGGCGGGTTTGAGATCATGGGCCTGCGCGGCGCGGGGGCGATCTGGTCAATGCTCTCGCTGGCAGTGTTCAGCAGCGTGTTCGAGGAGATCCTGCTGCGCGGGATTGTCTTCCGCCAGCTAGAGGCTTGGCTTGGATCGTGGATTGCCCTGGCGCTGTCCTCGGCGCTGTTTGGTGCGCTGCATATCACCAATCCGGGCGCGACCTGGTTCTCCAGTGTCGCCATCGCCGTCGAAGCCGGGATCCTGCTCGGCGCGGCCTATATGCTGACGCGGCGGCTATGGCTGGCGATCGGCATCCACGCGGCATGGAATTTCACCCAGGGCTGGGTGTTTTCGGTCCCCGTCTCGGGCGGCGAGGCGCCGCTTGGCCTGCTGATTACCCGCCGGCTTGGCCCCGAATGGCTGACCGGCGGTGATTTCGGGCTGGAGGCCAGCGTGGTGGCAATGGTTGTCGCCTCGCTGGCCGGGGTGATCCTGCTGCTTTTGGCCATCCAGCGTGGCCAGCTGCTTCCCGCGCCGTGGCGCCGGGTCAGGTAAGCATCGGCGGCATGCCGGGCTCGGCCTTGGCCATCGCGCGCTGATAGGCCGGACGCTGGCCGATCCGCTGCAGGTAGGCTGCGATGTTCGGATAGGGATCCAGCGAGGCTCCGCCGAACGCGCGCGAGGTGGTCAGGTTGAAGCCCATCATGATGTCGGCCAGGGTCAGGTTGCGGCCGCCGAAGAATTCTGCCTCACCCAGTCGCGCATTCGTCATCGCCCAGGCCTTGGCAACCCGATCGGCAACAAAGGGCGGTGTTTCAGCAGCACCGAGTGACTGTGCCACCAGTCCCATCATGCCGTTGGTCATGAAGGTCGCGTTAGAAAAGTGGAACCAGAACAGGTGCCCGGCAAAGTCCGGATCATCGACGCCCGGAGAAAGCCGGCAGCTGCCGTACTTGCGGTCGATATATTCACAGATCGCGCCGCTTTCGCCCAGCACCAGGTCACCGTCGGTAATCACGGGCGCAATCCCCATCGGGTGCAGCGCCTTGTACTCGTCCGGCGCCAGCCGATTGTCCTCACGGCGATTGTAGAGCTTCAGATCGTATTCGATCCCCAGCTCCTCGCAAAGCCAGACGATCCGTTCGGACTGGGAGATACGCAGGTGATGGACGGTCAGCATTTTAGTTCTCTCCGGGATCGGTTGGGTTGGCCGCCATTGTAGGCAACATATCGAACAGCTTGGCAAGTAATCCGCGCGCCTCGGCTGCTGCACCGCGTCCGTGCGGGTCATAAGCCAACGGGCGCAGTAGCTTGATTGCTTCCAGGGTGTCACCCACGCCGATCATCTCTCTGGCCAGGGCCAGGCGTGGTCCATCAATTTGCGGCACCAGTCGCACGGCTTCGCGCAGCGCCATTATGCCCACGGGTGAGGCCAAGCGACCCTCAGCCGCATAGGACCGGTAGAAGATGAGGCGAGATACAGGATCGTCTGGATTGGCGTTCATGACTCGAGCGGCCAGTGTGCGAGCCTCGGTAATCCGGGCCTTGCGTTGAGCCTCTGGCAGGTCTTTGGCCAGCGCCAGCATCGCTTCAGCCTTGCGGACTTGGGCACGCGGGTCTTCTGGCGCTATCGTCAAGGCACGCTCAGCTGCGGTCAAGCAGGCCTGGTGCTGCTCTGCTTCGCAACGAGCATCGGCTACTAGTCGCCAGCCGTGTACACTCGATGGTTGGCGGGCGGCGAGTGTGTCGAGCTCGGTCAACCATTCGTCGCGCTTGATCTTGGCCTCAGCCAGCCGCGTTTCGAAATCCTTCTTGGGCTTGTCGCTCTTCTTCTTAGTGTCGCCATCCGGTTCTGCTTCCTCGTCAGCCTTGTTTGGCAAGCGAAGGCGGCGGCCCATTTCGATCTGAGCTTCGATCGTCGCCGCCTCGTCTTGAGGAACCGCGCGCAGTTTGATCTCGCCGCTGGCGTACTCGGGCAGCGGAACGGCCCGGAATGGGAAGCTGCGCCCCGCCAAGTAGACGCTAACCTCGCGCTGCAGGGCATTCAGGTCACCAAATGTCCGGGCCGCCAGGTTCATTGGCACACCGCTGTTGATCAAGTTCAGATAGGTGCGCAGCTGGCCCCGGCGGGTGTCGCCAAACGTCAGGTAATGGGTAACCAGCCAGGCATCGCCATAGGACCAGCCGCTTCCCTCTCGGCCATCCTTGATATAGCTGCCATCAATCATCTTGGCGGTCGGATAGCGGACAGCATCCAGCTCATAACTGCGGTGGCTGGCCGCCTTGCCATAAGTAATTGCCCCCTTGCGCTCGAACGACGCGGTAGAGGTGATTTCGGCGAAGCCCTCGACGTACCAGGCAGGATAGGCGGCTGGGGTATATTGCAGCATGTAGTGGTGGGCATATTCGTGAAACAGCACCAGCTGTCCGCTGAATTCGCCATCGCCGGTGTTGCGCGGAACGACTGCAATTGCGCCGTCCTCACGCGGGCCATAGAACCCGGCGACATTGGCATCAGGGTTGCCATAAAGCCGGGCGACATCGCCGATTGAAGAGACCAGCACGACCCTGACCTTGACGATCCGCCGGTCTGCCTCATTGGCGCCAGTCGCCATGCGGAGCAGGGTATGAAACTGCTCCAGTCGCTCGGCAAATTTGAGCAGACCTTTTTCGTCACCTGCGCTGAAGATTCGGAAGTGCGCTGTTTCCGCCTCGCGCCAATCAGCCGCATGAGCCGTGCCAGGCAGCATAAGTGCGGCGAAAGCTAGCTTTAAACGCATCCATTATCCCCCTGATTCGCCTTGGGGAATGATACGATGGCTGGCAGCTTCGGCTAGTCCCGATCGCGCCGGGCCCAGCCACTCTGGGCGGGCTTGAGCTCGGAAAGGAATGTCTCCGAGCTCGCAAGGTATTCCGTGCGCTTCTCCTCGCTCATCCGCCGCCAGGTGGCATAGGGATTGGCGAGGCGGATGTTGCGGCCAAGCTTGTCCGCGTTGCGATCGAGGAAGTGCCAGTAGAGCGCGTTGAAGGGGCAGGCGGCGGGTCCGGTCTTTAGTTTGACGTTATAGCGGCAGGTTCCGCAGTAATTGCTCATCCGGTCGATATAGGCGCCGCTGGCGGCATAGGGTTTGGAGGCAAGCCGGCCGCCGTCGGCGAACAGGGCCATGCCCGCCACGTTGGGCAGCTCGACCCAGTCGAAGGCATCGGCGTAGACCACCAGGAACCAGTCAGCGACGTCTTGCGGGCGGATCCCGGCGAGCAGCGCAAAATTGCCGAGGACCATCAACCGCTGGATATGGTGGGCATAGGCATTGTCGCGCGTGGTGCGGACGCAATCGGCCAGGCAGGCCATGTCAGTCTCGCCAGTCCAGTAGAAGTCTGGCAGCGGGCGCGTTGCTTCCAGGAAATTGTCTGCGGCCAGGCCCGGCATCTCCAGCCAGTAGACCCCGCGGATATACTCCCGCCAGCCGATCAGTTGCCGAATGAAGCCTTCGACGGCGGCAAGTGGCGCACGGCCGGCGCGGTACTCGGCCTCGGCGCGGCGGCAGAGGTCGAGCGGATCGAGCAGGCCGAGGTTGATCGCGGGCGAAAGCACCGCGTGGAACAGGAAGTCCTGCCCGCGCACCATCGCGTCTTGCCATTGGCCAAAGGTGGGCAGGCGTTCCTTGAGGAAAGCCGCTGCGGCGGTTTTGGCCTCCTGCGCCGTGACCGGCCAGTTGAAGCGTTCCAGCGCGCCGAAGTGATCGGCAAAGCGGTTGCCGACCAGATCGATCACCTGCCGCGTCATGGCGTCAGGGGCGAAGAGGGGCAAGGTCGGTCCGGTCAGCCCCGGCGGGGGACCGGAGCGGTTCTCGGCATCATAGTTCCACTTGCCGCCAACGGGGTCCTTGCCGTCCATCAGCAGACCAGTGCGCCGCCGCATCTCGCGGTAGAAGAACTCCATCCGCAGTTCCTTGCGGCCCGCCGCCCAGCCGGCGAATTCGTCGCGCGAGCAGAGGAAGCGGCTGTCGGGCAGAATCTCGACCGGGCAGGGGGTGAAGGTCTGCCAATCCAGCATGGCCTGCTCGACCCGCCAGTCACCCGGTTCGACCACGCGGATCAGGCGGGGTGAGTGGCGCTCGGAAGCCCGGATGATCTCCCCGGTAAAGCTGCCAGCGTTATCCGGATCGTCCAGCCGCACATAGTCGACTCGCCAACCCTTGGCCTGCAATTCTGCCGCAAAGTGCCGCATGGCCGAGAAGATCAGCGCGATCTTGGCCTTGTGATGGCGCACGTGGGTGGCTTCGTCGGCCACTTCCATCATCAGCACGACCGCATCGGCCGGATCGCAGCCCTGGAGGCTGGCCAGGCCATGCGAAAGCTGATCGCCCAGCACGGGCACGAGCACGGTCATACGAAGGAATAGGGATCGATATCCACGGCCACGCGCACGCCTTGCGGGAAGGCCAAGGCGCCCAGCCATTGGCGGATGATGTCCTGCAACTGGGCCGAGCGCCGCGCGTTGATCAGCAGGCGGTAGCGATAGCGCCCGCGCAGCAGCGAAAGCGGGGCGGGGGCAGGGCCCAGGATCATCACGTCGGGCAGATCCGGCCGTGCGCCGCCGATCTGGTGGGCGGCTTCGCGCGCTTCGGCTTCATCCTCGCTCGAGACGATTATCGCGGCCCAGCGCCCGAACGGCGGCGCCCCGGCATCGCGCCGGGCCTCGGCTTCGGCGGCGTAGAAGGCGTCGCGGTCACCGGCGGCCAGGGCGGCGATGACGGCGGCTTCGGGATGGCGGGTCTGGATCAGCACTTCGCCCGGCTTTACCCCGCGGCCCGCGCGTCCGGCTACCTGGGCTATCTGCTGGTATGTCCGCTCCGCCGCGCGCAGGTCGCCGCCTTCCAGGCCCATGTCAGCATCGATCACGCCAACCAGGGTCAGTTCCGGGAAGTGGTAGCCCTTGGTGACAAGCTGCGTACCGACAATCACGTCGATTGCGCCGCCTTCCGCCCGGGCGACGAAATCGCCGATCTTTTCCGGGCTGTTGAGCGTGTCGGACGTGGCGATGGCAATCCGCGCTTCGGGAAACAGACTGCTAACTTCGTCGGCGATCCGCTCCACGCCGGGACCGCAAGCGACCAGGCAATCGGGTGTGTGGCATTCCGGGCAGGCGTCCGGCACTTCGGAGGCATGGCCGCAGTGGTGGCAAGCCAGCCGGCGTGAAAGCCGATGCTCGACCAGCCAGGCCGAGCAATTGGGGCACTGGAAGCGATAGCCGCAGTGGCGGCACAGCGTTAGCGGGGCATAGCCGCGGCGGTTGAGGAACAGCAGCGATTGCTCGCCGCGCGCCAGCCGGTCTTCTAGTGCCTTGACCAGCGACGGGGCGAGCCAGTGCTGGCGCGCCGGTTCATCCTTGCGCAGGTCGACCACTTCGATGTGCG
Organism: Novosphingobium sp. UBA6722; assembly: GCA_002454125.1. Classification (GTDB taxonomy): domain Bacteria; phylum Pseudomonadota; class Alphaproteobacteria; order Sphingomonadales; family Sphingomonadaceae; genus Novosphingobium. Next base: position 32,211 of record DKII01000156.1, read on the forward strand.
GCAGGGTGGCACCGCCGAACCGGCTGGGCAGGTCGATCTTCTGATAGACCCCGGCCTCGGCCAGTTGCAGCGATTCGAGTGCCGGGGTGGCACTCGCCAGGATCACCGGGATCGCCTCAAACCGCGCGCGGATCACGGCGACATCGCGGGCGTTATAGCGCACCCCGTCGTCCTGCTTGAACGAGACTTCGTGGGCCTCGTCGACCACGATCAGGCCAAGCTGCTTGAACGGCATGAACAGCGCCGAGCGCGCGCCGACCACAACCTGGGCCTCGCCCGAAACAATCGCCCGCCAGGCCCGCCGTCGCTCGCTCTGCTTCAAGCTGGAATGCCAGAGGACCGGCGGCACGCCGAAGCGCGCCTCGAACCGCCGCAGGAAGTTCTCGGTCAGGGCGATTTCGGGCAGCATGACCAGCACCTGCTTGCGGTCCCGGATCGCGGCGGCAATGGCCTCGAAATAGCACTCGGTCTTACCCGATCCGGTGACGCCATCGAGCAGGAAGGTCTTGAAGCCGCCGCTATCGACCGCCGCGACAAACTGGTCAGCGGCGGCGCGCTGCTCTTCCGACAATTCGGGCTGCGCATGGTCCGGCCGTGCCCGGGGGTAGGCGCGGTCAAGGTCGACCGTCACCGGTTCGAGGATGCCGGCATTGACCATCCCGCGCAGCACGCCTTCCGACACTGAAGCCAGCTCGGCCAGTTCGCGGATCGAGGCCTGCTCACCCTGCAGGGCATCAAGCGCGGCGGCGCGCTGCGGCGTCAGGCGGGCGGGTTCATGGCCGGACAGGCGATACTCGGTCGTCGTTCCGCCGCCGCGCAGCGCCGCCATCGATCCCAGCATCATCCGCGCCACCGAATTGAGCGGCGCGCAGTAGTAATCGGCCGTCCATTCGACCAGCCGCCGCAGCGGCTCGGCAATCGGCGGGACGGGCAGGACTTCCAGCAGGGGACGCAGCTTGCTTTCGGACACTTCGGTGCCGTCGAGCCGCTCCGGTTCCCAGACGATTCCCAGCACCTGGCGCGGGCCGAGCGGGCCGATCACCACGTTGCCCAACTGCACGTCCACGCCCGGCGGCACCCGGTAATCGAGCACCGACAGGACCGGATTGAAGACAAGAAGGCGGACGCGGCTCATGAGTCTCGTCCCTATGCGCAGAAACCGCGCTGGGGGCTAGGCCATCGCCGCAGGCTTCCCTATAGCGATGGGGAATCGTTACCGGAGCATGCCCGCCGTGAAGTTTTTTGCCGACACCGCCGAAATCGCCGAGATCAAGGACCTGGCCGCCACCGGCCTGCTTGATGGCGTCACCACCAACCCCTCGCTGATCGCCAAGTCGGGGCGCGATTTCATCGAAGTGACCCGCGAAATCTGCGGGATCACCAGCGGCCCGGTCAGCGCCGAGGTGGTCGCGCTCGATCACGAAGGGATGATGCGTGAGGCAGAAGTCCTGCGCAAGATTGCCGACAACGTCTGCATCAAGGTGCCGCTGACCATCGATGGCCTGAAGACCTGCAAGGCGCTGACCAGCGACGGCACCATGGTCAACGTCACGCTCTGCTTCTCGGCCAACCAGGCTCTGCTGGCGGCGAAGGCCGGGGCCAGCTTCATTTCGCCGTTCGTGGGCCGCCACGACGATAACGGCTGGGACGGGATGCAGCTGATCAGCGACATCCGCCTGATCTATGACAACTATGGCTTCCAGACCGAGATCCTGGTCGCCTCGGTGCGCCACTCGGTCCACGTGCTCGAAGCCGCCAAGATTGGCGCCGATGTGATGACCGCGCCGCCGTCGGTCATCAAGGGGCTGTTCAAGCACATCCTGACCGACAAGGGCATCGAAGGCTTCCTGGCCGACTGGGCCAAGACCGGGCAGTCGATCTGAACGAGCAGCGCATGGCCGACGAAACGCCCCTCGATCGCTTCCGCTCCGTATTGACCGGCGCCAGCCGGGCCATTGCGCATGAGCCCGAGCTGGAGGTGGCGTGGACGGCCGACATGGCCGTGGCCAATGGCAAGAACCTGCGGGTACCGATGCCGGGCCGCAATCTGCCGCGCGACCAGGCGATGGAAGCGCGCGGCCATGCGGATTCGATGGCGCTCAAGCTGCGCCACCATAACGAGGCGATGCACGCCAAGTCTGCGCCGAGCGATCCCTCGGCCCGCGCCTGCTATGACCTGGTCGAGCAGGTGCGTTATGAGGCCTTGGGCTCAAAGGCCTATGCCGGGATGCGCGACAACCTGGACGCGGCCATGGCCGTGCGGGTGGGGGGCGATCCGATTGCCCGCGCCGCCAGCCCGGACGAAGTGCCGCTGCCGGTGGCACTCTCGCTGCTGCTGCGCGAACACCTGACCGGCCAGCCGGTCCCCGAAGCTGCGCGCAAGGGCACCGACATGCTGCGCGGCTGGATCGAGGAGCGCGCCGGGACCGATTTCGACGCGCTGGCGCTCTCGCTTGATGACCAGAAGGCGTTCCAGGCGCTCAGCCTCGACATGCTCCAGCACCTCGAGCTGACGCGGTCCGAGCCGATGGAGGCCGAACCCGAAGAGGGCGAGGATCAGGACGGCGAGGACGACAGCGAGGACAATCCGGACGCCGGCGATAGCCAGGAAGACCAGGCCCCCAGCGAAGTTGCGGGCGAACCCAGCGAGGGCGACGAGGAAGGCGAAGGCGAGGTCGAGCAGCAGGTCGAGGACGACAATGCCGAGGCCGAAGCGGGTGACGATGGCGAGGAGGGCATGCTCCCCGTCCGCCCGAACCGCCCCTGGACCGACATTCCCGGCAACTTCGACTACAAGGTCTTCACCGAGCAGTTCGACGAAGTGGTCGCCGCGCAGGACCTCTGCGACGAGGAAGAATTGACCCGGCTGCGGGCCTATCTCGATGCGCAGCTCAAGGGCCTGCAGGGCATCGTCACCAAGCTGGCCAACCGGCTCCAGCGGCGGCTGATGGCCCAGCAGAACCGCTCGTGGGATTTCGATCAGGAAGAGGGCATCCTCGATGCCGCACGGCTGGCCCGCGTGGTGATCTCGCCCGGCCAGTCGCTGTCCTACAAGGTTGAGCGCGATGTCGAGTTCAAGGACACGATCGTCACGCTGCTGATCGACAATTCCGGCTCGATGCGCGGCCGGCCGATCTCGATCGCCGCGATCAGTGCTGACGTGCTGGCCCGCACGCTGGAACGCTGCGGCGTGAAGACCGAGATCCTGGGCTTCACCACCCGCGCCTGGAAGGGCGGGCAGAGCCGCGAAGCCTGGCTGGCGGGCGGCAAGCCGGCCCAGCCCGGCCGCCTCAACGACCTGCGCCACATCGTCTACAAGAAGGCCGACGAGCCCTATCGCCGCAGCCGCCGTAACCTCGGCCTGATGATGCGCGAGGGCCTGCTCAAGGAAAACATCGACGGCGAGGCGCTGCTCTGGGCCCACTCCAGAATGCTGGCCCGGCCGGAAGATCGCCGCATCCTGATGGTGATCTCCGACGGCGCGCCGGTCGACGATTCAACCCTCAGCGTGAACACCGCCGGCTATCTGGAGCAGCACCTGCGCCGGGTGATCGACTGGATCGAACGCCAGTCACCGGTCCAGCTTGTCGCCATCGGCATCGGTCACGATGTGACGCGCTATTACCGCCGCGCCGTGACCATCATGGACGTGGAGCAACTGGGCGGCACGATGATCGAGCAACTCGCCAGCTTGTTCGAGGATGAATAAGGCGTCGTCAGTTTACCTGGAAGTCATAAATGCGATAAGCATCGTTCCCAGCTTTGAGAACAAATCCGTATTGCCCTGGCGCCAATTCCGAGAGGATCTTGACTTCAAAGATACTATCGCCAATTTCTGCAATTGAGAATGGAATAGTGTATTTTGGGTCAATCCCTATCCTCGCATTAAAGGCGCTGGCTTTGCCGATAGTCATTTCTCGCTGATTCTTTTCAGTCTTGAATCGGACTAAGCTAAACTCAGATGGGGATTGAGCGGCATTCGAAACTGAAGTCCCGAAGTCACCGGTTTTATTATCCGCAGCCTCAAAGTAAAAATAGAAGGTTGGGGAGCGACTGTCGGCTAAGTTCTGCGCAGTTAGGCGCGGGATCGAAAGTTTTGCAATATAAGGAAAGAGGAGGCTTCCATTTCCTGAAACCTGAACCCCGCTGACCGTCGTAGGACGGATGATTCCTATCCGCTCTGATCCTGAACTTTTGTCCTTTATATATAGGCCCGGCGTTCTTTTAACCAGTGGGTCTGAGCTGGATTGATCGGTTCCCTGTGCTCGCGAAGACCCAGAGCAACGATCAACCATGGCGCTCAATACAACATTGGAGACACCGGACTTTCGCAGATGGATAATTTGGTCTGTTGAGAGGTCATAAGAACAGGGCAAGTTATTAATCTTGGACAGTAAAACGTCGTCGCCAACTCCCGCTTGAGCCAGCGCGATAACGCTTTCGTTGTTGAACGATTCGCCAAGGGCCGGTGAAGCAAAGCTGGCAACCGCAACTGTCGCTATGAGTCTCATTTTGATAGCCACGAATCAGCCCCTGCTTAGTTGATTTCTCAGATTTGCATGGTGCGCTTTTCGATGCAATCGCAGTGGGTTGATTAGTCAGTGCTCCGAACGGTCGACGCGCTGTTTTGTATCGGGCTTTGCATCTTCGCGCTTGACCGGGCGATTTAATCGCTCAATTAAACGCGCCATGAACAAAGCCAGCACCCCCACCGAAGCCGTCCTGACCCGCCGCTCGATCCGGTCCTTCAGCGACAAGCCTGTACCCCTGGAAATCATCAAGCAGGTGATGGATACGGCCCGTTGGGCCCCGTCCGGCTGCAACTTCCAGCCGTGGGAAGGGGCGATCCTGACTGGGGAGCCGCTGCGCCAGCTGCAGGAAAAGATGCGGGGGACCCCGCCGCAGAACCCGCAGGAATACTCGTGGAGCGATCCCGAGGTCTTGCCGGAATGCAAGGCACGCCTCGCGCAGGTCGGCGCGGACATGTACGCGGCGATGAGCATCGAGCGGTCGGACAAGGCCGCGCGCGGTGATTTCATGGCGCAGAACCTGGTCTCGTTCGGCGCGCCGGCTGTGCTGATGGTCTACTTCCCGCGCGTGATGGGTCCGCCGCAATGGTCGGACGTGGGCATGTGGCTGCAGACCATCATGCTGCTCTTCCGTGAGCAGGGGCTGGATACCTGCCCGCAAGAGTTTCTCTCGCTCTATGCCAAGCTGATCAAGGAGTTCGTTGGCGTTTCGGACGAGACCCACATCTTCTTCTGCGGCATCGCCATCGGTTACCGCGACGAAACGGATCCGGTGAACGGGTTCGATCGCAAGCGCGAACCACTGGAAAGCAAGATCCAGTTCCTCGGGTTTGAATAGGGCTTGGCGGGCATGAACGTCTCTGAAGCCGTCGCCACCCGCCGCACTGTCCGGGCTTTCCTCGACAAACCAGTCGATCAGGCGGTGCTGCGCCGGGTGCTGGAGAAGGCCCAGAATGCCCCGTCGGGCGGCAATACCCAGCCGTGGAACGCCACGGTGATCACGGGTGAGCCGCTGGCGAAACTGCTGGCCGATGTCGCCGCGATCCTGCCCGAGGGGCCAGCGCGGCATAAGCCCGAATACCATATTTACCCGCCCGAACTCGATGGCCCCTATGCCGAACGCCGCAAAGGCGTGGGCGAGGCGATGTATGCCGCGCTGGAGATCCCGCGCGAGAACAAGATGGGCCGCCTGATGTGGTTCGCGAAGAACTTCCAGGCCTTTGGCGCGCCGGTGCTGATGCTGATCCACACCCCGCGCTATATGGGCCGGCCGCAGTGGTCCGACATCGGCATGTGGCTACAGACCGTCTGCCTGCTGCTGCGCGAGGAGGGGCTTGATTCCTGCCCGCAGGAAGCCTGGGCGATCTACCAGGAACAGATCCGCGCTGTGGTGAACATCCCTGAGGACCACATCTTCTTCTGCGGGATGGGCATTGGCTGGCGCGATCCCGATGCCCCGGTCAACCAGTTCCCGGTGCCGCGCGCGCCGCTGGATGAAGCGATCCGCTGGGAGGGCTTCTGAGCCTCTCACTCCTGCTCTGGGTGCCGGTGACGATTGCCGCGGCATCGGCGCAGGTCTTCCGCAATGGCGCCCAGGCGGGCCTCACCAAGACGATTGGCATGCTGGGCGCGACGCAGGTGCGGTTCGTCTTCGGGCTGCCCTTTGCGCTGCTGTTCCTGGCTGTGGCGCTATGGCTGACTGGCCAGCCGCTACCGGGTCTGACGCGAACAGCACTTGGCTGGGCGGCGCTGGGCGCGGTCTGCCAGATCATGGGCACGGCGCTGATGCTGGTGGTGATGCACCAGCGCGCCTTTGGCGTCGCCTATGCCTATATCAAGACCGAGCCGGTGCTAGTCGCCGTGCTGGGCGTGATCCTGCTGGGCGACCACCTCAGTCCCCTGGCCTGGCTGGCGGTGGGCGTGGTGACGGCAGGCGTGCTGGTCGCCTCGGTCAAGCCGGGCGAGTACCGCAATCTCCTCAAAGAGGGCCGGATGATCGCTGCAGGCGTCGGCGCGGGCGGGTTGTTCGGCCTCTCCGCCATTGCCTTTCGCGGCGGGATTGGCGCGCTGGAGGGCGGCGACTTCCTGATCCGCGCGCTGACCGTGCTAGCGATCAGCCTGACGATCCAGGCCGGGCTGCTTGGCCTGTGGCTGGTGGCCCGTGATCGCGAGGCTTTTATGGGCAGCCTGCGGGTCTGGCGAACCAGCCTGGGCGCCGGGTTCCTGGGAGCTTTCGCCTCGGCCTGCTGGTTCACCGCCTTCGCGCTGACCCCGGCGGCCAATGTCCGCACGCTTGGTCTGATCGAAATGCCGCTGGCCGCGCTCTTCGCTGGGCGGCTGACCGGCAAGGCTACCAGCCGCCATGAAGTGGCCGGATTGCTGATCGTGATGGCCGGGGTAGGGCTGCTGCTCGCCTCGCTGGCGGCTTGACCGCGCCGCAAGCCTGCGTAAGGCGCGAGGCATGACTACGACGCCCCTCAAGCTGTTCAACAGCCTGACTCGCCAGCTGGAAGAATTCCAGCCCGTCCATCCGGGCGAGGCGCGCGTCTATTCCTGCGGACCGACAGTCTACAATTACCCGCATATCGGCAACATGCGCGCCTATGTCTTCGCCGATGTCCTGGGCCGCACGCTGAGCTTCAAGGGCTACAAGCTGACCCACGTCATCAACATCACCGATGTAGGCCACCTGACCGACGATGCCGACGCGGGCGAGGACAAGATGGAGAAGATGGCGGCCGAGCGCGCCCAACCCATCTGGGACATCGCCCGGCACTATACCGAGGCCTATTGGGCCGACGTGAAGGCGCTCAACATCCGTCAGCCTGCCAAGTGGACCATCGCCACCGAATATGTCCCGGCGATGATCGACTTCGCCAAGTCGATTGCCGACAAGCACTGCTACGAGCTCGACAGCGGGCTCTATTTCGATGTCTCGACCGTGGCCGACTACGGCCACCTCGCCCGTGCCGTGACCGAAGAAGGCGAGGGCCGGATCGACGAGGTGGAAGGCAAGCGCAACGCGGCGGACTTCGCGATCTGGCGCAAGACTCCGCCGGGCGAAAAGCGCCAGATGGAATGGGATTCGCCCTGGGGCCGGGGCGCGCCGGGCTGGCATCTGGAATGCTCGGTCATGTCGGGCCAGGTCCTCGGCTTTCCGTTCGACATCCACACCGGCGGGATCGACCACCGCGAGATTCACCACCCGAACGAGATCGCCCAGAACCAGGCCTTCTGCTGCACCAATGGCCTGAACGTTGCCGCCAATTCCGGCGCAAACATCTGGATGCACAACAACTTCCTGGTCGAGCGCACGGGCAAGATGAGCAAGTCATCAGGCGAGTTCCTGCGGCTGCAATTGCTGATCGACAAGGGCTATCACCCGCTGTCCTACCGGATGATGTGCCTCCAGGCGCACTACCGCAGCGAGCTGGAGTTCAGCTGGGAAGGGCTGCAGGCGGCCTTGGTGCGGCTGAAGCGGATGCTGATGGCCTATCGCAAGTGGGCTGACAGTCTCAAGGAAGGGCGCATGACCCCCGGCGACTGCTGGGAGCGTGAGCGCGCGACCAATGCGCTGGTCGCCCGGTTCGATGCGGCGGTTTCGGGCGATCTCAACACGGCGGATGCGCTGACTGTGCTGGAGGAAACGTTGGCTCTAAAAGGCACAGCACCTGAATGCGTCGCGACTGCGGCTTCGCACATGGACTGGGTGATGGGCCTCAATCTCGGACACCTGCAACGCACTGACCTCCGCATCCGCCCCAAGGCTGCGACCATCACCGAAGCCGAGATCGAGGCCGTCCTGGCCCAACGCAAGGATGCCCGCGCCGCCAAGGATTTTGCGACATCCGACCGCCTGCGCGACGAACTAGCCGCGCAGGGCGTTGAGGTGATGGACGGCGATCCGCTCGGCTGGGACTGGAAACTGGGCGAGTGAAGCTCTGGCGCCTCACCCGTGCGTCGTTCGTTGCGCTGGATGGGGCAGGAGCCGTGGCCAAAGGCGGGCGCTATTCCTCTCCGGGTAAACCGGTGGTGCCGTTCGGTTCGGAACCAGGCCTCGCTGTGCTGGTGGCGCTGCGCTACATCCCGCGCGACCTTGCCGGCATTGCGGACGACTATGTGCTCGGTTGGACCGAGGTGCCGGCCGAGCCGGAACGGGTCCCCCCCGATGCCGATGAAGCGGCGATCCGCGCCTGGGTCGATGCCTGGCTCGACAGCCGTCGTTCTCCGCTCGCTGCGGTTCAATCCAAGGTTCTGCCCGAGGCTGACGTGGTCCTGTTCAACCCGCTGCATGCGATTGCCAGCACGATTGCGCCGCTGACTACCCGCCCCTTCGATTTCGCCGAATGCCTGCACCGCCCACCGATGCTGGATGCTTTTGGGAGCTCATCATGACCGTAGCCGTTCTCTCCGCCATTGCCCGCCCGATCCTTGAACCGCGCTTGCCGGACTGGATCGAGCCGCGCTGGTTCGCCACCACCGAAGAGCTGCTGGAGATCGCCGAACAGGCCGAAATCGGCTGGTTTGACCTCTACAAGAAAGAGGACATGGCCGAAGCCGCGCGGCGCGCGGTGCGGATGAAGTGGCTCAATTCGATCTATGCAGGCCTTGAGCACATGCCGCTGGCGCTGATGCATGAGCGCGGCGTGGTGGTGACCAACGGCGCCGGAATCAACGCCATCACCATCGCCGAATATGTCGTGATGGGAATGCTGACCGTGGCCAAGGGCTATCGCGAGGTGGTCCATGCCCAGGATCGTCACGAATGGCTGATGGATTCGCCCGGCAAGCGCGAGCTCTATGGCAGCAAGGCGCTACTGCTGGGCATGGGCGCCATCGGCTCGCTGATCGCCGAGCGCCTCGCGCCGTTCGGGGTGGAAGTGACCAAGGTCCGCCGCACCCCGGGGCCGGATACGCTCGCGCCGGACGCCTGGCGCGGCAAGCTGGGTGAGTTTGACTGGGTGATCCTGGCCGTCCCCGCCACGCCCGAAACCGACGGGATGATTGGCGCAGCCGAACTGGCGGCTATGAAGAGCGATGCCGTGCTGCTCAATATCGCCCGCGGCACCGTGGTCGATCAGGATGCGCTGGTCGAAGCACTCAAGGCGGGCCGCATCCACTCGGCCTTCCTTGATGTCACGACACCCGAACCGCTGCCGGCCGACCACCCGCTGTGGGATTTGCCCAACGCCCATGTCACCATGCACCTGTCGGGCCGCGCGCAAGACAAGATGTTCGTCCGCTCGGTCGATCGTTTTCTGGTGAACCTTGAGCGCTATCGCCGGGGCGAACCGCTTGAGCCGGCCGTGGACCTGCTGCGCGGCTATTAGCCGTCCTCCAGCAGCAGCAGGTCCAGTTCCAGCACCATCCGCGGCTGGGGCAGGGCGGTCTGATCGACCGAGATGACCGAGGCATCGGCGACGAGCTGTCCGGGAATCGCGAATTCGTGATCGGGCAGGGCTTCGATGAGCGCCTCACCGGCTGCAATCGCTTCGGCTCCGTTAAAGGCCAGGGTGACGTTGTGGCGTGTGCCGGCGAAAGTGGCGCTGGCCCAGTTACGCTCGGAATGGCGCAGCAGCTCGGCCTGGCCCTGGCCCAGCTCGAACAGCGCCGAAAGGAGGGAGAGCCACGGGCGCCGGCCCTTGCGCTGGGCTGAAGCGGCGAGGGTGCGAAGGATGGCCGGATCATGCAGCACGGTGGTTCTCCCGAAAGGTGTTCATGAAATGTTCTACCCGCGATTCCGTCGCGGGGCGGGGGCTGCGGCCGTTCCGCAGGTCTTGCACAAAGCGCGGATCGTGCGCGGCCAGGCGGCCGAACTTGGTCCACGGCATTCCCGTTTCGCGCAGGAAGTGCTCGATCCGGCGTATCAGCATGGCAGCGTCTCCATAGGTCTGGTTGGGTTCCGATCCGGCGAATCGAGCCGAAGGAATAATCCTGTTGTCTCCGGCGAAATCCTACTTGTCTAGGAAAAATACATCGTGTAGGAACAATTCATGGTTACCGCCGATCCGCGCCAGCGTTTGCTCCAGCTCGCCACCGAGCGGGGCGCCAGCTTGTCTGCCTTGTCCGACCTGATCGGACGAAATTCGACCTATCTTCAACAGTTCATCCGCAAGGGCAGCCCGCGCAAGCTGGAAGAAACGGATCGCCGGACGCTGGCCCGGTTCTTTGGCGTGGACGAATCGGAGCTCGGCGCCCCAGAGGAATTTTCCTCGTCGGCCGTGTCAAAGCCGGTGCGGAGTGACTGGGTCGATGTGCCGCGCTTGCCGCTTGGTGCCTCGGCCGGGCCCGGCACCCTCGCGCTGGAGGAGCTGCCGATCGGGGCCTTCCGCTTTTCGGCCCGCTGGCTGCGCGAGCAGGGGCTCGATCCGCGGATGCTTTCGGCGATTCGGGTTGAAGGCGATTCGATGGAGGGCACGCTGCGCGATGGCGATGAGATCCTGGTCGATCGCAGCCCGCGCCCCTTGCGCGATGGGATTCACGTGGTTCGCACCGGCGAGGCCCTGCTGGTCAAGCGGGTCGACTTGGGCCGCCCCGGGACGATTACCCTCGTCAGCGACAACCCCGCCTATCGGCCGATCGAGCTGCCGCCTGAGGAGGTGCAGGTGATCGGCCGGGTGGTCTGGAAAAGCGGGCGGTTGTGATCGAACGCCTGCGGGCCTGGGCGAGGGGCCTGAAGCGCGATGTCATGGCCTTGTGGCTCGCCGCGCGCGATCCGCGTGG
>DKII01000156.1:43523-45487 GCA_002454125.1 Novosphingobium sp. UBA6722
CGCGCGCGATCCGCGTGTGCCGATGCTTGCCAAGCTGCTGGCCGGGCTGGTGGCGGCCTATGCACTCTCGCCGATTGACCTGATCCCCGATTTCATTCCGGTCCTCGGCTATCTGGACGATTTGCTGATCGTCCCGGCCGGGATCTGGCTGGCGGTCCGGCTGATCCCGGCTGATGTGCTCGCTGATTTGCGCAAGACAGCGCTGGAGCGGCAGCGGCCGGTTTCGCGCGGTGGCCTGTTCATCGTGGTGATCGTTTGGTCGGCTCTTCTCTGGGCCGCTTGGCACTGGTGGACGATGCGGGGATAGGTCTTAGCCGGCCCCAAACAGCGCGGGCGCGAGGCCGTTCCACCAGGCGCTTTTGACGATGAACGGCTCGATCACGTGGAATGGCACCAGCAATAGCGCTGCCAGCGCGGTTGCCGGGTGAATGCGGCCAAGTTGCCGCCGATCATGGATCGCCAGCGCGATTAGCAGGGTGTCGGCCAGCACGCTTGGCGCCATGTCGGCCCAGGGGAATGGCAGGGGCAACAGCGGGGTCAGGCGGGAAATGGCCGGGCCCAGCAGGTTCAGCGCGGCAATGAACATCAACCGTCGGTGCCACTCGACATGGCGGCTGGCGGCATAGATCGCTGCGCCAAAGGCCAGGCTGAACAGAGTCATGTCGGCAAGATTGTAGAACGAGGTTTCAAACGGCTGCGGCGCGCCGCGCCCCATCCGTTCAAATCCCGCAGCCTGGGCCATCCAGATGCCGAGCGGCAGCATGGCACCGGCGATCGCCACCCCGGCAATTCCCAATTCGCGGTGCAGCCGGATCCCGCCTGTCAGTACCAATCGCGTCTGGATCACGTAAAGCGCGACCCAGGCAAAGAAGGTCAGGCCGTGCAGATGGCGCAGCAGTGTGTAGCTCTCTCCCTTGGTCGCCATGGGAACGAAGTAGGTGCCGGCAAAGCTCAGCAACACGAGCCCCGCGATGACCAGCGCGCCGTTTGCGAAGAAGCTGCTTCGCCGCCTTGATGCTTGTTCGTTCATTGCCCCATCTCCCCAATGGCGCAAGCTAGCAGGGCCTTGTCTGCCGTCAACGCGCGGCAGCCTTGCATAACGCCGCGCCAGCGTCCAAATCCGGCCCATGACCGAAACCAAAGCCGAACCGCCGATGCGCGTGGGGATCGTGCCAGTCACGCCGCTCCAGCAGAACTGCTCGCTGATCTGGTGCACCAAGACCATGAAAGGCGCGCTGGTCGATCCGGGCGGCGATCTTGATCGGCTGAAGGCCGCCGTGGAGAAGTGCGGCGTGACGATCGAGAAGTTGCTCGTCACGCACGGCCACCTCGATCACTGCGGACAGACCGGAATTCTGGCCAAGGAGCTGGGTGTGCCGATCGAAGGCCCGCACGAGGAAGACCGGTTCTGGATCGCGCAGTTGGATGATGACGGCAAGCGCTGGGGCATGGACGCCAAGACCTTTGAGCCTGACCGCTGGCTGCACGATGGCGACAAGGTAACGGTCGGCGAGCTGGAGCTCGACGTGATTCACTGCCCGGGCCACACGCCGGGCCACGTGGTGTTCTTCCACGCGCCGTCGCGCTTTGCGATGGTGGGGGATGTGCTGTTTGCCGGTTCAATCGGGCGGACCGATTTCCCCAAGGGCAATCACCAGCAATTGGTGGATTCGATTACCCAGAAGCTCTGGCCGCTGGGTGAGGACGTGACCTTTGTTCCCGGCCACGGCCCCACCAGCACCTTTGGCGCCGAACGCAAGGTCAACGCCTACGTCAGCGATTACGTCCTCAGCTGATTACATCCGGCCGAGCACGACCAGCACGGCTACCACGGCCAGGCCGAGCTGGGTCAGCATGGTGATCAGGGTGCCGACCATCCGCCCCTTGGCGGTCGCACCGGTGCCGTCCATGCCCAGACCGTGAGCAACGCGGCCCAGCATGTAGACCCCGCCGACGATCGCCAG
>DKII01000156.1:45537-50501 GCA_002454125.1 Novosphingobium sp. UBA6722
AGAGCCACTGGCCGCCCTTGCCGGCCAGTTCGATCCCGGCGATCAGCAGCAGCACCCAGGGGGTGTTTTCGACAAAGTTCAACTGCGCGCGCATCCGCCGCTCGAGCAGCTCGTTGCCGCCGGTGCCGATGCTGATCCCGGCCTTGCCGCGGACTTGTCCGCAGCGGATCCCCAGCCACAGGTTGATGATTGCGGCAGCAGCGGCCAGTGACAGTGTAGTGGGTAGCAACATAATTCTCTCCCCTGTTGGCGTCGCAAAGGGCAGGACGGTGCTTGCAACGCGCGCAATATTCGCTATAGGCGCGCCTTCGCAGCCGCCGGCCCCTTGGTCCAGCGCGGCATACTTAGTCGACCATACGAATTTCAGGAACAGGTGCCGCGATGGCTGTCCCCGAGAGAAAAACGACCCCGTCACGCCGGGGCATGCGCCGCAGCCACGATGCGCTGAAGGTCGAAGCATTCCACGAATGCTCAAACTGCGGCGAGCTGAAGCGCCCGCACAACCTCTGCACTGCCTGTGGCCACTACAACGGTCGCGAAGTCATCGCCGTCGGGCTCTAAGCCCAGTTAACGGGGGGATAGCGCGATGAGCCTGCCGCGTATCGCCATCGATGCGATGGGCGGTGACGAAGGCGTGCGCGTGATGATCGAGGGCGCCGCGCTCGCGCGTCGGCGTCACGATCGTTTCAAGTTCCTGCTGGTCGGTGATGAAGTGCGGATCAAGGCCGCACTGGAAAATCACCCGAACCTGCGGGCCGCTTCCGAAATCTTGCATTGCGACGATGTGGTGTTCGGCGATGAAAAGCCGACCCAGGCGCTGCGCCGCGCCAAGACCACTTCGATGGGCCTTGCAATTAACGCCGTTAAAACTGGCGCGGCTGGCGCTGCGGTCAGCGCGGGCAATACCGGCGCGTTGATGGCCATGGCCAAGCTGGCGTTGCGTACCATGCCGGGGATTGACCGTCCGGCGCTGTCAGCCCTGATGCCGACCCTGGGTGAGAATGACGTGGTCATGCTCGACCTTGGCGCCAATACCGAATGTGATGCGCGCAACCTGGTGCAGTTCTCGATCATGGGGGCGGCCTATTCGCGGATCGTGACCGGCCGCGACCACCCGCGGGTGCGCCTGCTCAACATCGGCAGCGAGGAAACGAAGGGCACCGAGGCGCTGCGCGATGCCGCGGCCCAGCTCAATTCGCACAGTGAGCTGTCGCTCCAGTTCGATGGCTTCATCGAGGCGGACAAGATCAACCGCGGCGATGTTGACGTGGTGGTGACCGACGGTTTTTCCGGCAATATCGCGCTCAAAGCGATCGAGGGCACGGCCCGCTTCGTGGCCGACTTGCTGCGCCGCTCGTTTGCCTCTTCGCTGCGTTCGAAGGTCGGTTTCCTGATCTCGCGCCCCGCGACCGAGCTGCTCAAGCATCACCTTGACCCCAACAACCACAACGGGGCCGTGTTCCTCGGCCTCAACGGCATTGTCGTGAAGAGCCATGGTTCGGCGTCCGCGCTGGGCGTCGCCAATGCCGTGGCAGTCACCGCGCGGCTGCTGGAGGAAAAGCTGACCGAGCGGATCCAGGCCGAGCTTGAGCATTTCGGTGCCGAATCGATCCGCCGTGGCGGCAAGGCGGCGGGATGACGCGTCGCTCCGTCCTTGTCGGCACGGGTTCTGCCTTGCCGGTTCGCGCTGTATCCAACCAGGAATTGTCCGAACGCGTCGAAACCAGCGACGAATGGATCGTCGAACGCACCGGCATCCGCTCGCGCCACTTGGCGGGAGAAGGGGAAACCACCGCAAGCCTGGCCACCGATGCGGCCCGCGCAGCGCTCGCGGCGGCAGGACTTGAGCCCAAGGACATCGGCCTGATCATCCTTGCCACGTGCACGCCGGATCAGACCTTCCCGGCCTCGGCCACGATTGTTCAGGATAAGCTGGGCTGCCACGGCGGGATCGCCTTTGATGTCGGCGCCGTCTGTTCGGGCTTCCTCTATGCGGTGAGCGTGGCCGATGCGATGCTCAAGACTGGCGCTGCCGACCGCGCGCTGGTGATCGGCGCCGAAACGATGAGCCGGATCCTCGATTGGGAAGACCGGACCACCTGTGTGCTGTTCGGCGATGGGGCCGGCGCGATTGTGCTCGAAGCGCGCGACGTGGCCGATGACGGGCCAGGCATCCTCGCCAGCAAGCTGCACGCCGATGGTGCCCATAACGAGTTGCTCTATGTCGATGGCGGGCCATCGAGCACCGGCACAGTCGGCCATATTCGCATGAAGGGCCGCGAGGTCTTCCGTCACGCCGTGGTCAATCTGGCCGAGGTGCTGGGCGAAGTGCTGGGCGATACCGGCTTCACCGCCGAGGACATCGACTGGGTCGTGCCGCATCAGGCCAACCAGCGGATCCTTGATGCCACGGCCCGCAAGCTGGGCCTGCCGCCGGAAAAGGTGGTGGTCACGGTTGATCGGCACGCCAATACCTCAGCTGCCTCGGTGCCCCTGGCCCTGGACGCTGCAATCCGGGATGGCCGGATCAAGCAGGGCGACCTCGTGATGCTCGAAGCCATGGGCGGCGGCTTCACCTGGGGCGCCAGCCTCCTCCGCGTTTGACGTTTTCCATATCAAAAGCGTGAGTTTCAGGGGCTTTCGTTGCAATGCTCGGGTATTGCGGTATGATAGCCGCGTCGGGGTCGCGCACGACGCTTGTGATTGGAGAAACGCGCAATGCGCTCAATGCACACATTGACCCGGGCTGACCTTGCTGAATCGATCAACCGCAAAGTGGGCCTGTCCCGTTCGGAATCGCTCGGCATGGTCGAAGCAATCCTCGATCACATGAGCAACGCTCTGGAAAAGGGTGAGAATGTGAAGATTTCGGGTTTCGGCACCTTCCTGCTGCGCGACAAGGCTCAGCGGATCGGCCGCAATCCGAAGACCGGCGTTGAAGTGCCGATCACCCCGCGCCGGGTCCTTACGTTCCGCGCCAGCCAGATGCTGAAGGACCGGATCGCCAAAGGGTGACGGGGGCAGACCTCTTCTCAACTGATTCGCCGGCTCCCGGGGCTGCAGCTCCGGGGCTTGGTGACGGCAAGGAAGAGGGCGCGCTCCGCACGATTGGCGAGGTTGCCAAGGCGCTTGGCATCCGCCAGCACGTTTTGCGCTATTGGGAAGAACAATTCCCGATGCTGAAGCCGCTCAAGCGCAGCGGCGGCCGGCGGTATTACCGACCGGAAGACATCGCCCTGGTCGAAACGATTGACCGCCTGGTTCACCGCGAAGGCTTCACCCTGCGCGGCGCTCGCCAGGCGCTGAGCAAGGGCAAGGCGGCCAAGGCCGAACCTGCGCCCCAGCCAATTGCGGCTCCGGCATCACCGATGCCGGAAGGCGCAGCACCGACTAACAACTTTGCCTACCGCGCGCGGCTGATTGCGCTGCGCGCTACACTGGTCAAGGCGCTGCACGATAGCTAATCCTGCTCGATAGAGAGCGAGGATTCCCATGACTCAGAATTACGACGCCGACCTGGCGCTTTTCATCAATGGCAGCTGGAAGATCGGGGAAGGGCGCGACCTGTTTCCCGTGGTTGACCCATCGAGCGGCGAGACGATTGCCGAAGTGCCGCTGGCGAGCCCGGCCGATCTGGACGAGGCGCTGGCAGCAGCCGAGCGCGGCTTTGCCCTGTGGAAGGCCACGCCGGTTGAGCAGCGCGCCGCTGTGCTCAACAAGGCCGCCGCCCTGCTGCGTGAGCGTGCCGACGGGATCGCCCGCATACTGACCATGGAACAGGGCAAGCCGCTGGCTGAAGCGCGCGGCGAAGTCATGTCGAGCGCCGGTCTGTTCGAATGGTGCGCGGCTGAGGCTTCGCGCATCTATGGCCGCGTCCTGGTCCGCCCCACGGGCCAGCGTGCCCTGGTTACGAAGCAGCCGGTCGGCCCGGTTGCCGCCTTTAGCCCCTGGAACTTCCCGGTTTACCTGATGGCCAAGAAGCTTGGTCCGGCGCTGGCTACCGGCTGTTCGGTGATCGCCAAGCCGCCCGAGGAAACCCCCGGCTGCACCGGCGCGCTGGTGCGCTGCCTCTATGACGCCGGCCTGCCAGGTGACGTCGTTCAACTGGTCCACGGCGTTCCCGATGCCGTGAGCCGCCACCTGCTGGCCTCGCCCGTGATCCGCAAGGTCAGCTTCACCGGCTCGGTCCCGGTCGGCAAGCACCTGATGCGGCTGGCCGCTGATGGGCTGAAGCGCGTGACGATGGAACTGGGCGGCCATGCGCCAGTGCTGGTCTTCGATGATTGCGACCTTGAAAAGACGCTCGACATGGTCGTGCCGCAGAAGTTCCGCAATGCCGGGCAGGTCTGTGTCTCGCCGACCCGGTTCTATGTCCAGCAGGGCATCTATGACCGGTTTGTCGAAGGTTTTGCGGCCCGCACCGCCAAGGTGAAGACGGGCAACGGGCTTGAGGGCGATACCAACATGGGCCCGCTCGCCAATGTTCGGCGCCCGGCGGCGATCGAAGCGCTGGTCGAGGATGCCCGGGCCAAGGGCGCCCGGGTTCTGGCCGGCGGCAGCCGCGGCAATGCCGGGTTCTTCTTCCAGCCAACCCTGCTGGCCGACGTGCCCGACAGCGCCGATATCATGGCCAATGAACCCTTCGGCCCGGTGGCCGTAGCGGCGCCGTTCACCGATCTGGACGATGCGATCACCAAGGCCAATCGCCTGCCCTATGGCCTGGCTGCCTTTGCCTTCACCGAGCAGATGCGCCGCGCCAACCTGCTTGGCGACGCGCTGGAATCGGGAATGGTCGGGATCAACACCTTCGCCATCTCGGTCCCGGATTCACCCTTTGGCGGGGTCAAGGATTCAGGCTTCGGCAGCGAAGGCGGGATCGAGGGGATGGAAAGCTACCTCGTCACCAAGGCGATCCACATGGCCTAAAGGCGTGGGGGGTGCCTTGCGGGGCACCCCCATGCTTG
>DKII01000044.1:0-290 GCA_002454125.1 Novosphingobium sp. UBA6722
CCGATCAGCGGATCGACCTTGCCGGCCAACGCCTTCTCGTTGAGGTTGACGCAGAACTGGTCGAGCGCGCTCTCCTTCTTCGGGTCCTTGCCCTGGGCCTTTTCTTCCTGGGCCGGGCTTTCGCTCTCGGTGCCCTTGGGGGTCTTGTCCTCGATCCGCTTGCCGCCCTTGCCGATCCCGTGGCTGATGAAGCTGACCGCATCGAGCCGGCTCATGTCCTGCTGCTGCAGGAAGTAAACGGCATAGCTATCGCGCTCTGAAAACAGCGCGACCAGCACGTTGGCGCCGGT
>DKII01000044.1:377-10642 GCA_002454125.1 Novosphingobium sp. UBA6722
ATCGCTCGCTGGATCACGCGCTGGAAGCCTGCGGTCGGGGCCGGATCGCCCTTTTCCTCGGTCTTGAGGCTCTGGTACTCTTGGTCGAGGTACTGGCGCACCACTTCGCCGAGTTCGGCCAGCTCCACGCCGCAGGCCTGCATCACCTGGGCTGCGTCCGGATCGTCGATCAGCGCGAGCAGCAGGTGTTCCAGAGTCGCATACTCATGGCTGCGCTCTGACGCATTGGCGAGCGCGCTATGAAGCGTCTTTTCAAGGCTCTGGGCAAAACTTGGCATTTAGAAGCCTTCCCACGGATGGAGTGACCCTTCGATAGCCGAAGGGTATGAACAAGGATGGTTAACCAGAGCTACATGGTCAACCCGATTGGGTCTTATATGGGATGCCGGGTCGCGACTGCGAAGGGGCATCCCGAAATTCATCAATCTGGCCGCCTGAACAGGGCGTCGGCTGCGGCCCGATGGGCTGAAACCTTGTCCCGATGCGCCTTGATCCGGGCGATCTCTGCCTCCAGCAGCACAATGCGTTCTGCCAGCTCGTCCTGCGAGAGGCGGTCGAGCGGTTCCAGAGCCAGCTGGCTGGCGGCATCGCTGCGCGCGCGGGGGCGGTCGTCGTCGTCCATCCGGGGAGCAAAATCGAACTTCCTGCGCTTGCTGTCAACACGGCCAAAGGCTAGGCCGTGCCGCGGTGCTGGGATGCCAACAGGAAAAGCGCAAATGGCCGGAAATTCTCCCAAAACGCTACCTGACACGATGATTGCGATCGGCTTCGAGGCGCCGGGCGGCCCGGAAGTGCTGCAGCCGCAGTCACTGCCGGTACCTGTGCCGGGGGCGGGTCAGGTCCTGGTCAAGGTGGCTTTTGCCGGCGTTAACCGGCCGGATGTGATCCAGCGCCGCGGGCTTTACCCGCCGCCGCCGGGTGCCTCGCCAATCCCGGGACTCGAGATCGCGGGCGAGGTTGTTTCGCTGGGCGCTGACGTCAGTGACGCCATATTGGGCCAGCGGGTCTGCGCGCTGGTTTCCGGTGGGGGCTATGCGGAATACTGCCTCGCCATGGCGGATCATTGCTTGCCAGTCCCGGCCGACATGCCGCTTGATCAGGCGGCGGCCCTGCCGGAAACGCTGTTCACTGTCTGGCACAACGTGTTCGAACGCGGTTGGGCCAAGGAGGGTGAGACGATCCTGGTCCATGGCGGAACTAGCGGAATCGGCACCATGGCGATCATGCTGGGCAAGGCCTTCGGGCTCACCGTGATCGTCACCTGCGGGGATGCGGAGAAGTGCGCCGCCGCGCTTGAAATCGGCGCGGACCACGCGATCGACTATAAAGCCAGCGACTTTGTCGAGGAGGTCAAGCGGATCACCGATGGGCAGGGCGTCGAGCTGGTGCTCGATATGGTTGCCGGGGACTATGTCGCGCGTAACCTGCGCTGCATGAAGGAAGACGGTCGCCATGTGACCATTGCCGTCCAGGGCGGGATGCAGGCTGACCTCAACATGGCGGTGATCATGAGCCGCCGTTACACGCTCACCGGATCGACGCTGCGGCCCCGCTCCAACCAGTTCAAGGCGCTGCTGGCGCAGGAAATCGCTGCCAACGCCTGGCCGCTGTTTACCAGTGGTGCGCTGCGCCCGATCATGGACCAGGCCTTCCCGCTGGCCGATGCTGCCGCGGCCCATGCCCGGATGGAAGCGGGCGCCCATATCGGCAAGATTGTATTGGCGGTTTAGCGCGGAATCTCAGGGATCGTCGGCGGCGTTCTGTCGCTCGGGATCGCCAATCATGCCGCCGCTTTCATTGACCAGCACGTATTCGCCGCCAAACCAGCCAGGATCGGCCTCGTAGCGCTTGGCCGCCTCCTTGTATTGCTTCTCCTGCGCATACAGCCGTCGCACTTTTTCCGGGTTGGAGGCCAGCGCCACCACGTCCAGCATGAAGGTCAGTTGATACTGGGCCTTTTCAACGGACTGCCCGGCGTTGAGCCGCTCGGCCATGCCCTTGATGGCGTCCCGGAACTTGGCTTCCACTTTGGCTTCCGAAAGTACGCGATTGCGCTTTTCGTCAGGCATGCGGACGGCGGGCACGTCAATCGCCGCGCGAACCTCCGTGGACCGGCCACCATCAATCGGCTCAAGGGAAAAGGCTACCCGCGATCCCCGCGAATCGGAGCTCGACGGGATGGTGAAGACGATCTCCCGGTCTGACGGGCGGGTTACCTTGAGCTGGACGTTATCGACGCCCGCAGCACGCAGTCCGCTGCCGAAGGTGTGGACGGCGCTGATCGCCGCATAGGTATCGGCGACCGGCCGGTTGACCGTGACGGCAAAGTCCTGCTCACCAAAGGCTGCATAACCTCCACCGAACAGGACAGAAATACCAAGGGCGAAGCCGCCGGGGGAGATGCGCATCACAAAACTCATTCAAGGCAAGGCCAGCCGCCGGGATAATGGGCGAAACTTAAGAACAGTTTGCTTGCCCGGTTGGACACTTTGGCCTAAAGCGCCTGGCGAACGGCCGCTCCGTAAGGGGCGGCCCTATCTATTTCAGACGGAGAATTCCCGTGACCCAGCCCACCCCGTTGATGCCGCATGCCACTGCTTCGTGGCTGGTCGACAACACCGCGCTGTCGTTCGAACAGATCGCCGAATTCTGCGGGCTCCACATCCTTGAAGTCAACGCGATGGCCGATGATCTGGCCAGCAGCAAGTATACCGGGCGCGATCCGGTCCGCTCGGGCGAGCTGACCATGGCGGAAATCGAAAAGGGCCAGAACGATCCGTCCTATTCGCTGGTCATGCAGAAGGCCCCGGCCCAGGTCAGCCGCACCAAGGGCCCGCGCTATACCCCGGTCTCGAAGCGCCAGGACAAGCCCGATGGCATCGCCTGGATCCTGCGCAACCACCCCGAGATTTCGGACGCGCAGATCGGCAAGCTGATCGGTACGACCCGCAACACCATCGCCGCGATCCGCGATCGCAGCCACTGGAACATCAGCAACATCCAGCCCAAGGACCCGGTGACCCTGGGTCTGTGCAGCCAGCGCGAACTTGATGCGATCGTCGCCAAGGCCGCGAAGAAGGCGGGCTTGCTTGATCAGGCCGGTGATGACCTGCGCCTGGGCGATGACCGCGAGGCCCTGATCGAGGAACTGCGCGCTGAGCGTGAGGCCCAGGCCAAGGCCGCCACCGAAGCCGCGCAGGAAGCGGAAGCCGCTGCCTGGCTGGAGGCCAAGCGTGCCGCGGAAGCGACCGACGAAGGCTAAGTCCACGGCCTAGGCCAGACTGTCGCTTGCGCGGAACCGCTTGTCGCGCCACTTAAGCTGACATGAGTGTCAGCACGCCAGCCGCTACGCCCGTTCAGCCTTGGCAGGCGCATTATGCGCACCCGACGCCGTGGGATACCTCCTTTGCGCCGCTGACGGTGCCGCAGATGTTCGCGGATAGCGCGGCGCGGTTTGGCAATCGCCCGCTCGTCGACTTCATGGGGCGCAGCTTCAGCTATGCCGAACTTGCCCAGGAGGCGCGCGCATTCGCCGCGGGGCTCCAGCAGCTTGGCATCGCCAAGGGTGACCGGGTCGGGCTGTTTCTGCCGAATGTGCCAATCTACGTCTCGGCCTATTACGGCGCGATGCTGGCCGGGGCGACGGTGGTCAATTTCTCGCCGCTTTATACGCCAGCGGAACTGGCTGCGCAGGTCGCCGATTCGGGCACCAGGCTGCTGGTGACGGTCGATTCCTCGGCGCTGCTGCCAACCGCGCAAGCAGTGAAGGAGCAGTCGGCGCTGGAATGGCTGGTGGTCGGTTCGCTGGCGGGCCAGCTCCCCTGGATCAAGGGCCTGGCCATGCGGCTGCTGGCCCGCAAGTCGCTTGCCCCGGTGCCGGAACAGGCGCTGCGCTGGGATGACCTGCTGGTCGATGCCGCGCCTGCGCCGGTTGCCCTCGATCCCGAGGAAGACCTGGCCCTGCTGCAATATACCGGCGGCACCACCGGCACCCCCAAGGGGGCGATGCTGACGCACCAGAACATCACCGCCAACACCCGTCAGGTCGAGGCGATCGACCCGCGCCAGGATGAGCGCGACATGATCGTCGGCGTGCTGCCGATGTTCCATGTCTTCGCCAATATCTGCGTGCTCAATCGCACCGTGGCGCATGGCGGCTGCATCGCGATGCTGCCGCGTTTCGATGCGGGGCAGGCGCTGAAGACTCTGGCGCGGGTCAAGGCGACGGCGATCCCGGGCGTGCCGACCATGTACCAGGCGCTGCTGGATCACCCCAATTGCGGGAAGACCGATTTCAGCTCGCTCAGGGTCTGCATCTCGGGCGGGGCACCCTTGCCGCAGCCGCTCAAGCAGCGGTTCGAGGCAGCGACCGGTGCGCGGCTGATCGAAGGTTATGGCCTGACCGAAACCGCCGGGGTGGCGACCGCCAACCCCTATGAGGGCGAGGAGCGCCCGGGGACGATCGGCCAGCCGATCCCGGGCACGCGCATCCGTTTGCTCGATAAAGAAGATCCGACGCAGGATGCGCCTGAAGGAGCGCCGGGCGAACTGGCAATCCAGGGCCCGCAAGTGATGCGCGGTTATTGGCGCCGGCCCGAAGCGGCCTTGGCCGCCTTTGCCGAGCGGCCGGATGGGCGCTGGCTGCGTACCGGCGATGTCGCGGTGCTGGAAGCGGGCGGCTATCTGCGGATCGTCGACCGGATCAAGGACATGATCGCAGTCGGCGGTTTCAAGGTCTTCCCGAGCGAGGTCGAGGCGGTGCTGCTGCGTCACCCCGCAGTCAAGGAGGCGCTGGTGATCGGCGTGCCCGATGCCTATCGCGGCGAAGCACCGCGCGCCTATGTGACCCTGCAGGACGATCATGCGGAAACCGGTGAAGCGCTGGCCAAATGGCTCAACGCCCAGCTTGGCAAGCATGAGCGGGTGGAGAGTGTGGTGGTGCGGGACAGCCTGCCGAAGACGATGATCGGCAAGCTTGATCGCAAGGCGCTGCGTGCGGAGGTGGGGCTGGCCTAGCCAGTCCCGGCCAACCTTCCGTGGTTAGCCCGCCAGGGTCAGCAGCTTTTCGACGCTTTCGGCCGGGCTGTCTTCGGGCTGGCCCACGCCGCGCGGGGCAAAGCGGCCATCGACCTGCGCGCCCTGTTCGATCGTCAGCGCATCGTAATGCACGTCGCCATGGATGCGGGCGGACTTGAGGATCACCAGTTCGCGCGCCGAGATCGAACCACGCACGATGCCTGAGAGCCGGGCGCTCTCGGCCTTGACCGCGCCTATGATCTCCCCGGTTTCGCCCTGGACCAGCGAGCTGCAGGCCACATCGCCCTCAACCTTGCCGTCGATGTGCAGGTCAGTCGAAGCCGATACATTGCCCTTGATCGCCATATCGGCCCCAAGGACCGAGAAGGTCGATCCGCGCATGGTGTTACCGCCCGTTGGTCGCGGCGCTGCGGCCGCCTTCTTGTTGAACATTTGCCGCCGCCTCAAGGAATGGCCGGGGATTGACTGCCCGGTCGTTGATCCGGACTTCGAAATGCAGGTGCGGACCCGTCGAGCGCCCGGTGTTGCCGATCAGGCCAATCACTTGCCCGGCTTCCACCGGCTGGCCGACTCGCGCCCGGAAGCCCGACATGTGAGCATACCGTGTCATCAGGCCGTTGCCATGGTCAACTTCAACCACGTTGCCGTAGCCCTGCTGGACCCCGACGAAGCTCACTCGGCCATTGGCGGCCGCAAAGATCGGCGCCCCGATCGGACCCTTGAAATCAAGACCGGCATGGAAGGCTGCGCCGCCGGTAAACGGATCGGCGCGATAGCCGAAGCCGGAAGAGATATATTCAAGGCTGGCGGGCGTGTGCTGCGGAATGCCGGCGAGGCCGCGCTCAAGCGCGTCCATCCGCGCCAGGCTCAGGCCAAGGCGTTCAAACCGCGGATCGATCGCCCGCTTCTTGGGGCCGAACAGTTCGATCAGCGGACCACCCTGGGCCGAACGATCGTTAAGCCGGGCAACCATGGTATCGGGATTGAGCCCCAATGCGCGAATGCGTTCAGCGGCAACGGCCGAACGGCGATCGGCAAAGCGGGTCAGCCGCTCAACCAGCGCGAGCTGACGGGCCTCGATTTTCGCAAGGCCAGAAGCTTCGGGCAGGGCGGCGCTGACCTTGTCGACCGTCTTGGCGGCCTCGCCGGTCGAATCGGTTACCGTGTCGGCCGCCTTGATGTCGTCGGGCAGGACGTCGGTCATCTTCTCGAGCGCGTCCTGGCGGCGCGTCAGGTCTTCGGCGACGCTTTTCAGGTCATCCCGATATTCAGCCACGCGGCTTTCCGCCGACGCGACCTTGGCTTCGCGGTTGAGCAGCGCAAGCCGGTCACGGGTCGACATGTATTGCGAGATTGCCATGCCGGCCATCGAGACCAGCCAGGCGAGCAGAAGCACGGCGACGATGGCGGCACCCACCATCTGCACCCTGGCAGAAACCTTGATGAAACGGACCTGCCCCTGCGATCGCATGAAAAATTCGCGATCCGGGAACCAGCTCCGCAGGCGGTCCCTTAACCCGCCAGCGGTCAGATTTTGCAAGACGACCCCGAGCCCTTTTGACCTTCGATGCGGCCCGCTAGCAGGTATCCCCAGGGTAAGCGAATCTCCTGCAAACGGTTGTCGTTGAATCGAAAGACTCACGCGACGAGTCGATTTGGTTGCGGGAACCATTTCCCAAGTGATAGGCGCAGCCACAGAAATGCCCGATCCAGCCCCCTCCCTCGATGGCGATCCCGATTCGCTGGTGGCCGCGCTGGCGCAGGCTGGCCGGGCGGCGCAGGCGGAGCTCGCGCAGCTTGGCCCTGATCGCAGGAAAGCCGCACTGCGGGCCGCGGCAAAGGCGCTGAAGGCCCAGGAATCCGCCATTCTTGCGGCCAATGCCGAAGACATGGCGGCCGGTGAAGCTCGCGGTCTGAGCGGGGCCATGCTTGATCGGCTGCGGCTTGATCCCGGCCGCCTTGCCGGAATCGCCGATGCCGTGGCCGCGGTGGCCGATCTGCCCGATCCGGTCGGGCAGGAAATCGACCGGACCGAGCGGCCCAATGGCCTGGTCCTCACCCGGGTGCGGGTGCCGATCGGGCTGATCGGGATCATTTACGAAAGCCGCCCGAACGTGACTGCCGATGCGGCCGCGTTGTGCCTTGGCTCGGGCAATGCCGTGTTGCTGCGCGGGGGCAGCGAGGCGGTTCATTCAAACCGGGCAATCCACGCGGCAATGGTTGACGGCCTGGTCGCGGCAGGTGTGCCGGCAGCAGCGGTGCAGCTGGTTCCCAGCCAGGACCGGGCCGTAGTGGGTGCGATGCTGACCGCCGCCGGGCTGATCGACATGATCGTGCCGCGCGGAGGGAAAAGCCTGGTGGCGCGGGTCCAGGCCGATGCGCGGGTGCCGGTGCTCGCCCACCTTGACGGGATCAACCACACCTATGTCCATGCCGCCGCCGATCCGGCCAAGGCGCGGGCCATCGCAGTCAATGCCAAGCTACGCCGGACCGGGGTTTGCGGGGCGATGGAAACCCTGCTGATCGACGCGCTCTACCCCGAATCGGCCAGTCTGGTCGGGGCGCTGCTCGAAGCCGGCTGCGAATTGCGCGGCGATGCCCGGGCCTGCGCGCTTGACCCGCGGATCGCCCCGGCCAGCGATGCCGATTGGGATACTGAATACCTAGAAGCGATCCTTTCGGTCGCGGTGGTGGACGGGCTTGATGCGGCCCTGGCGCATATTGCCGCCCATGGTTCGCACCACACCGACGCGATCGTCACCGAGGATGCGGCCGCGGCCGAGCGCTTCCTCGCTGAAGTCGACAGCGCCATCGTCATGCACAATGCCTCGAGCCAGTTTGCCGATGGCGGCGAGTTCGGCCTGGGCGCCGAGATCGGCATTGCCACCGGGCGGCTCCATGCCCGCGGGCCGGTCGCGCTGGAAGGTCTCACGACCTACAAATGGCTGGTGCGCGGCACCGGGCAGGTTCGGCCCTGAACCGCGGAAAACCGCGCGTCGGGCTGCTGGGTGGCAGCTTCAACCCGGCCCACGGCGGGCACCGGCGGATCAGCCTGTTTGCGCGCGATGCATTGGGGCTCGATGCCGTTTGGTGGCTGGTCTCGCCCGGCAATCCGCTCAAGCCAAAGGCGGGTATGGCACCGCTCACAGCCCGGCTGGGTTCGGCGCTCAAGATGGCGCGCCGCGGGCCGATCGTGCCGACGGGAATCGAGCGCGAGCTTGGCACTGTCTATACCGTCGATACGCTTCGGGCCTTGCGCCGCCGCTATCCCGATGTGGACTTCGTCTGGCTGATGGGCAGCGATAATCTGGCCCAGCTGCACCGCTGGCGCGACTGGCGCCGGATCGCCCGCACCATGCCGATTGCGGTTATTGCCCGGCCCGGCTATGATGGCCTTGCTGCGGCGAGCCCCGCTGCGGCATGGCTCGGCCGATACCGGCGGTCCGCAGCCAGTCTGAAACACCGGGCAGGATGGAGCGCACCCGCGCTGATACATTTGCGATTCGATCCCGATCCGCGCTCGGCGACAGCCATTCGCCGCGCTGATCCAGACTGGGCCCGGCGTTATGCTGGCCGGACGGTCCGGGATCCGCTGACGCACCATCCGGTCAAATCCGACACGCCGTGAACGGGCAGGGCTTTTTTCCTGCGCCGCCGCGCGCCGCCCGCCCCAAGGAGCACTCGCCCCCTCAATGACACCTGCCACGAACGCGCCGGCCGCTGCCGGAACGCCCACCCCGCTGCCGCCGTCCGAACCCGGCTCGCTCCACGCCCTGGTGCTCCAGTCGCTTGACGATGACCAGGCGCAGGAGATCGTCTCGATCCCGCTCGAAGGCAAAAGCTCGATCGCCGATCACATGGTGATCGCCAGCGGTCGCTCGACCCGTCAGGTCGCGGCAATGGCGCAGAAGCTGGCCGAGCGGATCAAGCAGGGCGGCTTTGGCCACGTGCGGATCGAGGGCCTGCCGGCTGCGGACTGGGTGCTGATCGACGCCGGCGACATTGTCGTGCACCTGTTCCGCCCGGAAGTGCGCAGCTTCTACAATCTTGAGCGGATGTGGGCCTTCGGGGATTCGGGCGCGGCCTGATTCCCCTGGCCTGATCGACCCGCCATGCGGCTGCATGTGATTGCCCGGGGCAAGATTGCCCGCTCGCCCGAGGCCGATCTGGTTGCCCGTTACATGAAGCGGATCACCTGGCCGGTGGTCCAGACCGAATTGCCGGACACGGGCGGAACCGTTCCAGCGGCGCTGACTCCGGCCCGCGAAGTCCTGCTCGACGAGCGCGGCAAGCAGCTTTCATCGGAAGATTTCGCCGCGCTGCTGGGCCGCTGGCGCGACGAGGGCGTGCGCGAGGCGCGATTCCTGATCGGCGCGGCTGACGGTCACGGCGAGACCGCCCGCAACCAGGCCGATCTCTTGCTCGGGTTCGGACCGATGACCTGGCCGCACCTGCTGGTCCGGGCGATGCTGGCCGAACAATTGTGGCGTGCCACCAGCATTCTGGCTGGTCATCCCTATCACCGTTCGGGATAAGGCGCGCGATGCCGCCCGCTGCGATCCTGCGACTGACCCCTTTGCTTGCGCTGACCGCGCTGGGCGGCGCCGTGGCCCAGGCGCCGCTTGCGCCGAACGACCCCGACCAGCTCCGCCGCGCAATTGCCGAGGCTCAGACTGCCGGAGCTACCGCTGGCCGGCGTGCGGCAGAGCTTGAGGCCCAGGCCAGCACGGCCAATGCCGCGGTCGAAAAGACGGCGCGTGAAGCCGCTGGCATTGCCGCGCGCATCCAGCAGGCCGAAGCAGGAATTGCCGCCAATGAAGCCCGCGCGGCGCTGATCGAGCATGGCAAGCTGGTCGAGGCGCTGATCGAGCGGGACGGCGATGATGCCCGTGCCGGCGCGGTCGTGCAGGGACGTCTGATCGCCACCATCATTCCCCGCAAGCGCGGTATCGTCCGCCTGACTTCGGGCGAGGAGGTGCTGCTGGAGCCGATCCCGCCCAGGCTGGCGGAGGGCGGCAATGTGCTGGTCGAAATCCTGCGCGAGGCGATTGCCGAGGAAGGCCGTCCCAAGCGGGCCAAGGGCCGCGTGCCAGCGCCCGGCGTCAAGCCCCATGCCGGACCCAGCCTGCTCCAGCGCATCCGCGCCACCGGCGTGCCCGTGATTCCGTGCCCCGCGCATGAAGAGGATCGGTTAGAGGCGCATGGCTGGAGCGAGTTGATGGAGGAGG
>DKII01000134.1:0-144 GCA_002454125.1 Novosphingobium sp. UBA6722
GCGCGGGATCTTGGTGACGACGTAATCGATGCTGGGCTCAAAGCTCGCCGGAGTGGCCCCGGTGATCTCGTTGGTCAGCTCGTCCAGCGTATAGCCCACCGCCAGCTTGGCGGCGACGCGGGCGATCGGGAAGCCGGTGGCCTT
>DKII01000134.1:234-4367 GCA_002454125.1 Novosphingobium sp. UBA6722
CGACACGCGCGGGTTCATCTCGATCACGATCAGGCGGCCATCCTTGGGATTGACCGCAAACTGGACGTTCGAACCGCCGGTTTCGACCCCGATCTCGCGCAGCACAGCGATGCTGGCATTGCGCATAATCTGGTATTCCTTGTCGGTCAGCGTCAGCGCCGGGGCGACGGTGATCGAATCCCCGGTGTGGACGCCCATCGGATCGACGTTTTCGATCGAGCAGATGATGATGCAGTTGTCGTTCCGGTCACGGACGACTTCCATCTCGTACTCTTTCCAGCCGAGCAGCGATTCCTCGATCAGGACTTCGGTGGTCGGGCTGGCGTCCAGGCCGGTGCGGACGATATGTTCGAACTCGGCCTTGTTATAGGCGACGCCGCCGCCGGTGCCGCCCAGGGTAAAGCTGGGGCGGATGATCGCCGGCAGCCCGGTGCGCTCCAGCACCGCGAAGGCTTCCTCGACATTGTGGGCAATGCCGGAGCGGGCCGATTCCAGCCCGATCTTGGTCATCGCCTCGCGGAACCGCATCCGGTCCTCGGCCTTGTCGATCGCATCGGCATCGGCGCCGATCATCTTGACGCCGAACTTCTCCAGCGTGCCATCGTTGAACAGCGCCAGCGCGGTGTTCAGCGCGGTCTGCCCGCCCATGGTGGGGAGCACGGCATCGGGCCGTTCCTTCTCGATGATCCGGGCGACAATCTCGGGCGTGATCGGCTCGATATAGGTCGCGTCGGCGAATTCCGGATCGGTCATGATCGTCGCCGGGTTCGAGTTGACCAGGATCACCCGGTACCCCTCTTCCTTCAGCGCCTTGATCGCCTGGGTGCCGGAATAAATGAACTCGCAGGCTTGGCCGATAATGATCGGCCCGGCGCCAATGACGAGGATCGAGGATATGTCAGTGCGTTTGGGCATCTATGTTGACTTCGCTAGCAAAGCCCCTTCCCTTGAGGGAAGGGGTTGGGGATGGGTGTACGGCCTTGGCAGGTAAACGATTGACCAGCGTTGCGCGCAAATTGCGCAATGAGATGACCGATGCGGAACGGCGGCTGTGGTCGCACCTTCGCGCCAGTCAGCTGAAAGGCGTGCGATTTACGCGGCAGCTGCCGATCGGAGACTTCGTTGTCGACTTTGCTTGCCGCACAGCGCGCTTGGCGATCGAACTGGACGGCGGGCAGCACAGCGACAGCGCCTCTGACGAAGCTCGCACTGGCTTGATCGAAGCGCATGGCTGGCGCGTGATCCGCTTTTGGAACAATGAAGTCTTGGAAAACACCGACGGGGTGCTGACCGTCATCCTTCAGGAACTGGCCCTGGCCCGCAACCGCACCTAAGCCCCTTCCCTCAAGGGAAGGGGTTGGGGATGGGTATACGGCGCTAGCCAGTTGAAGCGCACCCCGGCACCGCCGAACCCCCATCCCCAACCCTTCCCCACGGGGAAGGGAGTTGGCGAGGATCGAGGAGATGTCAGTGCGTTTGGGCATTGGCTTGCTGCTTCTCGAGAGAGAGTGTCAGTGCGCGGTAGCGCGGAGGAGTGTTTGGCGGCACGAATCCACCCGGATGATAAGGTCCCGTGAACTCGGTTTTACCGGCTTCCAGAATACAGCGGAGTTCCTCGGGAGTGACGTTGCGAAGAGGGATCACCGCCCATTCAAGACCTTCGCTAGCAGTCTCGATATGAAAGTCCCTGATCTTGCATTTGGTCACCGCCATAGTTGGCGAAAGCTCTTGCGCTGCGTGTGCGTCTTCACCGCCTGCAGTTGCAAGCGGTGATCTAGTGTCAGCAGCTTCCGAAAGACCTTTTGCGGTTATTCCCATAATCCGCAGGGTCTCATTGCGCCACGGGTTGGAGAGGTAGAAGTATGACCAACTACCGTATGCACCGACCAAAGCAGCAGCAACCGTCATCAGCAAGGCGCGCCTACGGCTCACCCCAACATCCCCACAAACCGCTCAAACAGATAGAAACTATCCATCGGCCCCGGACTTGCCTCAGGGTGATACTGCACCCCGAAAGCCTTCTTGCCCTTGATCGCGATGCCGCAGTTCGAACCGTCGAACAGGCTGACGTGGGTTTCCTCGACATTGTCCGGCAGCGCGGTGTTATCGACTGCGAAGCCGTGGTTCATCGAGGTGATCTCTACCACACCGTCTTCCAGCCGCTTGACCGGATGGTTCGCGCCGCGGTGGCCCTGGTGCATCTTGGTGGTCTTCGCGCCCGCGGCGAGGCCGAGCATCTGATGACCGAGGCAGATGCCGAAGACCGGCACGTCGCGTTCCAGCAGGCCCTGGATCACCGGCACGGCATAGGCCCCGGTCGCGGCGGGATCGCCCGGTCCGTTGGAAAGGAACACCCCGTCAGGCTCCAGCGCCAGCACACCGCTCAGCGGCGTCTGCGCGGGGACGACGGTGACCTTGGCCCCGGCCTTCACCAGGTTGCGGAAGATGTTGTCCTTCGCGCCGAAATCGATCGCCACCACGTGCGGGCGCTTGTCATGGGGTGAGCGGCCATAGCCCTTGCCCAGGGTCCAGACGCTGCCTTCCCAGTTCTCGATCTCCTCGCGGCTGACCACGCGGGCGAGGTCCATGCCTTCCAGTCCCGGCCAATCCTGCGCGCGCTTGATCAGGGCGGGAATGTCAAACTTGCCCGAAGGCTCATGCGCGATCACCGCATTGGGCGCGCCGGACAGGCGGATGCGGCGGGTCAGAGCGCGGGTGTCGATCCCGGCCAGGCCGATCTTGCCCTTGCCCGCCAGCCAGTCGCCGAAGGTGCCCGCCGCGCGGAAGTTGCTGGGCGCGGTCACGTCTTCGCGCACCACGCAGCCGACCGCGCCATCGACGTGGCTTTCCAGGTCTTCCTCGTTCACGCCGACATTGCCGATGTGCGGGAACGTGAAGGTGACGACCTGCCCGGCATAGCTGGGATCGGTCATCACTTCCTGGTAGCCGGTCATTGCGGTGTTGAAGCAAACCTCGCCCACTGCGGCACCGCTTGCCCCGAAGCCGTGGCCCCACAGGACTGCGCCATCAGCAAGCACAAGGACTCCCGTCGCACCCTGTGGTTGGGGTGCGTGCGAAGAGGCGGCGTCGGCCATGGGGAGGCGCTCCGAGTAATGGGGTTCCAGCGATGTCGCTAAGGCACCGCCGCTAGAGGGGATGACCTCCAGCGTCAACCTAGGAAAAGGCGAAAAATCCGGCTAGGCGGGTTCTTTCCCCAATCCTCGCCAAAACGCTGAGAGAGATAATGCTGAGAGATACCATCAAGGCCGCCCAGATCGAATCGATGAAGGCCGGTGACAAGGCCCGGCTGGCCGCCGTCCGGCTGATTCTCGCCAAGCTCAAGGACAAGGACATCGAACTGCGCACCGCGGCCAATGTGCCTGACGATGACGTGGTGGTGACCGACGTGCTGCAAAAGATGGCCAAGCAGCGCCGCGAATCGATCACGCTCTACGAACAGGGCGGCCGTCAGGAGCTGGCCGAGATCGAAAAGGCCGAGCTGGCCGTGATCGAGACCTTCCTGCCGCAGCAGATGGGTGAGGACGAGGTGAAGGCCGCCATCGCCGCGATTATCGCCGAAACCGGCGCCGAGGGCATGAAGGACATGGGCAAGGTCGTCGGCGCGCTCAAGGCCAGGCACGGGACGCAGATCGACATGGGCAAGGCCAGCCAGCTCGTTAAATCCGCCCTCGCGTGATTTTCATCAACCTCCCCTCCCGCCTGCGGGAGGGGCCGGGGGAGGGCCTGTTACCGGAGCGCAAGTTGGACGAAGACTGGTTCAAGTTGAACGACAAGGGCTATTCCCGCCCAACCTTGCGTTCGCGCCAGCTCCGCAACAATGCGACCGAGGCCGAACGCAAGCTCTGGCCTCATCTAAGTGCGCGAAAACTGCGAGGTGTCCGGTTTAATCGTCAGTTCCCGATCGGCCAGTTCATTTGCGACTTCGTGTCGCGCGAACGGCGGCTGGTGATTGAGCTGGATGGTGGGCAGCATGCCTTTTCCACCGAATATGACGCACGGCGCACAGCCTTCCTTGAGGTTCAGGGTTACA
Organism: Novosphingobium sp. UBA6722; assembly: GCA_002454125.1. Classification (GTDB taxonomy): domain Bacteria; phylum Pseudomonadota; class Alphaproteobacteria; order Sphingomonadales; family Sphingomonadaceae; genus Novosphingobium. The sequence continues at coordinate 4,286 of DKII01000134.1, forward strand.
AGGTGCTGCGCTTCTGGAACAATGAAGTTCTCGACAATCTGGACGGTGTATTGGCTGTGATCGGGCAGACCCTTGATAACAT
>DKII01000134.1:4446-4635 GCA_002454125.1 Novosphingobium sp. UBA6722
GCCCCTCCCGCGGGCGGGAGGGGGGTTTGTGGGCTCGCCCGCTGCGCGGCGAGAAGTCTTAAAATGCTCAGCCCCCAATGGCTTGATGAACTCCGCGCCCGGGTGACGCTGTCCAGCGTCATTTCCCGGACGACGCGGCTCACCAAAGCGGGGCATGAATTCAAGGCCTGCTGCCCGTTCCACAACGAG
>DKII01000134.1:4706-5195 GCA_002454125.1 Novosphingobium sp. UBA6722
ACGACCAGAAGGGGTTCTATCACTGTTTTGGCTGCGGGGCGCATGGCGATGTGATCCGCTGGATGACCGACCAGCGCGGCCTCTCCTTCATGGATGCGATCAAGGAGCTGGCGAGCGAGGCCGGGCTGGAAGTCCCCGCCCCCGATCCCCGCGCCGCCAAGGCTGCCGAGCAACGCGATACGCTGCATGACGTGATGAAGGCCGCGCAGGACTGGTTCGTGGCGCAGCTCGCCGGCCCGGAGGGCGAAAAGGCCCGCGCCTATCTCGCCACGCGCGGCTTCGATGGACATACGATCCAGCGGTTCGGCTTTGGCTACGCGCCCGAAGGCCGCCAGGCGATGAAGGCGGCGCTGAAGGATGTGCCAGAGGCCAAGCTGATTGAGGCCGGGCTGCGGATCGCGGTGGACGAGAAGGAACCTTATGACCGGTTCCGCGGCCGCCTGATGCTGCCGATCGAGGATGCCCGCGGGCGCGTGATCGCCTTTGGTG
>DKII01000061.1 GCA_002454125.1 Novosphingobium sp. UBA6722
CCGGCCGATGCCGCTGCGGCCCCGGCCGAAGGCGCTGCTGCCGCTCCGGCTGCGGAACCCGCCAAGAAGTAAGCTTTACCCGCAAGGGTGGGAAAAGAGGGCGGCGGTCTGCGGACCTGCCGCCCTTCTTCGATTCAGCCCTTGAAGCCCTGGGCGATCACGTACCACTCGGACGAATCCTTGCGGCTCGCCGGCGGCTTGGCGTGCTTCACCGTGGTGAAGTGGCGCTTGAGCAGGGCCAGCAGCTCGGTATCCGTGCCGCCCGCCAGGACCTTGGCGATGAAAGCACCGCCGGGTGCCAGATTCTCGATCGCGAAGTGCGCGGCAGTCTCGACCAGGCCCATGGTCCGCAGGTGGTCGGTTGCCTTGTGGCCAACGGTATTGGCGGCCATGTCCGAGATCACCAGGTCCGGCGCGCCGCCCAGCGCCTCGACCAGCAGGGCGGGCGCGGCATCGTCCATGAAGTCCATCTGGAACAGGGTCACGCCTTCCAGCGGCTCGGTTTCCAGCAGGTCAATGCCAACCACTGCGGCCTTGGGGGCCTGCTTGCGCACCACCTGGCTCCACCCGCCCGGCGCAACGCCAAGGTCGACCACGCGCTGGGCGTGCTTGAGCAGGGCAAACTTCTGGTCGAGCTCGATCAGCTTGAAGGCGGCGCGGCTGCGCCAGCCGGCGTCCTTGGCGGCCTTGACGTAGGGATCGTTGAGCTGGCGGGTCAGCCAGCGGGTCGAACTGGCGGTCCGGCCCTTGCCGGTCTTGAGCCGTTCACCGGCAGGGCGGCCGGAACGGCTCATCGGGTTGTTCCTTCACGTTTGCTGCGGCGCATGGCGGCGCGGGTGCGCTCGGCCATGCCTTCGGAAGCCATCAGGCTGCGCAGGATGCCTTCGCGGATGCCGCGATCGGCCACGCCGAGCCGATCAGCCGGCCATAGATCGAGGATTGTCTCGAGGATTGCGCAGCCGGCTACCACCAGGTCGGCCCGTTCGCGGCCGATGCAGGCCAGTTCGCGCCGTGCCGGGATCGGCATGGCGGAGAGGCGTTCGGAAATCCCGCGCATCGCTTCGGCCGGGACGATCAGGCCATCGACCGCGCGGCGATCATACTGCGGCAGTTCCAGGTGCAGGCTGGCCAGCGTCGTGACCGTGCCGCTGGTGCCAAGCAGGCGCAGCGCAGTTTTGCGGTCGTGCTGTTCCAGCATCGCGGCCAGCCGGTCGGCAAAGGGGGCCAGGCTTTCGCGCACGCGGCGGCGCATCTCGGCATAGCGGGCAGCGCGGCCATCGGCATCAAGCGGCTCGATCCCGCAAGTCTCGGTCAGCGAGACGACGCCCCAGGGCACGCTCATCCAGTCGACGATCCGCGGCAGCGGTGCTTCGCCCTGTTCGACCAGCACCAGCTCGGTCGAGCCGCCGCCGATATCGAAGATGATCGCTGGGCCGTCCCCCTGTTCGAGCAGGATGTGGCAGCCCAGCACGGCCAGCCGCGCCTCTTCCTTGGCGCTGATGATGTCGAGCGCGATCCCGGTTTCGCGGCGGACGCGTTCGATGAATTCGGGGCCGTTCTCGGCCCGGCGGCAGGCCTCGGTCGCAACCGAGCGAGCAAGGTGGACGCGCCGCCGCTTGAGCTTTTCGGCGCAGACGTGCAGCGCCCCCAGCGCGCGGTCCATCGCCGCATCGCTCAGCCGGCCCGATCCGGCCAGCCCTTCACCCAGCCGGACCACCCGGCTGAAGGCATCGACCACAACGAAGTTCTCACCCTGCGGGCGCGCGATCAGCAGCCGGCAATTGTTGGTGCCCAGGTCAATCGCGGCAAAGCTCTGGCGCTGGTAGGCTGTGGACTCGCGCCCGCTGGCCTGCGGGTCGATTCGTCCAGGTCGGCCGTCCGGCCGGCGTTCGGGCATAGCGGGGGTGGATTCGGAAAGGTCGGGCGCGCCGCGCTGGTCCTGTCCGGGTTCAAACCCCTGTCCTGCCTCCTCGCGCATGGCCGGCGGAGTATTTTCCGCCATGACATTCACACTCTTATCATTATCCCGCCGGATGGGCGGGTACCTGACACCATGCTAGCGCCGCCCCGCCGCAAGGGCAAGTCCAGTGGCTTGACGTGGGCGCGCGGCGCGCCTAGAGGACCGCCCTCGTTGCCCGATCCTCTAATGGTAAGAGAGCGGACTCTGACTCCGTCAATCAAGGTTCGAATCCTTGTCGGGCATCCACTTCCTCGCTGATCTGAACGGCCCGTGCTCGGCAATCGAGTGGCGGGCCGAACTGTTTTTGGGGCTTGGCAAGTCTCTCGACCCAAAGGAAAAGACCTGATGACTGAACCGACCGAAAAGCGCCTCAACCGCCGCCGCTTCTACAAGGCCGAGCAGGAGGCTTCCTTCGTCGAATCGCATCTGGCGTCGACCCCGCAAACCCGCAGCCCGGCCTACAAGCTGGCCTTCCGCGACACTGACTTCCTGCTGCGCGAGGAACTGCGCCCGGTCCGCTTCCAGCTGGAACTGCTGAAGTGCGAGATGATGCTGGACGAGGCCCGGATCGGTTCGACCCTGGTGTGCTATGGCTCGGCCCGCATTCCGGCGCCCGAAGAGGCCGAAAAGGCGCTGGCCGCCGCGACCACGCCGGAACGCAAGGCCGTGATCGAGCGGCTGGTCGCCAAGTCAAAGTACTATGACGAGGCGCGCAAGCTGGGCCGGATCGCCAGCGAATGCGGCGTGGTCGAAAAGGGCATGCGCCAGTTCGTGGTCTGCTCGGGCGGCGGCCCGTCGATCATGGAAGCCGCCAACCGCGGCGCGGCCGATGTCGGCGCGGAAACGATCGGGCTCAATATCGTCCTGCCGCACGAGCAGGCGCCCAACCAGTATGTCACGCCCGACCTGGCCTTCCAGTTCCACTACTTTGCGCTGCGCAAGATGCACTTCCTGCTGCGCGCCCGCGCCGTGGCGGTCTTCCCGGGCGGGTTCGGTACGCTGGATGAGTTCATGGAGCTGCTGACCCTGATCCAGACCGGCAAGATGAAGCCGATTCCGATCCTGCTGTTCGGCGCCGAATTCTGGAACAAGGTGATCAACTTCCAGGCCCTGGCCGATGAAGGCGTGATCAATCACGAAGACCTCAACCTGTTCCACTGGGTGGAAACGGCCGAGGATGCTTGGGCCAAGATCGCCGAGTTCTACGAGCTGGACTGAACCGCCTGATGGCCCAACGGGCCGCTGCCGGCGCCATAGCCGGGGGCAGCCTCCAGCGCGGCGCGGACGAAGGCGCGGGCCTGTTCGATCGCGCCAACCAGGTCCAGCCCCGCACCCAGGCCGGTGGCGATGGCGCTAGACAGGGTGCAGCCGGTGCCATGGGTATGGCGGGTCACGATGCGTGGGGCCGACCAGACCCGTGGCGGCTGGCCCGGCATGACCAGCACGTCCTCCACCATCGGCCCTTCGGCATCGCCACCCTTGGCGAGATAGGCGATGCCCCGCGCTGCCATCCCGTCGGGACCACCCAGGGCCTGCAGCTCTGGAACGTTCGGCGTGGTCAAGGCGGCGATCCGCATCAGCCGCTCGAACCCGGCGATGGTCGCCGCATCGGCCAGCACCGATCCGCTGGTGGCGATCATCACGGGATCGAACACGATCGGCACGGCGAGTGCTTCCAGCCGCTCAGCCACCACGGCGGCGATTTCGGGCGATCCCAGCATCCCGATCTTGACCGCACCGACGCCCACATCGCTGACGCAGGCGTCGATCTGCGCCGCGACCATCGCGGGTGAAAGTGCCTCGACCATGGCTACGCCACGCGTGTTCTGCGCCGTCACCGCGGTGATCGCGGTCATGGCATAGCCGCCCAGCATCGTAATGGTCTTGATATCGGCCTGGATCCCCGCGCCGCCCGATGAATCCGAACCGGCGATGGAGAGAATGCGCGGGGGCTTGATCATGCGATGATCCATAACCCAACCGCCGTTCGTGTCGAGCGTAGTCGAGACACCTGCGCGCCTGTGTCTCGACTACGCTCGAAACGAACGGGCGAAGGGGGTGGGACTAGGCCTTGAACTTCCGCTCGGTCGAGGGCGGATACTTGGCCTGCAGCGGTTTGGCGCGGGTCGGGCGGTCCATCAGCTCACCGCCGCAATTGGGGCAGCGTTCGTCGAGGTCATCGGCGCATTCGGTGCAGAAGGTGCACTCAAAGCTGCAGATGAAGGCGCCGGGCAGTTCGGCCGGCAGGTCGGCGCCGCACTTCTCGCAATCGGGGCGCATCTCAAGCACTGGCGGCTTCCTTCACTGCATCGCAGATCGCATCGACGACCTGATTGACCTCGGCCGCATCATCCCCTTCGGCCATGACGCGGATTACCGGTTCGGTGCCGGACGGGCGGATTACCAGGCGGCCGCGGCCAGATAGCTGGGCCTCGGCATCGGCGATCACCGCCTTGACGCGGGCATCGTCCAAAGGCTTGCCGCCCGCAAAGCGCACGTTCTTGAGCAACTGCGGCACCGGATCGAACAGGTGCATCAGCTCGCTGGCGCGCTTGCCGCTTTTGACCAGCGCGGCGAGGACCTGGAGCGCGGCGATCGTGCCATCGCCGGTGGTGGCGTGATCGAGCATGATCATGTGGCCCGATTGCTCACCGCCCACGTTGTAGCCGCCGGCTTTCATTGCCTCGAGCACATAGCGGTCACCCACCTTGGCGCGGACGAGGCTGAGGCCCTTGCCATCGAGGAAGCGCTCAAGGCCGAGGTTCGACATGACCGTGGCCACCACTCCGCCGCCGCGCAGCTCCCCGCGTTCGGCCAGCTGGCTGCCGATCAGGGCCATGATCTGGTCGCCATCGACCGTCTGGCCCTTTTCATCGACCACGATCAGCCGGTCGGCATCGCCATCCAAGGCAATGCCGATATCCGCGCCGCTGGCGACGACGCTTTCCTTGACGAGATCGAGGTGGGTGGACCCGCACTTGTCGTTGATGTTGGTCCCGTTGGGCGAGACGCCAATCGCCACAACTTCGGCGCCCAGCTCCCACACCGCCGAAGGGGCGACCTGGTAAGCCGCGCCATTGGCGCAATCGACCACGATCTTCATCCCGTCGAGGCGGACATCATCGGGCAGCGAGGCCTTGACCGCGTGAATATAGCGGCCGCGGGCATCGTCGATCCGGCGGGCCCGGCCGATCTGCGGCGAGGCGGCGAGCGCCAGGTCCTGTTCCAGCATGGCCTCGATCGCGGCCTCATCGGCATCGGAGAGCTTGAAGCCGTCCGGGCCGAACAGCTTGATGCCGTTGTCCTCGTAAGGGTTGTGGCTGGCCGAGATCATCACGCCGACATCGGCGCGCAGCTCGCGCGTCAGCAGGGCGACTGCCGGGGTCGGCATCGGGCCCAGGAGGATCACGTCCATGCCGACACTCGTGAAACCAGCAACCAGCGCGTTCTCGAGCATATAGCCCGATAGGCGCGTGTCCTTGCCAATCACCACGCGGTGCTTGTGCGAGCCGCGCAGGAAACGGGTGCCCGCTGCCTGGCCGACCTTCATTGCCGTTGCCGCGGTCATCACGCCGGCATTGGTGCGCCCGCGGATCCCGTCCGTACCGAAATAGTTGCGTCCCATCACTTACCCTGTAGCACGCTAGACCTTGAAGAGATGCTATGTCGCGCGGCAAAGGCATTGTCACGCAGACATTAACCAAGCGGGGAGCCATCAATGCAGCAACAGACTGGATCAAGCGGCTTTCCCGAGATCAGGGTCCCGGCGTTGCTGACCTTCCTGGCGCTGCTGCTGGGCTTTGTGATCGGCACGGTGTTTCGCGGCCAGGCCGGGTTCGCGCCGGTTGAGGCCGTGGCCGGAGAACTGGGGAGCCTCTGGCTCAAGCTGCTGCAACTGACGATCCTGCCGCTGGTAATCGGGCTGGTGGTAACCGGCATCTCGCAGACCCTGGCCGCAGCCGGGGGCGGACGGCTGGCGCGGCGCGCAGTGCTGATGTTCGTCGCCGTGCTGCTGTTCGCGGGCACCATGTCGGCCATTCTGGTGCCGGTGCTGCTTGAACTGTTTCCGATCCCGGCCGGTGCCGTTGCAGCGCTGAGTGGCGGCGGGGCGACCGATCCGGGCAAGGTTCCGGGCTTTGCCGAGATCCTTGAAGCGATGGTGCCGAGCAACATCTTCTCCGCCGCCGCCAATGGCGCGATGCTGCCGGTGGTGATCTTTGCCGCGCTGTTCGCCCTGGCCTGCACCCGCATCGCCGAAGCCCCGCGCCGTTCGCTCCTGACCTTCTTCGAAGGGCTGGCGATGGCGATGATGGTGATTGTCGGCTGGGTGCTGATGCTGGCCCCGATCGGCGTGCTGGGCCTCGCGATCTCGCTCGGCGCCAAGACCGGGGCCGACGCGATCGGCGGCCTGGCGCACTATATCGTGATTGTCAGCGCGGCCGGGCTGGTGGTGCTGCTGGCCTCGGTTGCGATTGCCCTCACCATCGGCGGGCGCGGCCCGGGCGCCTTTGGCCGGGCGATGCTGCCTGTCTATGCCGTGGCGATCTCGACCCAGTCCTCGCTCGCCAGCCTGCCCGCCATGCTGGCCGCCTCGCGCAAGCTGGGTGTGCGCGAATCGACTGCCGATTTCGTCCTGCCGCTGGCGGTCGCGATTTTCCGCGCGACCAGCCCGGCGATGAACATGGGGGTGGCGATCTATGCCGCCTACCTTACCGGCACACCGCTCTCGCCCTGGGCGCTGGGGGCCGGGGTGCTGGTCGCCTTCCTGGTGTCATTGAGCTCGGTCTCGCTGCCCGGCACGCTCAGCTTCGTGGTCTCGGTCGGGCCGATCGCCATGGCCATGGGCGTGCCGATCGAGCCGCTGGCGCTGCTGGTCGCGGTCGAAATGCTGCCCGATATCATGCGCACCCTCGGCAATGTCACCGCCGATGTCGCGGTGACGGCGGCGGTCGACAAGCGTGGCGAGGCTGAAACCGTCTAGCCGGAACAGGCCCTTCCAGCCCCACTCTTGTCATCCCCGCGAAAGCGGGGACCCATGGTCAGAGGTTAGCCCATGGGTCCCCGCTTTCGCGGGGATGACAGGGAGTTTGATCCCCAAGGAACTACTAAAGCCCCTTGCTGTAAACCAGGTATTCCTTGTTGACCGTGGCGTCGATCGCTTCAGCGATCGCGTTCATCCCCTGGTTGTCATCAAGGATCCAGCCGATCTCGCCACGCTTGCCCTGGTAGCGGGTGACCGAGGCCTGGCGGATCGTCTCGATCATCATGAAGGCCAGCTGGCTGGCCATCCGGCTCGATTGCAGGCGCTTGACCACGCCCATCAGCGGCACGCGCATGTCGGCCGGCTTGGTCCGCAGCATCCACAGCCCCAGCTTGATCCAGCCGAGGATTGACGGCTTGCCGTTGCGGCCAACCGCCTTCAACTGGATCTGGTTGGCATCGGGCAGGGTGATCATGAAGGCTACCGGCTCGCCATCATATTCGGCGATCCGCACCAGGTCCGGCTTGACCAGCGGCTTCATCTTCTTGGCGGTATAGGCGATCTCGGTCGGGGTGAAGGGCACGAAGCCCCAGTTTTCCGACCAGGCATCGTTCAGGATCGAACAGATGATCTCAACCTCGCGGTCGAAGTGTTTCAGGTCGACATCGCGGATGCGGATCCGGGCGTTCTTCTCGCCCGACTGGACGATCCGCTGGATCAGCGGCGGGAAGGGCTTGGTGATGTCGAGGTCAAAGGTCGCCAGCTTCTTGGCCGGGGCATAACCGGCCCCCTCGATCCAGCCCTGCTGCTCGGGCGAATTGTGACCCATCATGATCATTGGCGGATGATCGAAGCCCTTGACCAGCAGGCCCGGCTCTTCCCAGACCGAAAGCGTCATTGGCGCCAGCACGCGGGTCATGCCCTGGCCGCGCAGCCACTGTTCGGCCCGGTGGATCAGCGCGGCGGCCACTGCGCCGTCCTCAGCCTGGAGCGCCCCCCACATGCCAGTGCCGGGGCCCATCCCCTGCTCGACCGGTTGGGCCAGCGCCAGCTCGTCGATATGGGCGGCGATGCGGCCGACCACCTGGCCGCCGCGCTGGGCGAGGAACAGCTGGCAGCGCGCGTGCTCGAAATAGGGATTGCCGCCGGGGGTATAGCGTTCGATTTCCTCGGAGCGGAGCTGCGGCACGAAATTGGGATCGGCGGCATTCAGGCGGTACTGCACATCGACAAAGGCTGCGCGCCCGGCCTTATCGCTGACTTCTGTGATCACAATTTCCGACTGGGCCACGATCTTGCCTTTGTTTTATCGCATGTGCCCCCACCTATGCCGCGCACGGCCCGGTAAGCCAAGCATGGCGGACCACGGACAAGTGAATTACGGAACCAGCATGACTGCCTACGAAGCCATCACCGATACCACCAAGGGCGCTGCCCGGGGCGTGGGCATTCCCGATGACATGGCGATGCTGCGCGCTGCGGTGGAGCAGACGCGCGACATTTCGGCCGCCAAGGGCAGCATCTACTGGCCCGACATGCTGATTTCGGCCGCGATCGGCTACGCCGGACTGGCCGGCGCGATCCTGCTGGACGTTACCTGGCAGGCGGTGCTGGCCGGAATCGTCTCGGCGCTCGCCTTCTACCGCGCGCTGCTGTTCATTCACGAGCTGACGCACATTCACCGCGATGCCCTGCCGGGTTTCCGCCTTGGCTGGAATGCTCTGGTCGGCGTGCCGATGATGATGCCCTCGCTGATGTACGAGAATGTGCATACCCTGCACCATGCCCGCACCCGCTATGGCACGGTCGAGGATCCGGAATACCTGCCCCTGGCGCTGATGAAGCCGTGGTCGCTGCCGATGTTCATCCTGGTGGCGCTGCTGCTGCCGATTGGCCTGCTGATCCGATCAGCGGTGCTGGTGCCCCTGGGCGTGATCGTTCCGCCGCTGCGCCGGCTGGTGTGGGAGCGCGCCTCGGCCCTTTCGATCAATCCGGAATTCCGCCGTCGCCCGGCCGAGGGCGAATTTGCGCGCCAAGTCTTCTGGCAGGAACTGGGCGCCTCGGTCTGGGCGCTGTTCCTGGTCTGGTATGCGGTAACGCAAGACTGGCGGCCGCTGGCGATCGGCCTGGCGGTGATTTCGGTCACGGCGGTGCTCAACCAGGTGCGCACGCTAGTCGCGCACCTCTGGCAGAACGAGGGCGAACCGATGACGGTGACCGCGCAGTACCTCGATTCGGTCAATGTCCCGCCACCGGGCCTGCTGGCCGAGCTGTGGGCCCCGGTCGGGCTGCGCTACCACGCGCTGCACCACCTGCTGCCGAGCCTGCCCTACCATTCGCTGCCCGAGGCGCACCGCCGCCTGGCCGGCTTGCTGGGCGCGGAATCGACCTATGCCAAGGCGAACTATCCGGGGTTGCTGCCGCTGGTTGGCCATCTGGCCAAGAGCACGATGACGCGGCGCTGAGGCGCCTACTCTTCGGTCCGCACCAGCACAGTCTCACCGACCAGTGCGAATAGCAGGAACGGCGCCCAGGCCGCGATCAGCGGCGGGTAGCCACCAAAATTGCCCATCGCCAGCGCCGCATTGTCGATCACGAAATAGGCAAAGCCCAGGGCCATGCCGATAATCGCGCGGATCAGCAGCTGACCCGACCGGGCCAGGCCAAAGGCGGCGATTGCGCCCAGCAGCGGCATCAGCAGCGCGGCGAGCGGCCCGGAAAACTTGTGCCACCACTTGCCCTCCAGCTCGCTGGTGCGGCGGCCCTGGGCCTTCAGCGCCTGGATCGAATGGTAAAGCTCGATCACGTTCTGCGCTTCGGGATCGACCTTGCTGATCGCCACCTGCTCGGGCGTGATCGCCTTGGCCAGCACCGTCGGCGGCAGTTCGACCCGGCGGGTTCCGGCGACATCGAAGCTGACCGGCTTGTCCAGCCGCCAGCCGGGCGCGGCATAGGTCGCCTGCGGGGCGCGGATCTGTTCCAGCACCATGCCGGTGGCATCGCGGCGGTACCAAGTGACATTGTCCATCCGGGTCAGCTTGCCGCTGCCGCTGACTTGCCCGGCGGCCAGGATATTCGGCCCATCGGGCAGGTAGACGTTGGGCCGGACCTTGGCATCGGGCGGGATCTGCTTGAACTCGGCCGCGGTCCAGGCCTTGAGCGTCGCGGTCGAGCGGGTCACCACCGCCTCGTTGAAGGCAAAGCTGATCACCGAAATGGCCGCCGCGGTCAGCAGCAGCGGGGCGAGCACCTGGTGCGCGGACAGGCCCGCGGCCTTCATCGCCACGACCTCGCTGTTCTGGTTGAGCGTGGCGAGCGTGATGATCGTCGCCAGCAGCACCGAATAGGGCAGGAACCGGGCGATCAGCTGCGGAATGCGCAGCGAGACGTATTGCCACAGCTCGGCCTCGCCATTGCCAGGCACGCCCAGGATCTTGCCGCTTTCGGACAGCAGGTCGAGCGTTTGCAGCACCAGCACCAGCATCACCAGCACGGCCAGGATGCGGACGATGAACAGCTTGGCCAGGTAGCGCGTTAGCGAGGGCGAGGGGAAGAATTCGAGCTGCATCAGGTCCCCGCGATCCGGTTGCGGTTAAACCGTGCGGCCAGCTTGCGGCCCCATTTGCCCAGGTTATCGGCAAACCGTTCGAGCGCGCCGATCGGCTGGCCACCCGGGACATAGGCGATCCGCCAGTACATCCACAGGATCAGCGCCGAGAAGGCCACGAACGGCCCCCATAGCGCCAGGAGCGGCGAAACCCGGCCCAGCGCGGAAACCGCCATCCCGTATTCGTTGACCTTGTGATAGGCGACCACCATCACGATCGAGAGGAACAGCCCGAGCGCCGAGGTTGAGCGCTTGGGCGGGATCGCCAGGGCCACGGCCAGCAGCGGTAGCAGCAGCATCATCGCCACTTCGACCAGGCGGAAGTTCAGGCTGGCGCTGCTTTCGTTGCGCAGCTTCTCGCTCGCCCGGTCGCTCCAGGTGATCTTCAGCAGTTCGGGCAGGAAATATTCGCGTTCCTTGCCGCCGCGCTGGCGGAATTCCTCGACCGCCGGCAGGTCGATCGGCAGGTCGTGGCGGGTGAAGCTCAGCACGCGCGGCGCCTGGCCGGGCGCGTCCTGCACGATCTGGCCGTCGGTCAGCCGCAGGATGATCGTGTCCGGGCTGTCCTTCAGCGCCAGGAACCGCCCTTCGCGGGCCGAGATCGACAGGACCTGGCCCTTGGGTGAGGCAACGCGGGCGAAAATGCCGATCAGCTGGCGCCCTTCCTCGCGGCTCTGCTCGATCCGCAGCGCCATCTTGTCCTGCAGGGTGGTGAACTCACCCACCTTGATCGAAGCGCCCAGCGCGCCCGAACGCAGCTCGAACTGGAGCTGCTCGTAGTAATAGCGCGACAGCGGCTGAAGGTAGCTGACGATCACCAGGTTGAGCGCCGCCAGCACCAGCGTGATCATGTAGGGCACGCGCAGCAGGCGGGTGTAGGACAGGCCGACCGCGCGCATCGTATCCAGCTCGCTGGTCGTCGCCAGCTTGCGGAAGGCCAGCAGGATGCCCAGCAGCAGGCCCAGCGGGATCGCCAGGCTGGCATATTCGGGCAGCAGGTTGGCCAGCATCCGGAACACCACCGAGACCGGCCCGCCTTCGGTCGCCACGAAGTCGAACAGCTTGAGCATCTTGTCGAGCACGAGCAGCGAGGCGGCGATCACGAAGACGCCGCACATCGGCATCAGCACGAGCCGGAAGATATAACGGTCAATGGCGGGAAGGGACTTCACGAAGCGGCCAGCATTGATCCTTAGGGGGCGTCCTGATTGCTAGTGGGGCCGCCGGGTGGGTTTGTTCCATAGCCGGGGCGCGGCGGGGCTGAAAGCGGGAATTGCTTTGCGGGCCAAACCGGCACAGGGTGCACGGCAAGCAGACAGGAGAAGCGCCGATGTCGATGATCTCGCACCATCCCGAAAAGCACGTGGTGGAACGGATCGGCTGGCTGCGTGCGGCGGTGCTGGGGGCCAATGACGGGATCGTCTCGACCGCCAGCCTGATCGTCGGCGTCGCGGCCAGCAGCGCCGACAAGGGCCCGATCCTGGTGGCGGGACTGGCCGGGCTGGTTGCCGGCGCAATGTCGATGGCGGCGGGCGAATATGTTTCGGTCTCAAGCCAGGCCGATACCGAAAGCGCCGACCTGGCCCGCGAGCGCCGCGAACTGGCCGAAGACCCGGAGTTCGAGCACGAGGAACTGGCGGCGATCTATCGCGGCCGCGGCCTCAATGCGGATCTGGCCGATCAGGTATCGGCCGCGCTGATGGCGCACGATGCGCTGGGCGCCCACGCCCGCGACGAGCTGGGTCTCGCCGAAATCACCCGCGCCCGCCCGGTCCAGGCGGCGCTGACCTCGGCGGCGACCTTCGCGGTCGGTGCTGCCCTGCCATTGATCGCGGCAACGGTGCTGCCGCTGTCGCAGCTGGTGATCGGCGTGTCGGTCTCGGCCCTGCTGTTCCTGATGCTGCTCGGCGCAGTCGGCGCGCGGGCGGGCGGCGCACCAATCGGGCGCGGCGTCCTGCGTGTGGCGTTCTGGGGTGCGGCCGCCATGGCCGCGACCTGGGCGATTGGGCGGCTGTTCGGGACGGCGGTGGCTTAGAATTTCAGGCCTTTTCCAGCGTGCACTGCAGCGGGTGCTGGTTCTGTTTGGCGAAGTCCATCACCTGGTTCACCTTGGTC
>DKII01000094.1:0-12515 GCA_002454125.1 Novosphingobium sp. UBA6722
GCCGCGCGCCGCGCGGCCGAGATCGGCGGCGCCGGATTGCTGCTGGGCGGGATGGTGTTCCTGGCGCTGGCCCTGATCAGCTATCACCAGACCGATCCATCCTGGTCGACCGCAGCCGGCGGCCCGCCCGCCAACTGGATGGGCACACCGGGTGCCTGGGCGGCCGAACGCGCGCTGTTCCTGTTCGGTCCGGTCTCGGTCCTGTTCCTGCCGCTGCTTTATGTCGGCGCGCGCAAGTTGTGGCGCCTGGTTGAGGAAGAGGATGCCGACCTGCCGCATGCCGACCACGCGTGGTGGCGGCCGATCGGCGTGCTGCTGTTTGCCATGGCCCTGCTTGGCACGGTCCTGGCACTGGTCTTTACCGGCCCGGGCGGTTCGCTGCCAGCCGGGATGGGCGGAATTTCCGGCCTGCTGGGTGCCCGCGCGATTGAGGCACTGGCCAGCCTGCTGCCCGAGGGCGGCCGCTTCTGGGCGATCCTGGGGGCGGGCGTCGCCTGCCTTGCCGGCGGCTCGCTGCTGGCCGCACGAGTCTTCGCATTCGACTGGGGCAGCCTGCTGACGCTCCCCGGCTTCCTGCGCCGCGAACGTTCGATTGAGCCGGGCGGGGTGATCAGCGTCAAGCCGGCCAGCAAGCCGGCGGTCGAACCGCGCCCGGCGCCAGTTGCGGCGAACGAGACGCGCAAGCCCCCGGTGATCAGCGATCCGAACCGCCCGGCCAAGGCGGCCCAGCTCGCCACCTCGGGCAAGCAGGGTGACCTGTTTGACAGCTACGAGCTGCCTGCGCTCGACCTGCTCAACGATCCGCCACCGCATTCAAAGCAGAAGATCGACAAGCTGGCCCTGGAACGCAACGCCCGCCTGCTCGAAACCGTGCTCGACGATTTCAACGTCAAGGGCGAGATCACGGCGGTCCGCACCGGCCCGGTCGTCACCATGTACGAACTGGAGCCAGCGCCCGGCATCAAGGCCAGCCGCGTCATCGGTCTGGCCGACGACATCGCCCGCAACATGAGCGCGATCTCGGCCCGCGTCTCCTCAATCCCGGGCCGCACGGTGATGGGCATCGAACTGCCCAATGCCGACCGGCAAATGGTCAGCTTCAAGGAAATGGTCGCGAGCGAGGCCTTTGCCGGGTCCAAGGGCATGCTGCCGATCATCCTGGGCAAGGACATTGCCGGCGAACCGGTGGTGGCGGACCTCGCCACCATGCCGCACCTGCTGGTCGCGGGTACGACCGGTTCGGGCAAATCGGTCGGTCTCAACACGATCCTGCTGTCGCTGCTCTACCGCCTGACCCCGGCACAGTGCCGCCTGATCCTGGTCGATCCCAAGGTGCTGGAACTGAAGTCCTACGACGACATCCCGCACCTGCTCTCACCCGTGGTGACCGAGCCGGCCAAGGCCGTGCGCGCGCTCAAGTGGGCGGTCGAGGAAATGGAACGCCGCTACCGGATGATGAGCGAGATCTCGGTCCGCAACCTCGCCGGATTCAACGACAAGGTGAAGACCGCGATCGCCAAGGGCAAGCCGCTCGGCCGCCGCATCCAGATCGGCTTCGATCCCGAAACGGGCGAGGAGCTCTATGAAGAGCACCAGCTCGATTACCCCGTCCTGCCGCAGATCGTGGTGATCGTCGATGAGCTGGCCGACCTGATGGTCACCGTCGGCAAGGAAGTCGAAGTGCTGATCCAGCGGCTGTCCCAGAAGAGCCGCGCCGCCGGCATCCACCTGATCATGGCGACGCAGCGTCCGTCGGTCGATGTCATCACCGGCGTCATCAAGGCCAACCTGCCGACCCGCATCAGCTTTGCCGTGACCAGCCGGATCGACAGCCGCACCATCCTGGGCGAGCAGGGCGCGGAGCAGCTGCTGGGCAAGGGCGACATGCTCTACAAGCCCAACACCGACCCGATCCGCCGCGTCCACGGCCCGTTCGTTTCGGACGAGGAAGTAGAACGGCTGGCCGATTTCTGGCGCGCGCAGGGCAAGCCGGAATATGTCGATTCGGTCACCGAGGAGCCTGAGGACGGCGGCTTCGGCTTCGACGATCTAGATGCCACGGCATCGGACAGCCCCGAAGAGCGCAAGTACCGCCAGGCCTGCCAGATCGTGTTCGAAAGCCAGAAGGCCTCGGCCTCGTGGCTGCAGCGCCAGCTGGGCGTCGGCTACAACACCGCCGCCAAATGGGTCGAGCGGATGGAGGCCGATGGCTTTGTCGGCCCCGCCAACCACGTCGGCCGCCGCGACATCTACCGCGACCGCGACGGGAACCCACTCTAGCTGGTCTTGAGTTCGTACTGCCCGGCAATCGCCTGGAAATGGGTGCGGGCATAGCTGCGTGCCGCCGCGACCGTTTCAAACAGGTTGTCCTGCATCACCGCGGTGACAAGCGGATAGCCTTGCGAATTGTAGCGCACGTCCCGGACCGAGAGCCGCACGTGACCCTCTGCATCGCGGTTGATCAGGAACGGGCGGATCATCTGGTCTCGTGACATTCGGACTCTCCTTGTGAGGCTAGCGCCACCGCGCGGCGCTCGGCCTCGCGGCGGTCGCGTTCGGTAGCGGTCTGGATTGCCCGGTCGGCCATCGCTTGCCAGGCGGCCTGGGCCTTGAGCTGGACCTCACGCTGGTTCTGCAGCGATGCAGCCTGGGCATTGCGGCCGCACAGCGCGGCCTGGTCGAGGTAGAACTGGGTAGAGGTCGACATAGTCATGCTCCTCCGGGGGCATTCTCCCCGGGTCTGCCCCTCAGCGGCGCTGCTGACGCCGCGGCGGTGCCCCCGTGGTGAAGCCCGGGCCGCGATCGCGGAACACGATCCGACCCTTGCTGAGATCGTAGGCCGTCATTTCGACCTTGACCCGATCCCCGACGACCGACCGGATGCGGAACTTCCGCATCTTGCCTGACGTGTAGGCGACGATGTGGTGCCCGTTTTCGAGCACCACACCGAACCGGCCGTCGGGGAGGATGTCATCGATCTGGCCGTCGAGGGTCATTAACTCCTCTTTGGCCATCCGATCAGGCCGCCGACAGGTTCACGGCCGAGGTGCGGCCGCGCTGATCGGTTTCCAGTTCGAAGTTGATCCGCTGATCCTTGTCGAGCGTCGACATGCCCGCAGCCTGGACGGCAGTGATGTGGACAAAGCTGTCCGTGCCGCCGCCATCAGGCGCGATAAAGCCAAAGCCCTTGTCGGTATTGAAGAATTTTACGGTTCCAGTAGTCATGATGCGGTCCTTTCACGAAACCTGCAGGACCCAGGCACAACGTGCGCCTGGGGCAATGTGGCGTGTAAGGGGAGTTGGGGCATCGACTGCCGAAAGTCCCGTCGCAGGCGACGTAGCCGGATCGCTATGCGCCTTCCGGCCCGAAATAGCAAACTTTGCCGCACTGGCTGTCATCGGGCGGCCGTGCAGACTGCATCCGCCACCACAATGCCGCCGCAGCAACACGGGCCTTTGCCGAGTCGCCGGGGTTTAGTTGATGAAACACATCCGCAGGCCGCAATTGCACTTGCCGCAGGCCTGAACGGACGCATCAAGCACCCTGGATCAACGATTAGAAAGAGCCGCTGCGAAGGTAGCAGGCTGCGGCGATGTAGGAAAATCAGGCCGGGCCGCCCGTTCAGTCGGCGATCTGCCGCGGGCTGCGCATCGCCAGGAAAATGAACACCACCGCCAGCAGCGCGAGGCCATCGGCGCCGAGCAGCGGCAGGGTCCAGCTCTGCGCCGAACCGGCGGCGGCGAGGTGTTCGCTGGCCAGGCCGATCAACAGCGCCCCGCCACCGATTGCCAGGATGTTGAGCACCAGGATGTTGAGCCCGGTCGAGGTGGCCTTGAGCCGCGGTGGCAGCAGTTCCTCGATGATCGCGAAGATCGGGCCATAGATCACGGTCATGAACAGGATCGACCCGGCCATGCCCAGCAGGAACAGCGGCGTTCCGCCGGGGGTCAGCCGGTAGAGCACCAGCAGCGGGGCGAGCAGCAGCAGCAGCACGAACATGGTCGCGGCGCGGTCCAGCCCGAACCGCCGCTTGGCCCAATCACCCAGCAGGCCTGCACCAAATGTGCCGAGCAGGCCGAAGGTGACGAACATCAGCCCGTAAAGCTGCGCCGCCGGGCCTGGCGCATAGCCCTTTTCGCTGGTCAGCCAGAGCTGGACGAAGGGGCTGGTTGCGGTGTGGAAATGGGCGACGACGATTGCCAGCGAGGCCCACAGCGCGCGCGGCTTGGCCCGGAACACGGCCAGCAGCGCCGCCAGGTTACCCGCCATGGTCGGCCGGTGCGAGAGATCGGGCGGGGCATCTTTCAGCCGGACCAGCGCCGCCAGCGCGATGATCCCAAGCCCGCCCATCAGCAGAAAGGTGCCGCGCCAGCCCAGCATCGGACCAAGCGCGCCAGCAATCAGGAACCCGCCGCCGATCCCCAACGGAATGCCGGCAAAAAACAGGCCCAGCGCGGCTGCCTTGTGGGCATCGTCGACCCGGGCGAGGATGATGTTGCTGGCAGTCGGAACCAGCGTCGCCTCACCCGCCGCCACGAAGGGCCGGGCCGCCAGCATGGTCCAGAACCCCTGGGCCAGGCCGGCCAAAGCGGTGAACAGGCTCCAGATCCCAAGTCCGTATGACAGCACCCGGACCCGCCCCAGCCGGTCGGCCAGAACCCCGGCGAACAGCGCGGCAAAGGCATAGACCCCGCTGAAGGCCAGCCCGGCAATCAGCGCGAACTGGCTGCGGCTGAGCGCAAGGTCGCGCATTATGTCCGCGGCAAAGGCGGCGACCAGCTGGCGGTCGATCTGGTTGAGCACGTGCAGCGCCAGCAGGAACAGGATCAGCCCGACCGGATTGCGGGGCGCAGTGTAGCCGCCCGTCGTTGGCTTGTCCCCGCTCATTCAGATCATCCCCCCGTTCGGACTGATTATCTGCCCGGCCAGGTAGTGCCCGTCGCCGGCCAGATAGGCAACCAGCCCGGCATATTCGGCCATCGTCCCCAGCCGTCCGGCCGGGATCATCTGGAACAGCCGTCCGCGCGCCTCTGGCTCGAGCCGGGCCAGGTAGTCGTCGAACATCGGGGTTGCCACGCCGCCCGGCGCAATCGCGTTGACGAAGATATTTGCCCCGGCCACTTCCGCCGCGACCGAACGGGTAAAGGCGATCACTGCGCCCTTGGTGGCCGAATAGTGCGGGCTGTGCGCGCTGAGGCCGGAAAGCCCGGCGATCGAGGCGATGTTGACGATCCGGCCATAGCGGCGCGGCTCCATCTGGCGCAGCGCAGCGCGGGTGCAGAAGAACACCCCGTGGACGTTGACGCCCCAGTACTTGAGCCATTCGGCATCGCTCATCGCGCTGGTGAAGCCCAGCGTATCGCGCGGCTCGGGCGTGGTCAGATAGGCATAGTGGCGGCTGCGGCGGGCCTCGTCCTCCGGCCCGCCCGGGACCAGCGCGGCATTGTTGACCAGCACATCGATCGGGCCGAGCTCCTGTTCGACGCTGGAAAAAAGGCATCGACCGCCGCGCTGTCGCTGACATCGCACGTCGCGGCATAAACTTCGCCCCCCTGCGCCCGCAGCGCTGTGGCGGTTTCCTGCAGGTCGCCTTCGCGCACATCACAGATGGCGAGGCGACCGCCGGCGGCGACCAGTGCGCCAGCGATCGCCTGCCCGAGCCCGCGTGCCGCCCCCGTGACAACGCAGACTCGCCCCTCAAGGCTGCCCTTCATTCCGCCATCAGCCCGCACGGTCTGATCCATTCAAGCCGCCCTTCCATTTAGAAAGGCAAGCACCTGCTCGGCTGTCCATTGCGGCCGCTCTTCCGGGATCCAATGCCCGCAGTTGGCGGCAACCCCGCCGCTGACATCGTCCGCAACGCGCGCCCAGCTTTCCAGCGCGGTCATGCCGCGGCCGCGCGTTGCCGGATCGCCGCCATAGATCAGCAGCGGCATGGCCAACCGCTGGCCACTCTCACGAAAAGCGGTGACGGCGGCAATGTCCTGCGGAACGGCGCGATAGTAGTTGAAGCCGGCGGTCATCGCGCCGGGCTGGCTGTAGGCTCGGACATATTCCGCCTGGGCCTCTTCCGAAATCGCCTCGGCGCTGGCTCCGGCAAAGCGGAAGAAGAAGCGCAGGTAGGCATCCTCGCGACCCTGGGTCAGGGCCTCGGGCAGGCCGGGCAAGGCGTGAAAACCGAAGTGCCAGCGGCCGTGGTGTTCGATCGGACCGCCATCGCCCAGGACTGGTGCATCGAACACGGCCATGGCGCGCACCCGCTGCGCGAACTGCGCGGCGAGGAAGAAGGCAACCGGCCCGCCCCAATCGTGCGCGACCACGGCAAACCGATCATGCCCGAGCGCGGTCATCAGTTCGGCCATGTCCTTGGCGATGGCGGCCTTGTCATAGCCGTCATCCGGGCGTGTGGAATCACCCAGCCCGGTCAGGTCCGGCGCAATCACGCGATAGCCGGCCTCGGCCAGCAGCGGGATCACGCCGCGCCACATGAACCAGGTCTGCGGCCAACCGTGCAGCAGCAGCAGCGGCGCGCCATCGGCCGGTCCCGCGCTTACGCAATGCAGCGTGGCGCGAGAAACGGCGATGTGGGCGTGTTCGAACCGCGCCGGCATGGCGGATCAGTTGCCCGACTGGCTGGTAACGTCGACCGGCTCGATCCCGGCAGCGGCGCAATAGTCGGCATAGCGCTTCAACATGGTGCGCCAGTTCTCGACCGCGATGATATTGTCGTTCTCATCAAGCAGGTTCCAGTCCCCGACGATGATGTTGAGCGCGATCACCTCGGCCTCAGGCAGGGCCACCGGGGTGTGCGACGACGCTGCGGTTTCGAACACCATCGAGCCGGGACCGGCCACCCAATCATGCTCCAGATAGCGCCAGCGCCCGGCGACGGTGTAAACGTGCACCGTGCCGGCATGGTGGTGCTTGGGCAGCGCCATGCCGGCTGGCAGCTTGAGCAGCGTGGTCCATTCGCCGTTGATCGGATTGATCTTGATAAGCTTGAGGAACACCTCGTCCGAATAGGGCGTAAAGGGGATCCACGGCAGGGCATCGACGTCGACCATGGCGGTCCCGACGCTGTCGGCAAAAAAGGTCACTGGCATTCTCCCGGTTGTCTTTATTCAGTTCAGATCGCTGGTCAGAACGGACGGTCGCCGATGATCGTCGCGCGGTTCATCCGGCGCACGCAGGGCGCATAGTCCATCACGGCATAGTGCTGGGTGCAGCGGTTATCCCAGATCGCCACGCTGTTCGGCGTCCAGCGCCAGCGCACCTGGTATTCCGGGATCGCCGCCTGGCTGGTCAGGTAACGCAGCAGTTCGCCCGAACCGTTGGTAAAGTCCTGCCCGACCCGGACCCGGCTGGCGGTGTGGTAATTGGTGAAGTGGGTGGTGAAGCCGTTGACGAACAGCGACTTGTTGCCGGTGACCGGATGGGTCCTGACCACTGGGTGCTCCGGATCGGGGAAGCGGGCCTTCATCGCCAGCCGGTCTTCGATCGGCTTGGCGGCCATGAAGCTGGCTTCCATCGAGTGGCGGGCGCGCAGGTCGGTAATGTCTTCCTTCACCCGGTCGGGCAGGCGCTCATAGGCCAGTTCCATGTTGGCCCACATGGTGTCGCCCCCTACCGGTGGGCATTCGACACAGCGCAGCACGGCGCCCATCGGCGGGACCTCGCGCCAGGTGGCATCGTTGTGCCAGGCGTTCTCATACCGCTCGGGCGGGCTTTCCGGGCTCTTCCAGATGTGGATGATGCCCGGCTCGCCCTCGGCACTATTCGCCAGCGGATGATCCTCGAGCTCGCCAAAGCGGCGCGCGACCCCGGCGTGTTCGGCATCGGTCATGTCTTGGTCGCGCAGGAACAGGACCTTGTGTTCGAGCAGCGCTGCAGCAAGCGCTTCGCCAAGATCGGTGTTGGTGGCAGCCTCCGCCAGCTGAATCCCGCTGATTTCCGCGCCGAGGGCGCAGGTCAGGCGCTCAATCTTCATGACTATGTTCCTCTCTGTGTGCTGATCGAGATGACAGGGGTGCCCCCGTCCGCAATCGGATCAGGCGTATTCCCACCGCGGCACGCCGCGCTGGCCAGGCTGGCGGTTGGGCGGATAGCCAACGCGGCGCAGCGTCTCGTCGGTTGACTGGTAGAAGGTGCCGATCTGGTAGATCGCCTTGGCTTCCGGCCCGGTCGCGACATCGCGGTGCAGCTCGTTGGCAAGGCGCACCATCTGCTCGACCTGCTGGACCGAAGTCATCCGCTCGCCCTTGCGGCTCCACAGGTTGTCCTCGATCCCGACCCGGACGTGGAGGCCAAGCGCAATGGCGATCGCGTTGAACGGCGCAACGTTGCGCATCACCGATTCGATCGTCAGCACGGCGCCATCGGGCACGCGGCGGGCGAATTCGATCAGGTCGGCCGGGTGCGTGCCGGCGGCACCGCTGCCGATCGCGACATAGTTCAGCACCAGCGGGCCGTTGTAGTGGCCCTTGCGGATCAGCCGCTCGACCGTTTCGAGCTGGCTGAGATCGCCGACCATGAAGTGCGGCTGGATGCCATTGGCGACGAGCCGCTTGAGGTGCTCTTCCATGAACACCGGGCCGCATTCGAAATACATGTTGCGATAGGCTTCGAACATCGCCGGGTTGGTCAGGCAGGTGCCGGCGATATCGTCCGCGCTCATCAGCGCCGAGATGTCCATCTGGTTGGTATTGACCGCGATGGTCACCTGGTCGGGCTTGGGCTTCAGTTCGGCCAGCATGTGGCGGGTATCATCGGACAGCCACTTGGCCTCGCCGCCTTCGCCTTCCGGCGCGAACGAGATCGAGCCGCCGACCTGGATCAGCATGTCCGGACACGCGGTGCGGATGCGGTCGATCATCTCGTTGAACATCG
Source organism: Novosphingobium sp. UBA6722 (assembly GCA_002454125.1). GTDB lineage: Bacteria > Pseudomonadota > Alphaproteobacteria > Sphingomonadales > Sphingomonadaceae > Novosphingobium. The sequence goes on from DKII01000094.1 coordinate 8,888, forward strand.
ACAGCCGCTTCGAACCGCTGCCATCCGCCTCGCGGCAGTGCAGGTGCAGCACGGTGGCCCCGGCGTTGTAGCAATCGACCGCCTTCTGGACCTGGTCGGCCATGGTCACCGGAATGTCTTCGGGGAAATCGCCCGGCAGCCACTGCGGGCCATAGGGGGCGACCTGGATCACCAGCTTTTCCTGGTTTTCGGGAAGCAGGCTATCATCGAGGAAGTGCATGGTTCAGTCCTCCTTGGGCTGCGGAACAGGCATTCCGCGGGCGTTCATTTCTTCAACAAGATGCGGGGTGCCGAGCGCGACCGAATGGATCCCCAGCACGGCTACCAGCTGGAGCACGGCCATGATCTCTTCCGGCGTGACCCCCAGGTCGAGCGCCTTGGCGACGTGCCGCTTGACCCCGGGCGAGTACATGTGGGTGCAGCTGGCATCGACCGCGATCGCGATCAGCTCATAGGTCTTGGGATCGATGATCCCCTTGCGGACCGAATGGGTCCCCATGTCGAGGAACTTTTCCATCCACTCGGCATCGAAAGCGGCGGCCTGGTCCCAGGCCTGGTTCCAGCCGCCAGTGGCGCGGGCGGCATCGCTGATCGGCGTGGCACTGGACACGGCGGCTCTCCCCTCTTTGGTTGAGTCGAACCTAGCGCCACGGGCTGGACATGATTTAGCAATTGCGCCAATATATTTCGTAAATGCGCCACAGGCCAACCACCCGCGCCGCCGCGCTGACCGGCTTTGCCGCCCTGGCCCGCTCGCTGGGGCTAGAGGGCGGGCCGATCCTGCGCGCGGCTGGCCTTCCGGCCGATGCCGAGCTCGAACCCGATCGGCGCATCCCGACCAGCGCGGTCAATCACCTGTTCGAACGCGCGGCGGAACTGGCGGGGGTCGAGGACTTCGGCCTGCGCCTTTCGGCCCTGCGCGGGTTCGACAACCTTGGTCCGGTCACGCTTCTGGCCCGCGACGAACCCGATATCCGCAGCGCGCTGGGCGTCTTCACCTCCTACCTGCCGCTGCACAACGAAGCCCTGGTGATTGACCTGACCGAGCACGACGGGATGGCGATCCTGTCCTGCGGGATCGTCGTCGAGGGGCCGCGGGTCCAGGCAACCGACATTACGGTCGCCGTGCTCTACCGCATCCTGCGCGAACTGCTGGGCAGCGACTGGTACCCCGATGGCGTCTATCTGGAACGGCCCCGCCCGGTGCAGGCCAACCCGTTCGAGCGTGCCTTTGGCGGGCGGGTCTATTTCGCGCAGGACTTCAGCGGGATCGTCTTTGCCGCGTCCGATCTCGACCGGCCCAACCGGCTGGCCAACGCAGCGATGCGGCCCTATTCGGCCCAGCTCCGCGCCGCCTTACCGGGAATGAGCGACCTGCCGATGGCTGAACGGGTGCGCCGCCTGCTGCGCGCCATGCTGGCCGGGCGGCGTTGCACCGCGCCGCTTGCTGCCGAACGGCTGGGCCTGTCGCGACGGACCATGGAGCGGCGCCTGGCCGAGGAAGGCGCAACCTTTCACGGCCTGATGGACGAAGTGCGCGGCGAACTGGCGCGCGGCCAGTTGACCGGCAGCCGCCGCAGCAATGCCGAGATTGCCGAACTCCTGGGCTTTGCCAGCTCGGCCGCCTTCACCGCCTGGTTCACCGCCCGCCACGGGCAGCCACCCCAGGCCTGGCGGCGCGGCCAGTCCGCCTGAACGCTTGCCTTCGCGCGCCGACCCGGCGAAAGGCAGCTCCATGATCCGCCTGACCGACCTGGCCCTGCCGCTTGACCATGAAGCCCCCGCGCTGGAAGCGGCGGTGCTGGCCAAGCTGGGTATTCCGCCGGAAGACCTGGTCCGTTTCAGCGTGTTCCGGCGCGGCAACGATGCCCGCAAGAAGACCGCGATCAAGCTGATCTACACGATCGATGCCGTGGTCCGCGATGAAGCCAAGGTGCTGGAACGGCACCACGGCGATCCGCATGTGAAGCCGGCGCCGGACCTGTCCTACAAGTTCCCTGCCATGGCGCCCGAGGGGTGGAGCGGCCCGCGCCCGGTCGTGATTGGCGCTGGCCCCTGCGGGCTGATGGCGGCGCTGATCCTGGCGCAGATGGGCCTCAAGCCGATCATCATCGAGCGCGGCAAGGCCGTGCGTGAGCGCACCAAGGACACCTGGGGGCTGTGGCGCCGGGCCGTGCTGGAAACCGAATCCAATGCCCAGTTCGGCGAAGGCGGGGCGGGCACCTTCTCCGACGGCAAGCTCTATTCGCGGATCAAGGACCCGCGCCACCTGGGGCGCAAGGTGCTGACCGAATTCGTCAAGGCCGGGGCGCCCGAAGACATCCTGACCGAGGCCCACCCCCACGTCGGCACCTTCCGCCTCGTCACCATGGTGATGAGCATCCGCGAGACGATCGAAAAGCTGGGCGGCGAATACCGCTTCGGCACGCGGGTCGAGGATTTCGCGGTCGAGGACGGGCAGCTCAAGGGCCTGACCCTCTCAACCGGGGAGTTCCTGCCCGCCGAGCACGTGATCCTTGCCGTCGGTCACTCAGCCCGCGACACCTTCTTCAAGCTCCACGAGCGCGGGGTCTATGTCGAGGCCAAGCCCTTCGCGATCGGCGTGCGGATCGAGCACCCGCAAAGCTGGATCGACAAGGCCCGCTTCGGCCCCAATGCCGGCAACCCGATCCTGGGCGCAGCGGCCTATGCGATCTCGCATCAGGCCAGCAACGGGCGGGCGGTCTATTCGTTCTGCATGTGCCCGGGCGGCCGCGTCGTCGCCGCGACCAGCGAGGAAGGCCGCGTCGTCACCAACGGGATGAGCCAGTATTCGCGCGCCGAATTCAACGCCAATTCCGGGCTGGTGGTCGATATCAACCCCGAGCGTGACTTCCCCGGCGATCCGTTGGCCGGGGTGCGGTTGCAGCGACAGCTGGAGGAGAAGGCCTTTGTCGCGGGTGGCTCGAACTACCATGCACCGGGGCAGCGGGTGGAAGACCTGCTGGCCAGTCGCCCCTCGACCGCCTTTGGCGTGGTCCAGCCCAGCTACAAGCCCGGCGTCAAGCCGACTGACCTGGCCGAAGTCCTGCCCGATTTCGTGATCACGGCGCTGCGCGAAGCCCTCCCTGTATTTGGCCGGCAGGTGCCCGGCTATGATCATCCCGACGCGGTGATGACCGGGGTTGAGACCCGCACCTCCAGCCCGATCCGCATCCGCCGCGGGACTGATTTCCAGTCGATCAACACCCAGGGTCTATACCCGGCCGGCGAAGGCGCAGGCTATGCCGGGGGCATCCTTTCGGCCGCGGTCGACGGGATCAAGGTGGCCGAGGCGCTGGCGGCCAAGCTGGTTCAGAATCCTTGAACCACATTCCCCTCCCCGCTCGCCCTGAGCTTGTCGAAGGGCCGCTCTTTTCCTTTGATCGCGGCGCGACGCCGCAAGACAAGAACGGTGCTTCGACAAGCTCAGCACGAGCGGGTTTGGAGTGGCAGGGTGAGTGAGTTTGACGCCATCGTCCTCGGCGCCGGCGCGGCCGGGCTGTTCTGCGCCGCCACCGCCGGGCAGCGCGGCAAGCGGGTGCTGCTGCTCGATCACAATGATGAAGTTGGCCGCAAGATCCTGATCTCGGGCGGCGGGCGCTGCAAC
>DKII01000094.1:12566-12902 GCA_002454125.1 Novosphingobium sp. UBA6722
GGGCGGCGGGCGCTGCAACTTCACGAATGTCCACACCGCGCCAGATCGCTACCTCTCGGCCAACCCACACTTCGCCAAGTCGGCCCTGGCGCGCTACACCCCGGCGGACTTCATCAAGCTGGTCGATAGCTATGGCATTGCCTGGCACGAGAAGACGCTGGGGCAACTGTTCTGCGATGGCTCGGCCAAGCAGATCGTTGCCATGCTGCTGGAGGAGTGCGGGCGCGGCGGTGTCACGATCCGGCTTGGCAGCGAAACCGGCACGGTCGAGCATCGTGATGGCCGGTTCCATGTTGCGGACGCAAGCGCACCGGCGCTGGTGATCGCCACCGGCGG
>DKII01000094.1:12957-13083 GCA_002454125.1 Novosphingobium sp. UBA6722
GGCGCTGGTGATCGCCACCGGCGGGCCTTCCATTCCCAAGCTGGGCGCGACCACCTTCGCCTATGAGCTCGCCCGTCAGTTCGGTCTCAAGGTCGTCCAGCCGCGCCCGGCGCTGGTGCCGCTGAC
>DKII01000094.1:13136-20983 GCA_002454125.1 Novosphingobium sp. UBA6722
GCGCCCGGCGCTGGTGCCGCTGACGCTGAGCGGCGAGGATGCGCTGTTCACCGAGCTATCGGGCGTTGCGACCGACGTGGTGGCGCGCTGCGGCAAGGCGGCGTTTCGCGAGGCGGCGCTGTTCACCCATCGCGGCCTCAGCGGTCCGGCCATCCTGCAGGTCAGCTCCTACTGGCAGCGCGGCGAGGACGTGCGGATCGATTACCTGCCCGACCAGCCGCAGGGCTGGTTGCTGGAGGCCAAGCGCAGCCAGCCGCGCAGCGCATTGCGCAAGGTTCTGCCGCTGCCCGAGCGGCTGGCGACGACCCTGGCCGACCGGCTTGGCGTGGCGGGCGAGCTGGGCAACCAGTCCGACAAGGTGCTGCGCGCGGCCGAAGCGCGGCTGCATGACTGGCACTTTGCGCCCAATGGCAGCGAAGGCTACGCCAAGGCCGAGGTTACCGCCGGCGGGATCAGCACGGCGGAACTGTCCAGCCAGACGATGGAAGCCAAGAAGTTCCCCGGTCTCTATGCCATCGGCGAGGCGGTGGACGTGACCGGCTGGCTCGGCGGCTACAACTTCCAGTGGGCTTGGGCCAGCGCCCACGCCGCGGGATCGGCGCTCTAGATCACCCGGCGTTCGGTATCGAGCCGCAGGGTCAGGTCGGCCCGGTCCGGCAATTCGGCCAGCATCCAGCGCGTCAGCCGTTCGTAGTGCTGGATAAAGCGCGTGACTTCGGCTGGTGTCATCGCTGCGGGTGCGCGCTGGCGCAATTCGGCCTCCTGCTGTTCACGCCAATGCGCCACCACAGCCCAGTCCGGCGCGGCGAGGAAGACCAGGCGGTCGATCCGCGCCCACAGTGCCGGATAGTCCCTGGAGAGGGCGGTGTTTGCATAGCCGCGCCACGTTCCGTCCGGATCTTCGGCCGCCTCCAGAGAATTAACCGGCAGCGCCAGATCGGCCGCCGGCTGCGGCGCGGCGCCAAGGCACCAGCCTTCGAGCAGCAGCACTTGGGTGTCCGCTGGCGCAAGCGGCCATTCGCCTTCCGGCGCGCGGTCATCGCAGCCCTTTTCGAAGCGCGGCAGCCGCGCCGCTTCGCCCCGCGCCAATGCAGCGATCGTCGCGAGGCCCAGCGCGACATCGTGGGTTCCCGGCACGCCCCGCGTGGCGAAGAGCGGGTGAACCTGGCCGGCCAGGATCTGGCGCTCGGCCCTGGTCCGATAGAGATCGTCGAGCGATAGTGTTGCCACGCGCAAACCATCTGCGCTCAGCCGCTGCGCCAGCTCCGCAACCAAGGTCGATTTGCCCGAGCCCTGCGCCCCGCTGACCCCGAGCACGAACAGCCCGGGGTGCCCGTCGAGCCAGGAAATGAGAAGTTCATGCAGGTCTTCGGCTAGGGCCATTGTGCCAACCTAGCACGAATTCGGGCGGGGCGACTGCCGTTGCTGTGCTGCGATTGGGGTTGCGTGCGGCACGACCCCGCCGCTAGCCTCACTGCCAGGACCGGGAAGGGACATCGGAATGGATCAAGCTCCGCTCAGCTGGCAGATCGGCGCGGTCAAGGTGACGCGGATCGTCGAGACGATCCTGCCGGTCGAGCCCGGACCCGACAATTCCTTTCTGCCGCAGGCGACCGCCGCCGAACTGCGCAAGCTGCCCTGGCTCTATCCGCACTTCGTCAGCGCCGAGGACAAGATGCTGCTGTCGATCCATGCCCTGCTGGTCGAGGCGCCGGGGCTGCGGCTGGTGGTCGATACCTGCATCGGCAACGACAAGCCGCGCGCACTGCTCGGCGGGCGGGGGCTGGCAACGCCATTCCTTGAGCGGATGGCCGAGGCCGGCTGGAGCCGCGACAGTGTCGATGCCGTGGTCTGCACACACCTCCATGTCGATCATGTCGGCTGGAACACCATGCGTGAGGGCGATGCCTGGGTGCCGACCTTCCCCAAGGCGCGCTACCTGTTTGGCCGGATCGAGTTCGATCACTGGAACGCCTTCGAAGAAGACAACCAGCGCCAGATCATGGCCGATTCGATCCAGCCGATCCTCGATGCCGGACTGGCCGAACTGGTTGAACTCGATCACCGCATTTCGGACGAGGTGCAGCTGATTCCCACTACCGGTCACACCCCCGGACACGTCAGCATTGGGATCGAATCCGAAGGGCAGCGCGCGGTCATCACCGGCGACATGACCCACCATCCCTGCCAGCTGGCCCATCCCGACTGGTCGCCGCTGTTCGACAGCGACCCTGGTGCCGCCGCGCAGACCCGCGCGCGGCTGTTCGGCGAATGGGCCGATGCGCAGCTGCTGGTGATCGGCACCCATTACGCCGGGCCGACCGCCGGCCGCGTGCGGCGTGAGGGTGATGTGTTCCGCTTCGAGGTCTAGCCGCGTGGCACCTGATAACCGGTCCAGCGCTTGATCCGCCGGATCGCGAAGGATGAGCGCATCGACGAAACCCCGGGCAGTCGCGACAGGCAGTCGCGGTGGATCCGGTCATAGTGCTCAAGATCGGTGGCGGCGACGCGCAGCAGATAGTCGGCCCCGCCGCTCATCAGGTGGCAATCGAGGATCTCGGCATAGTCCTGCACTGCCGCCTCGAACCGGTCCATCGCCTCGCGGCTCTGGCTGGTCAGCGTGATCTCGACAAAGGCCGTGGCCTTGAGACCGATCCGCGCCGCATCGATCTGGGCGGTATAGCCGGTGATAATGCCTGCCGCCTCCAGCGCGCGGACCCGTCGATGACAGGCCGAAGAAGACATGCCGGTCAAGTCCGCCAGGTCGGATAGCGAACGCGAGGAATCGCGCTGAAGCGCTTCAATCAATGCGGCATCAGCCCGATCCATGGGGCGTTCTTTCGAAATTATACTCCAAAACAGGAATTACTCCCACCGCGGCGCAATGCAAGGCGCAAGATCGGGCACCTTTTCAGCCCTGGCTCTGTTATCATGGCGGGGTAACGCAGCTTGGGAGAGCGATCATGCGCGTCGGCACCGTCAAGGAAATCAAGAACCACGAATACCGCGTCGGACTGACCCCTGAATCGGTCCGCGAGCTGGTGAGCCATGGTCACGAGGTCTGGGTCGAGAGCGGTGCGGGGCTGGGCATTGGCGCCGACGACGCGGCCTATGCCGCCGCTGGCGCCGCCATCAAGCCCGACGCCCGGACCGTGTTCGACGGCTGCGAAATGGTCGTGAAGGTCAAGGAACCGCAAGCCGGTGAGCGCGCCATGCTGCGCGAAGGGCAGATCCTCTACACCTACCTCCACCTTGCGCCCGATCCGGAACAGACCGCCGATCTGGTCAAGTCCGGCGTCACCGCGATCGCCTATGAAACCGTGACCGGCCCAGGCGGCACGCTGCCGCTGCTGAAGCCGATGAGCCAGGTGGCGGGACGCATGTCGATCCAGGCCGGTGCGACCGCGCTGCAGAAGGCGCATGGCGGGCGCGGGGTGCTGCTGGGCGGCGTGCCGGGCGTGCTGCCAGGCAAGGTCCTGGTGATCGGCGGCGGCGTGGTCGGCTTCCACGCCGCGCAGATGGCCGTGGGCATGGGCGCCGACGTGACCATCCTCGATCGCGATCCCGAAGTGCTTGAGCGGCTCGACAACCATTTCGAAGGCCGCGCCAAGACCCGCTTCTCCAACCTCGCCGTGGTCCAGCAGATGGTCCAGGAAGCCGAACTGGTGATCGGTGCAGTGCTGGTCCCTGGCGCTGCCGCGCCCAAGCTGGTCACGCGCGAAATGCTGAAGACGATGAAGCCCGGCGCCGTGCTGGTCGACGTCGCGATTGACCAGGGTGGCTGCTTCGAGACCAGCCACGCCACGACCCATGCCGATCCGACCTATGTGGTCGATGGCATCGTCCACTACTGCGTCGCCAACATGCCTGGCGCGGTCGCCCGGACCAGCACCTATGCGCTCAACAACGTGACCCTGCCGCACGCGCTGCGGATCGCCGATCTGGGCTGGCAGGCGGCGCTGAAGGCTAATCCGCACCTCGCCAACGGTCTCAACATCCATGCCGGCAAGGTGACCTACGAAGCGGTCGCGACCGAGCTTGGCTACGCTTACACCCCGGTGGCCGAGGTGCTGGGCTGACCTACCAGTAGTCCGCCATCAATTCGCGCGACCAGTCCGGCTGACGCACTTCCCCGCGCGGGAGGAATTCGGCCAGGACCGGCTTGATGTCGAGCACCGGGGTACCATCGATCGCATCCAGCCCGCCAACCAGCAACCGCGTGCCATCCACCCCCAGGATGCGGCAGACGCTCACCCCCAGCCGGTTGGGCCGGTTGCGCCCGCGCTGGGCAAAAACGCCCACTTTCGGCCAGTCCGGATTGCCGCGCGGGTGGCGCGCCGTCAGCACCACTTCGCTTTCAGGCAGCTGGTCGAACTGGAAGACGATCTCGGCATGGCTGAACTCCGCAAGACCTTGCAGGGCTTCGGCAGTGAGCCAGCTGGTGTCGAGCTCGATCGCGGCGGTTTCGCGGTCCCAGGCATCGTCCTCCGCCGCGCCGCGCCCGCCGCGGACCCAGCCCACGGTGCGCAGTTCGATTCCGCTCATCCTTCTTCCTCCGCAAAGGGCCGGAACGGCGCGGTGATTTCATCCCGCACCCGGGCCAGCCTCCCGCTGGCCTTGTCGAGCATCGCCCAGGTGGTCCGGGCCGAGACGATCACCTTGCCGTCGGGTCCGCGGAAATCGACCCGGCGATCAAACCGCGCACCGGTCGGCGGCGCGGGGATGAAGGTTTCCGCGGTCACCGTTTCCCCCAGCCCGACATTGCCGCGATAGTCGATCTCGTGCCGGGTCACGACCCAGATGAAAGCGGCCTGGTGCTCGGGCGCGGCGACGGCTGACCAGTGCGCTGTGGCGATCTGCTGGATCCAGTCCACCCAGACCGCGTTGTTGACATGGCCCAGCTCATCGATGTGCGCGGGGAGGGCGGTGAAGGTAAGGGTGAAGCGATTGCTCACGGCAATTTCCTCATTCTGGCACCCCCAGCTGCCACAGGATGAAGGCAAACTCCTCAGCGGTTTCCTTCAGGCTTTCGAACCGGCCCGACTTGCCGCCATGGCCCGCACCCATGTTGGTCTTGAGCAGCAGCTCGTTATCGTCGGTCTTGAGCTCGCGGAGCCTGGCCACCCATTTGGCTGGCTCCCAATAGGTCACGCGCGGGTCGTTGAGGCCGGCGGTCACCAGCAGCGGCGGATAGGCCTGGGCCTTGACCTGATCGTAAGGCGAGTAGCTGCGGATCAGCTCGAACGCCGCCTGGTCCTCGATCGGGTTGCCCCATTCGGGCCACTCGCCGGGAGTCAACGGCAGGGTGGGATCGAGCATGGTCGCCAGCACGTCAACGAACGGCACATGCGCCACGACCGCGCCCCACAGCTCAGGATCGGAATTGATCACCGCCCCCATCAGCTCGCCCCCGGCCGAGCCGCCGGAAATGCTGATCTTGCCAGCCTGGGTGAAGCCGCGCGCGATCAGGCCCTTGGCCACATCGACAAAGTCGTTGAAGGTGTTGGTCCGCCGCTCCAGCTTGCCGGCCTTGTACCAGGCCCGGCCCAGGTCATCGCCGCCGCGGATATGGGCAATGGCATAGGCAAAGCCGCGATCCACGAGGCTCAGCCGCGTGGTCGAAAAGCCCGGGTCAATCGAGATGCCATAGGCGCCATAACCATAGAGGTGGAGCGGGCCGCCTGCCGCGCGATCCTTGCGATAGACCACCGAGACCGGGATCTTGGTGCCATCACGTGCGGCAATTTCCAGCCGCTCGGTTGCATAGAGCGAAGCGTCATAGCCCGAGGGGATTTCCTGGACCTTGAGCGTGGTAAGCTTGCGGCTGGCGACATCGTAGTCGAGCACCGAGGCTGGACTGACCATGCTCTCATAGGACAGCCGCAGCGTGGTCACCGCCCATTCGGGATTGTCACCCAGGCCCGCCGAGAAGCTCGCCTCGGGGAACTCGATCGGCTCGACCCGTGCCGGATCGTCGTAATAGCGCACCTCGATCCGGTCGAGCCCGCGGACCCGGCCTTCGGTGACGTAGAAATCGCGAAACAGGTCGAAACCGGTCAGGTAAAACGCGTCGGTCCCCGCGATCAGCGTGGTCCATTCGCCGGGCGCGCTGAGCGGTGCGGTGGCGAGGCGGAAGTTCTCATGGGTATCGTTGGCATGGATGAACAGCGTTTCGCCATTGAGGTCGACATCGTATTCGACGCCCGTCTGGCGCGGCTTGACCAGCAGTGGCGTTGCCAGCGGATCGGCCGCCGGGACCAGCCGGACTTCGCTGGTTTCATGGTCCGAGGTACCAATGATCAGCCACTGCTCGTTGGCCGAAAGCGAGCAACCAACGCGGAAGCCCTCGTCATCCTCGTGGTAAAGCTCAACGTCACTTGAGATCGGCTGGCCCAGCCAGTGCAGCCGGGCATTGTCGGTCCGCCACTGCTCGTTGGCGAGGCTGTAGACCAGGCCCTTGTCCTGGCCGACCCAGACCAGGCTGGAGAGCGTCCCGGGGATCTCGTCGGGGAGGACTTCGCCGGTGGCGATCACCTTGATCCGGGCGGTGAACCGCTCCGAGCCGTTGTCATCAACCGACCAGGCCAGCAGCTTGCCATTGTTCGACACGGCAATCGCGCCAAGCCGGAAATATTCGTGGCCCTCGGCCAGCGCGACCTCATCAAGGATCAGCTCGTCCGGCCCGCCCGCGACCGGCTTTCGCCACCACTTCTTGTATTCCGCCCCTTCCTCGAACTCGATCCAGTAGAGGTAATCGCCATCCTTCTGCGGGACCGACTTGTCCGCCTCCTTGATCCGCGCGCGCATCTCCTTGAACAGCGCGTCGATCCGGTCCTGCTGGCCGGCCATGCGGCTTTCGAACCAGGCATTCTCGGCTGTAAGGTGGGCAAGGACCTCGGCATCCTTGACCTCGGGGTAACCGGGATCGCGCAGCCAGGCATAGTCATCGGTCACGGTGATCCCGTGATGGGTCACGCTGTGGGGCTTCTTCGCGGCTTTGGGGGGTGTGGTCAGACTCATCCCTTGGCTCTATGGTGGCCGCAGAAGGACTGCAAGCCATGCTGATGAACACCCACGAAGCCCGATTGGAAGCCCTGCGCAAGGAATTGAAAGCCCGCGGCCTGGATGGCTTCGTTATCCCGATCTCCGACGAGCACATGAGCGAATATGTCGGCGGCTATGCCCAGCGGCTGGCCTGGCTGACCGGGTTCGGCGGTTCGGCCGGCACGGCCGTTGTCTTGGCCGATCGCGCAGCGATCTTCGTCGATGGCCGCTACACGATCCAGGTGCGCGATCAGGTCGATGCGCGGCTGTTCGAATACCGCTCGGTTCCGGCCGAGCCGATCCCGGCCTGGCTGGCCGAACACGCCCCTGCCGGTGCGAAGATCGGGTTCGACCCGTGGCTGCACGGCAAGCCCTGGGTCGATGCCTGCGTGAAGGCGCTGGCCGACAAGGGCGCGAGCATGGTCCCGGTCGAAGCCAATCCGGTCGACGCCGTCTGGGCTGACCGCCCCGCACCTTCCGCTGCCCCGGCGCTGGTCCATCCGACCGAGCTCGCCGGCCAGTCGAGCGAAGCCAAGCGCAGCCAAGTGGCCGAATGGCTCGCCGCCAAGGGCCTCGATGCCGCGGTGATTTCGGCGCTCGACAGCGTGGCCTGGCTGCTCAACATCCGCGGCGCTGATGTGGACCGCACGCCGGTCGCGCTGTCCTTCGTGATCGCCCATGCCGATGGCACGGCCGAACTGTTCATCGCCGAAGACAAGGTCACGCCCGAACTGCGCGCGCACCTGGGCAATGCGGTGACCATCGCGCCGTACAGCGCCTTTGCGGCGGGTCTTGGCAAGCTG
>DKII01000094.1:21052-32908 GCA_002454125.1 Novosphingobium sp. UBA6722
ATTGCGGTCGATCCCGAGCGGTCGGTCCACGCCGTCTATGCCGCGCTGGATGCCGCCGGGGCAAAGGCGGTTGACCTGCTTGACCCGACAATCCTGCCCAAGGCGCAGAAGAACCCGGTCGAGCAGCAGGGCCAGCGCGCAGCGCAAGCCCGCGACGGCGCCGCGATTGCGCGGTTCCTGCACTGGCTTGCGGTCGAGGCGCCCAAGGGCGGACAGACCGAGCTTTCCGCTGCCGCCCAGCTGCGCGCCTATCGCGAGGAAACCGGGCTGCTGCGCGACCTGTCATTCGACACGATTTCCGCTGCCGGGCCCCACGCGGCGATCCCGCATTACCGCGTCGACGAGGAATCGAACCTCCCGATTGAACCCAACTCGGTCTTCCTGGTCGATTCCGGCGGGCAATATGCCGATGGCACGACTGACATCACCCGTACCGTCTGGGTCGGCCCGGGCGAACCGCGCCAGGAGCACAAGGACCGCTTCACCCGCGTGCTCAAGGGTCATATCGCACTCGACCGCGCGGTCTTCCCCAAGGGCACGGTCGGTGCGCAGCTCGATACGCTGGCACGGCAATACCTGTGGGCAGCCGGGGTCGACTATGCCCACGGCACCGGCCACGGCGTCGGCAGCTTCCTCTCGGTCCACGAAGGGCCGCAGCGGATCGCCAAGGCCCAGGGCGGGCAGGCCGGGACCGGGCAGGAGCTGCTCGCCGGCATGATCCTTTCGAACGAACCAGGCTATTACAAGGCTGGCGATTTCGGGATCCGGATCGAGAACCTCGTGCTGGTTGAACCGCGCGCGATCGACGGCGCCGAGGGTGCGTATTTCGGCTTCGAAACGCTGACCTTCGCCCCGATCGACCGGACCCTGGTCGACCAGACCCTGCTGACCCGCGACGAGGTGGCCTGGTGGAACGCCTATCACGCCAGGGTCGAGGCGATCCTTGCGCCGCAGCTTACGGGCGAGGCGCTGGGCTGGTTGAAGGCCGCCTGCGCCCCCCTTGTAAAGCCATAATGTTCTAGTATTGTTCTCCAATCGAATCGGAGGGAGAATTGCGATGATCGGTTACGTTACCGTGGGCACCAACGACCTGCCCCGCGCCGCCAAGTTCTATGATGCGCTGGCTGCCGAAATGAATACGCCGCGGATGATGGAGTTTGAAACATTCATCGCCTGGGGCATCCCGGATGGCCCCTGCGGCATCGCCGTGACCAAGCCCTATGATGGCCAGGCCGCGACCGTCGGCAACGGCGTGATGGTGGCGCTGGAGGCCAAGGACAAGGAACAGGTTGACCGGCTCTATGCCATCGCCATGGCCAATGGCGGGACCGATGAAGGGGCGCCTGGCCCGCGCGGTGAAGGCTTCTATGCCGGTTACTTCCGCGATCCCGACGGGAACAAGCTCAACGCCTTCGTGATGGGCTGAGCCGCCATGGTCGGCTGGTCGCTTGAGCAGCAGCCGATCCACCTCGGCCTCGGCGCTACCGCCGTGCCGCAGCCGGCCTTCACCGGCATGGCCTGGTATGAAGACTATGTCGCCCGCCACGCCGCCGATGGCGCGGAAGGGCGGCTGGTCTCGCTCCACACCTTCCACGAATCCTGGGACTCGTGGGAAATGCACCCGGCCGGCGCGGAAGTTGTCTTGTGCCTGTCGGGCAGCATGACGCTGCATCAGGAGCACCCCGACGGACGGTGTGAAAGCGTGACCATCGCCGCCGGGGCCTATGCGATCAACCCGCCCGGCACCTGGCACACCGCCGACATCGCGGGCGAAGCGACGGCCCTGTTCATCACCGCCGGGCTCGGCACCGAGCATCGGCCGCGCTGAACTTGCGCCCGTGTGAACGGCGCGCCGGTCTTGCGACAATTGGCGACAATTCTCCTTCAATCGGGCATAATGCCGCGACAAGCGGGGCCTATTCGGTGCGGATGACGCCGCTGCCGGGTCGGTTCTTCCCCCCCTCCCGCGAACCGGCGCGGCGTCGCCCCGAGTGGATGGAGTTTTGACCCTATGACCAAGATCAACCGCACTGGCGCACTGGCCGCCCTCGCGCTCGCCGCGATCCCTGTCGCCCTGCTCGCCCAGCCGATGCCGGGACCCGGCGCAGACGCCAACCTGACCAAGGCCAGTGCCCAGGCCCGCGCCGCCGAAATGTTTGCCAGGATGGACGTCAACAAGGACGGCAAGCTGGACCAGGCCGACCGTGCCGCCCGCCAGGCCGAACACTTCGCCCGGATCGACAGCAACAAGGACGGCAAGCTCTCGCCCGAAGAATTCGCCGCCGGTCGGCCGAAGCGCGAAGGCATGGAAGGCGGCCCCGATGGCCCGCCGCCAATGGGCGGCAAGATGGGTCGGCGCGGCCCGGGCGGCCGGGGTGACCATGGCGGCATGGGCGGTCCCGGCGGGATGCACATGATGGCCCGCATGGCCGATGCCAACAAGGACGGCGCCGTCTCGCGCGACGAGTTTCTCGCCGCGCAGGGCAAGCACTTCGAGATGATGGACGCCAACAAGGATGGCACCGTCACCGCCGAGGAACGCCAGGCCGCCCGCGCCAAGATGCGCGAGCACATGCGCTCGATGCGCGGCGCCGGTGACAAGACTGCCGACAAGGCCGGCCACGAAGGGCACTGATTGCGCGCATGGATGCCGCATCCGCCACCCGTCTGCTGCTCGTCGATGACGAGCCAGACCTGCGCGAACCCCTGGCCGAGTACCTCTCGCGCCAGGGGTTTGCCGTCACCCAGGCCGCCAGCGCGGCCGAGGCGCGCAGCCGCCTGCGCGAAGCCCGGCCCGACCTGGTCCTGCTCGACATCATGATGCCGGGCGAGGACGGCCTGTCGCTTTGCCGCCATATCGGCGAGGCGCTCTCGGTCCCGGTCATCCTGCTGACGGCGAAGGGCGAATCGACTGACCGGATCGTCGGGCTGGAGATCGGCGCCGACGATTATGTGGTCAAACCGTTCGACCCGCGCGAGCTGGTTGCCCGGATCCGCTCGGTCCTGCGCCGCGCCGCCAAGGGTGCGCCGCCGCCGGCCGAAGATGAGCTGCTGGAGTTCGAAGGCTGGCGGCTCGATCCCTTGAAGCGCCGGCTGACCGCGCCCGACGGGGCGATGGTCTCGATCTCCTCGGCCGAGTTCCGGCTGTTGCTGGCCTTCCTGGAGCACCCGCGCCAGGTGCTCGATCGCGACCGGCTGCTCGACATGGTCCAGGGCCGCGAGGCCCACCTGTTCGACCGCGCGGTCGACAACCAGGTCAGCCGCCTGCGCCGCAAGATCGAGGCCGATAGCCGCAACCCCGCGCTGATCCAGACCGTCTGGGGCGGCGGCTATATGCTCGCCGCCGAAGTGCGCCGGGTGCGGGCGGGGGACTGAGCCCATGCGCCTGTGGCCGCGCAGCCTGCAAGGGCAATTGCTGCTTGCCGTGGCCGTGGCGCTGCTGCTTGGCCAGACGATCAATGGCGTCCTGCTTTATCGCGCCCAGACCGAACGGCGCGAGGCGGCGTTGCTTCACACGGTTGCCTTCCGGCTCTATGGCGCGCTGCGCGACGAAGACGAGGCGGTTCCGCGCCGCTTCCGCCGCCCGCCGGCCGAGGCGATGCTGCAAGGCCTGCCCGGCACGCGTGAGAGCGCCGCCCCGCCGATCCTGCCCACCGACCAGCGCCTGTCCGAGCATGAGGACGATCTGCGCGCGCTGATGGCCAACCAGGGGATCGCGCTTGAAGCGGTGCAGATCCTGCGCCGCGATATCGGGATCGATCCGGTGGCCCAGCGCCGGTTGGAGCGGCGGCTGCGCCGCAGCGGTGAAGGGCGCCTGCCCGAAACCGTAATCGTTGCGGCGGTGCGCCGCGAGGCTGCCGGTCCCTGGGCGGTCGCCCGGGTGCTGGTGCCGCCGCCCCCGGCCCGTCCGCTGCTTGGCCTGGTGATCCAGACGCTGGTGATCTACGCCCTGCTGGTCGGCGCAATCGCTTTGATCCTGCAGCGCCTGACCCGGCCCTTGAAGGCCCTGACGCGGCGGGTCGATCACTTTGCCGCAACCCGCGATGCCAGCGATCCGATGCAGCCGGTCGGCCCGGCCGATGTCCAGCAACTGATTACCGCGCATAACGCGCTCGAGGCCCGGATCGCCGCCCTGCTCGACGAGAAGAACGTCATGCTCGGCGCGATCGGCCATGATCTCAAGACCCCGCTGGCAGCGCTCCGCGTCCGGATCGAATCGGTCGAGGATGAGGATCAGCGCACCCGCATGGCCGCGACGATCGACGACATTGCCCGCAGCCTTGACGATATCCTCTCGCTCGCGCGGGTTGGCCGTCCGGGCGATCCGCTTGAAATGACCGACCTGACGGCGCTCACCGCCCAGGTGGTCGAGGAGTTTGAGGACATGGGTGAGGCCGTGAGCTTCGCCGGAGCCGAGCGGATCACCCTGCCGCTGCGCCCCACCTGGCTGCGCCGGGCGCTGCGCAACCTGGTCAGCAACGCCCTGCGCCATGGCGGCGGCGCGGCGCAGGTCAGCCTCACGCGCCAGCCGGGCAACGTGACGCTTTCGGTTGCGGACGATGGTCCGGGCATCCCGGCCGAAGACCTGCAGCGGATGCTGGAGCCTTTCACGCGCGGCGATCCATCGCGCAACCGCGGCACCGGCGGGGCGGGCCTGGGCCTCACCCTCGCCCGCGCGATTGCCGAGCAGCACGGCGGTAGCCTGACACTGGCCAACCGCGGCGGGCCAGACGGCACGGTCGCCGGCCTGACTGCCAGCCTGACCCTGCCGCTTACTTGACCCCCACTATTTGACCTGCGCTAGCGCCGCCGAGAGCGCGGCGGCCCGCGCGTCCTTCAGCAGGCCGCAGGAGCGGACCCGCTCGACCGAGCGCTCCAGCCCCAGTGCGCCGGTCTTGCCCTGCAGCTTCGGCCGCAGCAGGCTGGCGATCTCGTCAGCGCGCGCCACCGAGCAATAGCCCGCCACCATCGCCGGCAGGCGCGAGGCGAAGAAGATTCCGCCGCCGCTGTTCGCCAGGCGCTCGTAATTGGTCTTGAGCCAGTCCCAGCCCAGATCGCGGGTGCCGCTGCTTTCCACCACGCCGCGGATCAGCCCCTGCCGCTCGCTGGTGCGCAGGCGGCTGTCCTGGAACTGGTCGAGGATCCAGCGCCCGATCTCGGCCTGACCCGATCCGCCGACCACGCCCAGCGCGATCGGCCGGAACACCGGATCGGTTGAGCCAAGCGCCCGGTCGGCCAGATCCTTCGCAGCGGCCAGGCCGCCCTCTTCGACCACGGCCGCCAGACCCGGCCCGAACCAGGCGCCGTCGAGCGCCTGCCGGTCGCCCGCCAGATAGGCGCGCGTCGCCACCAGGAGCTGCGCCCGCAGCGCGGCATCACCGCCCTTGCGGGCCAGGTAGCCGACCGCCTGCTGGCGCCGCTGGGTCTCTTCCGGCGGATGGCCGGCATAGGCCCCGGCGCGCGGATCAAAGCCCAGTTGCTTGAGCCGCGGGGTATAGACTGCGTTGACCAGCCGCTGGAACCCGGCCTTGCCGGCATCATCCAGGAACCCGGCCTCGGCATAGCTCGCCAGCGCGGCGATCCCGGTGCCATTGGCATAGCTGTCGGCCTGCAGGGCCAGCTTGCGCGCGGCGCTGATCAGCTGCGCCGGTGTAGCCCGGCCGGCCTTGAAGCTGGCATCGAGCGAATCCGCCAGGGCCTGGGCCTCACCGCCGGGCAGCCGGTCAGCCGCGGCGATCAGCTTGTCCCATTCGGCTGCAGGCAGTTCGAACCGGTAATAGCCGGTGCCGCCGGCATTGGGCACCAGCGCGCCCTTGCCGGAGTAGCTGATCGTCGCCTTGGCTTCGGTCATGAGCTGGCACTGCGGCGCGGCACCGGTGGTGCGCAGGCACAGCGGAATGCCCCAGCGCGTTTCGGGCGGCGTCGCGCCCAGCCGGGCATAGCGGCTCTGGCTGACCTGCCAGCTCTTGCCGGCCCGGGCAAAGGTCAGCAGCGGCACGCCCTGCTGATCGGTGAAGCTTTGCATCGCCGGCACGATCCGGGGATCGCCCGAAGCCTCGGCCATGGCCTTGAAGAAATCGGTGCTGGTGGCGTTGCCATAGCGGTGGGCCGCCATATAGCGCCGCACCCCTTCGCGGAACTTGTCGTCGCCCATGTAGCCGGCGATCATCGCCACCACGTGGCCGCCCTTGCCGTAAGTGATCGAATCGAAGGCTTCGTCGATCTGGGCATTGGTGCGGATCGGCTGGCGGATCGGCCGCCCGGCGACCAGCGCATCGGTGCGCATCGCCTCGAACCCTTCCTGCACCGCCCCGGCGCGGATGTTGAGCGCCGGGCGCCATTCGTCGCCGATCCGGAAGCCCATCCAGTTGGCGAAGCTTTCGTTCAGCCAGATGTCGTCCCACCAGGCCGGGGTGACGAGATCGCCGAACCACTGGTGTGCCAGCTCGTGCGCCACGACCATGCCGAAGGTGCGCTTCTGGCTGGTGGTGGTCTTCTCATCCATCACGATGATCGCATCGTTGTAGAGGTCCGCCCCGGCATTCTCCATCGCCCCCGGCATGATCGGCGAGGTGATCTGATCGAGCTTGGGATAGGGGAAGGCGTCGTTGAAATAGGCTTCGAGCAGCCGGACGATTTCCTTCGATCCCTCCAGCGCAAAGCTGAGCCGATCGGCGTTGGGCTTGGGCGAAATGATCCGCAGCGGCAGCGGCTTCGCGCGCTGCGGGCTGGGCGGAACCGTGCCTTCGACCGCGGCAAAGGGTCCGACCATCGCCGCGACCAGATAGGTCGGCAGCGGCAGGGTCGGGGCAAAGGTGTGGACGTCCAGCCCGCCCTCGCGGCTCACCCCGGTCTGCGGGGCGTTGCTGACCGCGGTCTGCCCCGGCGGGGTGCGCAGCGTGACGGTGAAGGGCGTCTTGAAGCCGGGCTCGTCAAAGCTGGGAAACACGCCGCGCCCGTCGATCGATTGGAGCTGGGTCCAGGCATACCATTCGTCCGCCACCTTGACCCGGAACAGCCCGGCCGGTGCAGTCTGGAACGGCGCGTCATAGGCAAAGCGCAGCGTGATCGGACCGGCCGGAACGCTCTCCGCAAAGGTCAGCCGGCCAACCCCGGAATCGTCAACCTGCTGCGCGGTGGGCTTCAGCACCTCGCCGCCGACCAGCACTTCGACCGATTGCAGGTTGAGGTCGCGCCAGTGCAGGTCGATCGTCTGGCTGGCCGCCTTCAGCACCGCGTCGATCTCGGTCTTGCCGGAGAAGCGCTCCTGGCGGGGATCGATCGTCAGATCGAGCCGATAGGCCTGCGGCTGGACCTGTCCGGTCAGCTTGCCGGCCGGGACCGGCACAGCGGGTGCCGGCGCCTCTGCTGCCTGAGCCAAGGCAGGCGCGTTGGTTGAAAGGGCCAAAACGGCCGCGGCGGTAAGCTTCCAGTACATCGGTTCCCCATCCGAATTGATTTGAGCCGCGTGCCTGCGCGAGCCCCGCCTGCGATGGGTGCGGTCTTCGACCGGAGGATTACGGGAATCGACGGACGGTCAGCGCAGCAACCCGCCGAGCAGTCCGCGCGCGAACCGGCCGAGCATGGCCCCGCCCAGCGCCGTGCCGATTGCACCCGCCGCGGCCGAGGCCGCCGAGGCAACCGGCGAACCGCCCGATTTGCGCCCGGTCATCTGCCGCGCGATCATCGTCCCGGCCGAACTGGCCGCCGCGCCGAAGGCCGCCTTGCCGGCCTTTTCCCACATCGAGGTGGTCTTGCGCGGCTGGGCGCGCTGGGCTTCCTCACCCTGCTCCTCAACCACCTGCGCCGCCTGCGCGGCATCGGCCGACTTCTGCAGCAGCACTTCCTCGGCGCTCTCGCGATCGACCAGGTTGTCGTACTTGCCGTCAAACGGGCTGATCGACTGGATGATCGCGCGCTCCTTGGGCGTCACTGGTCCCAGCCGCGAGCGCGGCGGAGCGATCAGCGTGCGCTGGACGATCGTCGGCGCGCCATCGTCATCGAGCGTCGAGACCAGCGCTTCGCCCACCTTCAATTCGGTGATCGCGGTTTCGACATCCAGGTCCGGGTTGATCCGGAAGGTTTCGGCCGCGGCCCGGATCGCCTTCTGGTCGCGCGGGGTGAAGGCGCGCAGCGCGTGCTGGACCCGGTTGCCCAGCTGCCCGGCGATCTTTTCGGGAATGTCGATCGGGTTCTGGGTGATGAAATAGACGCCCACCCCCTTCGAACGGATCAGGCGGACGACCTGCTCGATCTTTTCGAACAGCGCTTGCGGCGCATCTTCGAACAGCAGGTGGGCTTCGTCGAAGAAGAAGACGAGCGTCGGCTTTTCGGGATCGCCCACCTCGGGCAGCGCTTCGAACAGCTCGGACAGCAGATAGAGCAGGAAGGTGGCGTAAAGCTTGGGGTTCTGCATCAGCTTGTCGGCGGCAAGGACGTTGATCACGCCCTTGCCGTTCTCGTCGACGCGGATGAAATCGTTGATCTCGAAGGCCGGCTCGCCAAAGAACTTGTCGGCGCCCTGGCTTTCGAAGGACAGCAGCTGCCGCTGGATCGTGCCGACCGAGGCCTTGGAAATGTTGCCATAGGTCGTCGCCAGCGCGCTGGCGTTCTCGGCGCAGGCCATCAGCGTCTGCTGCAGGTCATCCATGTCGAGCAGCAGCAGGCCGTTGTCATCGGCCCACTTGAAGGCAACGGTCAGCACGCCTTCCTGCGTTTCGTTGAGGCCCATCAGCCGGCTCAGCAGCAGCGGGCCCATTTCCGAAATGGTGGTGCGGATCGGGTGGCCCTGCTCACCGTAAAGGTCCCAGAATACCGCCGGGTTGTCCTTGTAGGCATAGTCAGTGATGCCCAGCTCGGCAGCGCGGCTTTCCAGCTTGTCAGCGTGCTTGAAATCGTGGCTGCCAGCCATCGAAATGCCCGCCAGATCGCCCTTCACGTCGGCCATGAACACCGGCACCCCGGCGGCGGAGAACTGCTCGGCAATGGTTTGGAGCGTGACGGTCTTGCCGGTGCCGGTCGCCCCGGCGATCAGCCCGTGGCGATTGGCGCGGCCCAGCCGCAGCACCTGGCGCTCACCATTGCTACCAAGGCCGAGGAAGATCTCGCTCATGTCATGCTCCTGAAAATGCGACTCGATTCAGATAGAGCCGGTTAAGCCCCGCGGCGAGAGCGTTTTTGCATGGACGCGCGCTCCTCGCTAGAAGCCAACGCGCATGACTGCACCATTTATCCTGCTTGATGATGCCCGGCCTGCGGGCGCCAGCCCGGCCCGGCTCTATCGCGATCCGCTCGAACTGGTCGTGGCGCGGCGGCTGGACGAGGTGGCCCCGGCGCTTGCGCGGATTGAAGTGCTGCGCGCCGCTGGTCATCACCTGGCGGGCTACATGGCCTATGAGGCGGGGCTGGCGCTGGAGGAGCGACTGGCTCCGCTGGCAGCGGCGCGGACCGGGGCCAATGGCCCGCTGGTCTGGTTCGGCGCCTTTGCCGGCTATGACGAGATCGCCGCCGATGCCGTGCCCGCCTGGCTGGCCGAGCATGGCGGCACCGGCCCGGCGCGGATCGGTCCGCTTGATCCGGCGCGCTCGGCGGGGGCTTACAGCCAGGTCTTCGCCGCGCTGCAGGAAGCGATCGCGGCGGGCGATATCTATCAGGCCAACCTGACCTTTCCGCTGACCGGCACCTGGCGCGGCGAGCCGCTGGCGATCTATGCCGCGCTGCGTCCGGCGGCTGGCGCAGGCTATGGCGGCGTGGTTTACGACGGTTCGCACTGGCTGCTGAGCTTCTCGCCCGAGCTGTTCTTTGCCGAAAAGGACGGCGCGGCCACGGTCAAGCCGATGAAGGGCACCCGCCCCCGCGGGCGCGACGCGGCGCAGGATGAAGCGCTGGCGGCAGAGCTGGCCAGTTCGGTCAAGGACCGGGCCGAGAACCTGATGATCGTCGACCTGCTGCGCAATGACCTTAGCCGCGTGGCCGAGGCAGGCAGCGTGCGGGTCGACCGGCCCTTCGCAGTCGAAAGCTATCCGACCGTCCACCAGATGGTCACCACGGTCCGCGCCCGGCTGCAACCCGGCAAGGGCGCGGCCGACATGATCGCTGCGCTGTTCCCCTGCGGCTCGATCACCGGCGCGCCCAAGATCCGGGCGATGGAGCTGATCAACGCGGTCGAGCGCGATCCGCGCGGGCCCTATTGCGGGGCGATTGGCCGGATCGATGCGCCCAAGGCCGATGGGACTTCCGATGCGGCCTTCAATGTGGCAATCCGCACCCTGCGGCTGACCCCGGTGGAAAACAACCAGGGGACGGCCGTGCTAGGGGTGGGATCGGCAATCGTTGCCGATTCCGAGGCTCTGCCGGAATGGCGGGAGAGCCTGGTCAAGGGAGGTTTCGTGCGCAGTTCCGCTTCGGGTTCAGGGGCCGCCGGATTCGACCTGATCGAGACCATGGCCTTTACGCCCGAGGGTGGCATCCCGCTGCTTGAGCTGCATCTCGAACGGATCAAGGCCAGCGCTGCCGAACTGGGCTTTGCCTTCGATCGCCATGCGGTGCGCAACGCAATCCAGGCGCTGTGCTTTGAAGCCGATGCGCCCTCGCGCGTTCGGCTGGTGGCGGCACGCAGCGGGGCCTATGCGCTGGAAATAAGCGCCCTGCCGGAACCTTTTGCAGAGCCGGCCCGGGTGGCCGTGCTGCGCCTGCCGGTCGATAGCGGCGACTGGCGGCTGCGCCACAAGACCAGCGACCGCGAATTCTATGACGTGGGCCTGCGCGCTGCGCGCAACGCCGGCGCAGACGAAGCGCTGTTCCTGCGCGACGATGGCCTGGTGACCGAAGGCTGCATCACCAACCTGTTTGTCGAGCGCGGCGGCCAGTTGCTGACCCCGCCCGCGCACCTGGGCCTGCTGCCCGGTGTGCTGCGCCGCTCGCTGATCGAGGCGGGCCGCGCGGTTGAGGCCGAGCTGACGCTCGATGACCTGCAGGACGGGTTCCTGATCGGCAATGCCGTGCGCGGGCTGGTACCGGCGCGGCTGCTGCCGTGATCTCCGCCGCACTCGCCCGGATTGCCGCGTCCCAGACCACGGCGATGACCGACCGCGCGGCCGCGCTGCGCGCCGAAGGCCGCGACATCATCTCGCTCTCGGTCGGTGAGCCGGACTTTGCCATGCCCGCGCACGTGGCCGATGCGGTGCGCGCCGCGCTCGATGCCGGGGATACGAAATACACGCCCGTCGCGGGCACCGCCCGCCTCCGCCAGGCTGCTGCGCTGCATTTCCAGCGCGATCTGGGGCTGGCGACCACGCCCGAGCGGGTAATCGTCAGCGCCGGAGGGAAGCAGGCGATCTTCCATGCGCTGCTGGCCACCCTCAACCCCGGCGACGAAGTGCTGATCCCCGCACCGTGGTGGGTCAGCTATCCCGAGATTGCCCGCTTTGCCGGGGCCGAGGTGGTTCCGCTCAAGACCACGGCGTCGGGCGGCTTCCGCATCACCGCCGAGCAACTCGAAGCTGCGATCACACCGCAAACCCGGTGGCTGCTGCTCAACAGCCCCGGCAACCCGACCGGCGCGGTCTATTCGGCTGAGGAGCTAACAGCGCTTGGCGCGGTCCTCGACCGCCATCCCCAGGTGCTGGTGATGAGCGACGATATCTACGCCCCGCTGCGCTATGGTTCTGGCACCCATGCAACGCTCGCCGTGGTCTGCCCGAACCTGGCCGAGCGGGTCCTGACCGTCTCGGGCGTCTCGAAGAGCCATGCCATGACCGGCCTGCGCATCGGTGTCGCCACTGGCCCGGCCTGGCTGATCGAGGCGATGGCGCGGCTGCAATCGCATTCCTCAGGCAATCCCGCCTCGCTCAGCCA
>DKII01000095.1 GCA_002454125.1 Novosphingobium sp. UBA6722
CCAGTTGTGGAAGTACTCATGCGCCACCACCGACTCCACGCGCTGGAAGCCGGCGTCGGTGGTGGTCGCC
Source organism: Novosphingobium sp. UBA6722 (assembly GCA_002454125.1). Taxonomy (GTDB): domain Bacteria; phylum Pseudomonadota; class Alphaproteobacteria; order Sphingomonadales; family Sphingomonadaceae; genus Novosphingobium. The sequence goes on from DKII01000095.1 coordinate 71, forward strand.
GGGTGCGCCAGCACGCAGCTGGTGTTGAAGATGTTGAGTCCCTTGTTCTCCATCGCGCCCATGTTGAAGTGCGACACCGCGACGATCATGTAGCTGTCGAGGTCGTACTCGCAGCCGTACTGCTCCTCGTCCCAGCGCATGGCGGCCATGAGCGAGTCCATGGCGTGACGGCACTTGTCCTGGTCCTCGGGCGCCGTGTAGATCTCCAGCGCGACCGCGCGGCCCGAGCGCGTGGTGAAGCGGTCGCGCAGACAGGCGAGATCACCGGCGACCAGCGCGAACAAATAGCTGGGCTTGGGATGCGGATCCTCCCAGGTGGCGAAGTGACGGCCGCCCTCCAGCTCGCCGCGCGCGACGCAGTTGCCGTTGGCCAGCAGCACCGGGCAGGAGGCGCGATCGCCGATCACGGTGACGCGGAACGGCGCCAGCACATCCGGCCGGTCCGGGTAGAGCGTGATCTTGCGGAAGCCCTCGGCTTCGCACTGGGTGCAGAGCATGCCGTTCGAGGCATAGAGCCCCATCAGCTGGGTATTGGCGGCCGGGTTGATCTCGGTCTCGATCCCAACCTCATGCGCATCGGCGCTGAGCGTGATCACAAGGTCGCTGCCGTCCATCCGCCAGTCAGTGCTGGCCGCGCCATCGATCCATACGCCTGCCGGGGTCAGGCCATCGCCATTGAGGCGCAGCACGCCGGCTGGCTCAGCCGCCGGGTTGCGCTTCACGTCAAGGCTGGCCTGGACGCGGGTCTGCTCCAGCCCGAGCGTGAACTTTAGCCGGATCTGCGGGACCAGCCAGGCCGGGGGCCGATAGTCTTCGCGGCGGATGACGGGCGGGGCGGCGGGGGGTGCGGTGATGGCGTCCATCGGCCCTCAATGCCGTTCGCATCGAACTAAGTCGAGATGCCTGTGCAAGTGTCTCGACTTCGCCCGACACGAACGGATAGGAAAGCACGGTGAAACGCTTGTTCATCTTCGGCCTCGGTTACACCGCGGCCCGCTTTGCCCTCGCCATGTCTGCGCGCGGCTGGGAAGTCGTCTCCACTGGCAGCGCCGGGACACTGCGGTTCGACGATGCCGGATCGGTGCGGATGGCGCTGGCCGACGCGGATCAGGTGCTATCCTCGGTCCCGCCCACTGCGGACGGCGATCCGGTACTGCTGACCTATGGCGATGCCTTGGCGGGCAAGCCGCTGAGCTATCTCTCGTCGACCGGGGTCTATGGCGATACCGCCGGGGCCTGGGTCGATGAAAGCGCGCCAACCGGGACTGGCCGCCGCACCGCCCGCGCCGATGCCGACGCCGAATGGCTGGCCCGCGGCGCTCGGGTGCTGCGCCTGCCGGGGATCTATGGCCCCGGCCGCTCGGCGCTCGACCGGGTGCGCGAGGGCAAGGCCCACCGGATCGACCTGGCCGGCCAGGTGTTCAGCCGGGTCCATGCCGATGACATCGTCAGCGCCGCCGTGCTCGCGCTCGAAGCACCGGCCGGGGCATACAACATCAGCGATGATCTGCCGTGCAGCCAGAACGAGGTGATCGAGCACGCCTGCGCGCTGCTCGGCTCGCCGCAGCCGCCGCTGCAAACGCTGGACGAGGCCGGCCTCTCGCCGATGGCGCGGGCCTTTTATGCCGAGAACCGGCGGGTCGCGAATGGCAAGGCGAAGCGGGTGCTCGGCTGGAGCCCGCGCTATCCGACCTGCCGTGAAGGGCTGGCCAGTCTACTTCCGGCCTGACAGCGCAACCAGCAGTCCGGCCATGGCGAGCACTGCCCCACCACCAGCCAGCAGACTCCATTCATAGCCTTCGAACAGGGTCGAAAGGATCATCGCCACTACCGGCACGGCAACACCGTTATAGGCCGCCGGACCCGGCCCCCATTCGCGGATCAGCTGCGAATAGAGCGGGAAGGTCAGCGCCGAGCCGACCAGGCCGAGGTAGGCAATCCCCGCCAGATAGGCCGGGCGCGGATCGAGCGCCGGAGCGCCGACCGCGACAATCGCATAGCCCGCGCTCGCCACCACGCCCCAGATCATCCCCCAGGCCATCAGCGAGACCACCGGCACCGCGCGCGCTGTTTGCATGGCTTGCAGCAGGTTGCCGACCGAGACCGAGAGGATCGCCCCCGTCACCAGCAGCACCCCGGTCGTGACACCGCTGTTCGGCGGGGCGATGCGGTATTCGTGGAGCATCAGCAGCGCGATCCCTGCCAGGGCAATGGCCGATCCGGCCAGGAACCGCCGGGTCAGCGCCGCTCCAAGCACCAGCCGCGCCAGGATCGCATTGGGCACAATCATCAGCGCGAAGACCACGGCGACGAGGCCCGAGGTGAGGTAGTGCTCAGAACGGTAGATCAGCTGGAAATTGAGGCTGAACTGGAACACGCCCATGGCAATCGCCACGGCCATTTCGCGGGCCGTCAGCCGCATCCGCTCGCGGCGAAGCAGGGCAAAGGCCGACATGGCCGTCGCCGCCAGGATAAAGCGCCAGACGACTGACCAGGCTGGCGGCACTTCGCTGATCTGGTCCTTGATCACCAGCCAGGTCGAGCCCCAGACCAGCGCCAGGAAAATGAACGCCGCGATCGAGCGCGGCGTCAGCGTCACGCCGCTCATAGCGCTGCAATCGCGCGGGCCAGCGCCGTGACATGCTCCATCGGGCTGTTCCAGGCCGTCACCATGCGCGCGGCATCATCACCCCAGTCATAGAAGGAGAAGCCTTGCGCCCGCAGCGCCTCGCGCTCGGGCGCGGTCAGCCGCAGGAACACCTCGTTGGCTTCAACCGGGTGCAGCAGGCGGTCCTGCGCCGCGCTGGCCAGCTCCTGCGCGGCGGCGTTGGCGTGGCGGGCGTTCTCCAGCCACAGGTTGCCCTCAAGCATGGCGAGGAGCTGGGCGGCGAGGTAGCGGCCTTTCGATTGCAGATGCCCGGCACGCTTGCGGCGATAGCGGGCAACATCGGCCAGGCCCGTATCGAAGAAGACCAGCGCCTCGGCGCTCATCCCGCCATTCTTGATCATGCCGAAGCTGAGCGCCGCCGCCCCCTGGCAGGCTTCCCACGGTGTGCAGCCGAGGAAGGCCACCGCGTTGCCGAACCGCGCGCCATCGACGTGCAGCGGCAGACCGCGCTTGGCACAATAGGCGCCAACCGCCGCCATCTCGGCTGGCTGATAGGCCCGGCCATACTCGCTCGCCTGGGTGATCGAGACGGCGTGCGGCTGGACCTGGTGGACATCGTTGCGGAGCGGATCGATCACCGCGGCGATGGCCGCAGGCGTCAGTTTGGCCCCCTCGCCCTCGGCCAGCATCAGCTTGGCACCGTGGAGGTAGAAGCCGGGTGCCCCGCCCTCATCAACCTCGATATGGGCTTCGCGGTGGCAGACCACGCCGCCATGGGGCTGGACCATGCTCGCCAACGCCAGGCAATTGGCCGAAGTCCCGGTCGCCGCCCAGAGCACCGCGCAGTCGCGCCCGAAGACCTCGCCAAAGGCCGCGTCGAGCCGCTGGCTCAGCGCATCGCCATCATAGGGCGAATCAGGGGCATCTGCCGCCTGCATCGCGCGCCACAGCGCAGGATGGACCGAGGCGGCATTGTCGGAGAGGAACTGCATGGCCATATTTGCGCCTTATGGCCGCATTGCCCGGCGTCAAGCATCAGGAAACGATCATGGCCGAAGTGACTATAACCCGCCACGGTTCGGACCGGGTCGGTGAGTACCATGCCCATTTGCCCGGAGAGACCGAAATCGGCCGGCTGACCTGGGTGCAGCACGGCACTGTCCGCGCAGCCGAACACACGCTGGTACCGCGCGAGATCGGGGGACAGGGCGTGGCCGGCAAGCTGGTCGAGGCGCTGGTCGCCGATGCCCGCGCGCAGGGTTTTACGATCGATCCGGTCTGCAGCTATGTCGCCGCGCAGTTCAAGCGCCATCCGGAATGGGCCGACTTGCGCGCCAGCTAGGGGCAAGTGCCTAGGCCAGCCTTACGCCGCATTGGCCATGTCCGTGGCATGCGCGGGCGATGGGCTGCGAAGACCCCCAGCACCTGGCCAATTGCGGCCGCCGCGCCAGTTCGCGCCTGCGCTTGCGGCTGCCCGCAACGCTGATCACCCTGGATGGCCAGGGCCCGGCCGTGCTCGAGAATATCTCGGCCACCGGCGCCCGGGTCGCTTCGCAATTCACGCTGCGCCCAGGCGCTTCGTGCATCTTGCGGCTGCCAAGACTTGAGCTGTTTGCCGATGTCGCCTGGTGCGCCCAGGGTCGATTGGGACTGAACTTTGAAGCGCCGCTATCACATGACCAGCTGGTAACGCTGCGCAACCTCGATCCCGACGACCTATCCAACGAGCACGCATCCAGCCAGAACTGGGCCCGCGCCTTTGTCGACGGCACAATCGGCCGCCGCTGCTAAACCTGTCGGAAGGTTCGAATGGTGCTGCTGGGGAGGATTGAACTCCCGACCTCAGCCTTACCAAGGATGCGCTCTACCACTGAGCTACAGCAGCCAACCATTCGGATAGCCCGCAGCGGCAAGGCCGGTCCGGGCAGGGGCGCGCTATTGGCCGTGCCCCCTTGCTTTGTCAAGCGTGACCCTGATAGCGCAGCACCGATTGCCGATGGGTAAAGACAGCAACCTCTCACGCGAAGAGCGCCTGGCCGCGAAGCTCAGGGAAAACCTGCGGCGGCGCAAGGAACAGGCACGCGCGCTTTCAGCGGGCAATCCGCCCCTTCCCAAAGACCCGGAGCCTCGCTAGGGGCGGGTGCTCCTAAGTCAATTGCGGAGCCAAGCCCTTGCCGCGCCTGATTCTCGTCCGTCATGGCCAGTCCCAGTGGAACCTCGAAAACCGCTTTACCGGCTGGTGGGATGTCGATCTGACCGCCAAGGGTGAGGATGAGGCCCGCGCGGCCGGTAGCCTGCTCAAGGCCAAGGGCATGTTGCCAACCCTGGCCTTCACTTCACTCCAGACCCGCGCGATTCGCACGCTGCACCTGGCGCTGGAAGCCGCCGGCCGGGTCTGGATCCCGGAAACCAAGGACTGGCGGCTGAACGAGCGGCACTATGGCGGGCTGACCGGGCTCGACAAGGCCGAGACCGCTGCCAAGCACGGCGATGAGCAGGTCAAGATCTGGCGCCGCAGCTTTGATATTCCGCCGCCCGTGCTGGAAGACGGCTCGGAGTTCGATCTCAAGGCCGACCCGCGTTACGCCGGAATTGCAATCCCTTCGACCGAGAGCCTCAAGGACACCATCGCCCGCGTCCTGCCCTATTACGAGGCCGCGATTGCCCCGGCGCTGAAGGCGGGCGAGGTTGTGCTGGTCGCCGCGCACGGCAATTCGCTGCGCGCGCTGGTCAAGCACCTGTCGGGCATTTCCGATGCCGACATCACCGGTCTCGAAATCCCGACCGGGCAGCCGATCGTCTATGAACTGGACGACAACCTGACCGCGCTTGAGCGCTATTACCTGGCGGAGCGCTGAGATGCCAAAGTCGTCAAGCGCAACTGTAGCCATCGTCATGGGCAGCCAGTCGGATTGGGCGACGATGAAGTGCGCCGCCGATGCGCTCGACAAGCTGGGCGTGGCCTATGACGCGCGGATCGTCTCCGCGCATCGCACCCCGCAGCGGCTGGTGGCTTTCGCGGAAGGCGCAGCGGACGAAGGCTTCAAGGTGATCATCGCCGGGGCGGGCGGCGCCGCCCACCTGCCGGGCATGGTTGCCAGCATGACGCACCTGCCGGTGCTGGGCGTGCCGGTGCAGTCCAAGGCGCTGTCGGGGCAGGACAGCCTGCTGTCGATCGTGCAGATGCCCGCCGGGATTCCGGTCGGCACCCTGGCGATTGGCGAAGCCGGCGCAACCAACGCCGGGCTGCTCGCCGCCGCGATCCTGGCCACGACCGACCCGGCGCTGGCGGAAAAGATCAAGGCCTTCCGCGCCGCGCAAAGCGCCAGCGTGGCTGAGCGACCGAGTTGAGGCGATGATGATCCCCCCGGGCGAAACCATCGGCATTCTCGGGGGCGGCCAATTGGGCCGGATGCTGGCCATGGCCGCGGCGCGGCTGGGTTACCGGGTCCACATCTACGCGCCCGAGAGCGATTCGATCGCCGCCGATGTCGCCGCGCAGTTCACCTGTGCCGGATGGAGCGATACCGCCGCCATGGCCGCCTTCGCCGCCGACTGCGCGGTTGTTACCTATGAGTTCGAGAATGTGCCCGTAGCGCCGCTGGCGGTGCTGGGCGGGGTGGCGCTGCTGCCAAATGCCCGCGCATTGGAAGTGGCGCAGGACCGGCTGAACGAGAAGCGGTTCGTCACCGATCTTGGCGGCACGCCCGCGCCATTCGCCGCAGTGGACACCGCCGAAGACCTGGCCCAGGCGCTTGAGACGATCGGCTCACCCGGCATCCTCAAGACCCGCCGCGATGGCTATGATGGCAAGGGCCAATGGCGGATCATGGCCGATCACGATGCCGATGGCGTGGTGCTGACCGGCCAGGCGCTGGTCTATGAGGGCTTCATCCACTTCACGGCCGAATTCAGTGTGATCCTGGCGCGCGGGCAGGACGGCACGATCGTATTCTGGGACAGCGCCGAGAACGTCCACAAGGGCGGGATCCTCGACCGCTCGACCGTGCCCGCCGGGGCTGATGTTGCAGCACAGGTTCCGGCCGCGCGCGAACTGGCCGCCAAGGTCGCGGCGGCGCTCGACTATGTCGGGGTGCTGACGCTGGAATTCTTCGCGACGGCTGAAGGCCCCGTGTTCAACGAGATGGCCCCGCGGGTCCACAATTCGGGCCACTGGACCATCGAGGGCGCACTGACCAGCCAGTTCGAAAACCACATTCGCGCGATCTGCGGCCTGCCGCTGGGCGATCCGGCGCTGGCGGCGCGGGGCGTCGAGATGTGGAACCTGATCGGTGACGAAGTGCATGACTGGGCCCCGATCCTGTCCGACCCGCGCAACCACCTGCATCTCTACGGCAAGGCCGCCGCGCGCCCGGGCCGCAAGATGGGCCATGTGACCCGGCTGACACTGTGAACCACCGCGAGATTTTCTTGGTGGTGGCGGTTGCCGCCAATGGCGTGATCGGTAGCGACGGCGCGCTGCCCTGGCACCTCCCGGCCGATCTCCGCCACTTCAAGGCCAAGACCGCTGGCAAGCCCATGATCATGGGCCGCAAGACCTTCGAATCGCTGCCCGGCCTGCTGCCCGGCCGCCGTCACATCGTGCTGACCCGCGATACGGACTGGGCCGAGGAAGGTGCCGAAGTTGCCCGCTCGCCCGAAGAAGCGATCGCGCTGGCCAATGCCCCGCATATCGCGGTGATCGGCGGGGCGGAGATCTATCGCCAGTTCCTGCCCTATGCCGACCGGATCGAATGGACCGAAGTCCAGGCCGAACCCGATGGCGACACGCGCTTCCCCGATTTCGACCGGAGCGCATGGACCGAGGCCGCGCGCGAGCAGCACCCGGCAGATGGTCGCGTCCCGGGGTTTGCTTTCGTCACCCTGCTGCGTAAACCCGCCTGACGGGAGCGAAGAAGGGGATGGCAATGCACAAACGGGTCTGGATGCCGCTGGCACTGCTGGCACTGGGTGCAGTGGGTTTCTTCGGCGTGGCGCCGGGCTATCTCGAAGCCAGCATGAACAAGATTGATGGCCAGCCCGGCATCCCGGTCAGCGCCGAGGCCAAGGCGCTGCACCAGACGCTGCAGATCGTTGACCTCCATTCCGATACGCTGATGTGGCGACGCGATATGCTGAAGGCCGCCGACCGGGGCCATGAAGACCTGCCGCGGCTGCAAGCGGGCAATGTCGCGCTGCAGCTCTTTTCGAGCGTCACCAAGACCCCGCGCGGGCAGAACTATGATGGCAATTCGGGCGAGACCGACAACATTACCCCGCTGGTGATTGCCCAGCTCCAGCCGGTCCGGACCTGGTTTTCGCTGACCGAGCGGTCGCTTTATCATGGCGAGAAGCTGGACCGGGCGGTGGCAAAGTCAGGCAACGCTTTGAGGAAAGTTACTTCGACAGACGACCTGGACAAACTGCTCAAGGCCCGCGATTTGCCGCAAGGCGTTCAAAGCACCAAGCCGACTGCTGTAACCCAAGGCTTCGTTCGCCCTGTTGGCGCCATGCTCACCATTGAGGGCCTGCAAAGCCTGGAAGGCAAGCTCGCAAACCTCGACAAGCTCCACGCCGCGGGCTTCCGCATGGCCAGCCTGTCGCACTTCTTCGACAACGACATCGCCGGGTCGATGCACGGGGTGAAGAAGGGCGGGATCACGCCGCTTGGCTGGCAGGTCGTGACGCGGATGGAAGAGCTGGGGATGATTATCGACATCGCCCACCTCTCACACCAGGGCGTGGCCGAGCTGCTGCCCAAGGTGCGTCGCCCGGTGGTTTCCAGCCACGGCGGGGTCCAGGCGACCTGCAAGACCAACCGCAACCTCTCCGATGACGAGATCCGCGCTGTCGCCAAGACCGGCGGGATCATCGGCATCGGCTATTGGGACGGGGCAATCTGCGACACGTCCCCACGCGCCGCCGCCAAGGCGATGAAGCACGTGCGCGACCTGGTCGGCATTAGCCACGTGGCCCTCGGCAGCGACTATGACGGGGCGACCACCGTGCGGTTCGACACCAGCGGGCTCGTCCAGGTCACTCAGGCGCTGCTGGACGAAGGCTTTACGCCCGACGAGATCCGCGCGGTGATGGGCGGCAATGCCCTGCGCGTGATTCGCGCCGGGATCATGCCCTTGAACGAGACGACCCTGCCGTAATGACGATCCCGCGCCTTCTTGCCACTGACCCCATGCCCGATCCCTTGCGCGGTGCGATCATCGCGCTGGGCAATTTCGATGGTTTCCACCTGGGCCACCAGGCCGTGGCCGGCGAGGCGATTGCCTGGGCCAAGGCGGAAGGCCGCCCGGCGATCGTCGCGACCTTCGATCCGCACCCGGTGCGCTTCTTCAAGCCCGATGCCGCACCCTTCCGCCTGACCACGCTGGACCAGCGGCAGGAACTGTTCGCGGCCGCCGGGGCCGATGCCATGCTGGTCTTCGCCTTCGACGCCGAACTGGCCTCGACCACGGCCGAGGATTTCATGGCCAAGCTGCTGGTCGAACGGCTGGGTGCGGCCGGCGTGGTGACCGGTGAGGACTTCACCTTCGGCAAGGGCCGGGGCGGCAGCATCGAACTGCTCAAGACCCGCGGTGCCGAGCTGGGCCTGTCCTCGCGCGCGGTCGGCCCGGTCATGCTCGATGGCGAGGTCGTCTCCTCCAGCCGCATCCGCGAGGCGCTGAAGACCGGCGATTGCGAGACCGCGACCCGCCTGCTCACCCGCCCCTTCGCGATCCGCGGCGTGGTCCAGCATGGCGACAAGGTTGGGCGGACGATCGGCTTTCCCACGGCCAACCTGCCGCTCGGCAATTACCTGCGCCCGCATTACGGGATCTATGCCGTCTCCTCGCAGTTGGCTGACGGCACCCGCCTCCACGGCGCGGCCAACCTTGGCATCCGCCCCAGCTTCGACCCGCCCAAGGAACTGCTGGAGCCGCATTTCTTTGACTGGTCGGGCGATCTCTATGGGCAGGAAATCGAAGTGGCCTTCCACCATTTCCTGCGACCCGAGGCCAAGTTCGACAGCCTGGATGCGCTGACCCAGCAGATGCTGGTCGATTGCGACCAGGCACGAAAGCTGCTGGCATGAAGGTGTGGGGTCGGCGGATCGGCTTCGTCCTCGCCCTCGCCTTTCTGGTGCTGACCTTCATCAATGCCTCGTGGCTGGCGGATAGTCCGCAAGGCTACGTCAAGCTGGTCGCCCACCGCGGGCTGATGCAATTGCCCCGCCCCGATGCGGCGGGCGACTGCAAGGCCCAGGCGATCGAGCCGCCGATCCACGACTTTATCGAGAACACCTTGCCCGCCCTCGCCCAGGCCAAGCGGCTGGGGGCGCAGATGATCGAGATCGATCCAGCCCCCACCGCCGATGGCCGGTTCGTCCTGTTTCATGAGGCGGCGCTCGATTGCCGGACCAATGGCAAGGGGCCAGTCAGTGCCCAGACGCTGGAGCAGCTCAAGGCCCTTGATGCCGGGTACGGTTACAGCCCCGATGGCGGCAAGACCTTCCCGCTGCGCGGCCTTGGCCAGGGTCTGATCCCCAGCCTGGAAGAGGCGCTGGCCACTGCGGGCGATACCGCGCTGCTGTTCAACCTGCGCTTTGCCGATGCCGCCACGGCCGGGCGGTTTGTCGCGACCCTGAAAGCCGCCGGGCGCGATCCGGTGGCGCGGCGCGATGCCTTTTCCGGCCCCGAAGCCGCCCTCGCCCCGATCCGCGCGACCTGGCCTGGGGTGCTGGCCTATAGCGACGAACAAGTCGAAGCCTGCACCCGCGCTTACTTTTGGCAGGGCTGGCTCGGCCTCACTCCGGCCGCTTGCCAGGGCAGCATGATCGCCATTCCGCTCAACCGGCAATGGGCCTTTGCCGGCTGGCCCAACCGGCTGCAGGCGCGAATGGCGGCGGCCGGGGCCAAGGTCATGCTGATCGGGCCGATGGCGGACAAACCGCGCGGGCTCGACCTGCCCGAGCAGGTCGGCGAGATTCCCGCAAGTTTCACCGGCTATGTCTGGGTCGATGACATCTGGAGCGTCGGCCCGGCGCTGCGCCCGGCCTTCAACAAGCGCAACCCGCGCGAGCAGGCCGAGCTGGCCAAGGCGCTCGACGCGCGGCGGGCGAGCCGCGACTGAACCCGCTCCGTCATCCCCGCAAAAGCGGGGATCCAGAGCCTGCCAACACTGGGTTCCCGCTTTCGCGGGAATGACGGGGGGTAGGAAACCAGAAAAATTGCGAAAGCGCGCCGCCCCCGCTAAGGCCCGCCAAATTCCTCTGATGATAGAGCCATGACTGAGAAGCGCGACTACCGAGACACCGTCTTCCTGCCGAAGACCGAGTTCCCCATGAAGGCGGGCCTTCCCCAGAAGGAGCCCGGCATTCAGGCGCGCTGGGAGGCCGAGAAGCTGTACGAGCAGCTGCGCAATGCCCGTCGCGGCCGGCCCAGGTTTATGTACCATGACGGCCCGCCCTATGCGAACGGCGACATGCATATCGGCCATGCGCTGAACCACACGATCAAGGACATGGTCTGCCGCACCCAGAACCTGCTGGGCAAGGACGCGCCCTATGTGCCCGGGTGGGATTGCCACGGCCTGCCGATCGAATGGAAGGTTGAAGAGCAGTACCGCAAGGCCAAGAAGAACAAGGACGAGGTTCCGCTCCTCGAATTCCGCGCCGAATGCCGCGCCTATGCCCAGCACTGGGTCGACGTGCAGCGCGGGCAGCTGAAGCGGCTGGGGGTGATGGCCGATTGGGACAACCCCTACCTCACCATGCAGCCCGAGAGCGAGGCGACGATCGTCGCCGAACTGCTCAAGTTTGCGGAGAGCGGCCAGCTCTATCGCGGGGCCAAGCCGGTGATGTGGTCCCCGGTCGAAAAGACCGCGCTGGCCGAAGCCGAGGTCGAGTACGAGGATATCACCTCGACCCAGATCGACGTGGCCTTCGAGATTGTCGAAAGCCCGATCCCCGAACTGGTCGGCGCCCATGCGGTCATCTGGACGACGACGCCGTGGACGATCCCGGTGAACCAGGCGATCGCCTATGGGCCTGAGATTGAGTATGAACTCTACGAAGAGACTGTCACTCCAATCGAGGGCGACCCAGTCGTCGATCCGTCTTGCATTTTGCGGCGAGGAAGGCGGGTTTTGATTGCGTCAGATTTTGATTTGCTGCACGGTTTCGGCAGTCGGACAAAGTGGTTCGATGGAGAATCTGACGCCGAATCTTTTGGCTACATGTCGATTTGGCGCGGCAAAGGCTCCGATCTCGCCGGGACAATCGCCCGCCACCCGATGCACCACCTTGGCGGGTTCTTTGCCGAGCCGCGGCCGCTGCTCCCCGGCGATTTCGTCACGACCGATAGCGGGACGGGCCTGGTCCATATGGCCCCCGACCACGGCGAGGACGATTTCGAGCTGTGCAAGGCGCATGGCCTGAACCCCAAGTTCGCGGTTGAGGGCGATGGCAAGTACCGCGAGGACTGGGGCTGGCTGGGCGGGCAAGGCTCGGTCATCAACCCCAAGTTCAACGCGCCCGACGGGCCGATCTGTTCGGACCTGCGCGAAACGGGTTGCCTGCTGGCGGCCAGCGCCGATTATCAGCACTCCTACCCGCATTCGTGGCGTTCCAAGGCCAAGGTGATCTACCGCTGCACCCCGCAGTGGTTCGTGCCGATGGACCAGCCGCTCGCCGATGGCCGCACCCTGCGCGAAACCGCGCTGAGCGAGATCGAGCGGGTCCAGTTCACCCCCGAGAAGGGCCGCAACCGGATCGGCTCGATGGTCGCCGGGCGGCCCGACTGGGTGCTCAGCCGCCAGCGCGCCTGGGGCGTGCCGATGACGCTGTTCGTCAACCGCAAGACCGGCGACTACCTGGTCGATCCCGAGGTCAACGCGGCGATCATTGCCGCGGTCCGCACCGAGGGGATGGACGCCTGGACCCCCGATACCGCGCACCGCTTCCTTGAAGGCAAGTACGATCCCAGCGAGTGGGAGCCGGTTGCCGATATCCTCGACGTCTGGTTCGATTCGGGCGCGAGCCACGCCTATGTGCTCGACTCCGGGCGCTGGCCCGACCTGTCGTGGCCGGCCGACATCTATGTCGAAGGCTCTGACCAGCATCGCGGCTGGTTCCAGTCTTCCTTGCTCGAAAGCTGCGCCACCCGCGGCCGCGCGCCTTATGACCGGATCCTGACCCACGGCTTCACCATGGATGCCAAGGGCCTGAAGATGTCCAAGTCGCTCGGCAACACGATCGACCCGATCAAGGTTATGGAAACCTATGGCGCCGACATCATCCGGCTCTGGGCGCTGACGGTCGATTTCACAGAAGACCACCGGATCGGCGACGAGATCCTGAAGGGCGTATCCGACCAGTACCGCAAGCTGCGCAACACCTTCCGCTATCTGCTGGGCGCGCTTGATGGCTATGACCATGCGGTCGAAGGCGTCGAAGTGGCGCAGATGCCCGAGCTGGAGCGCTATATGCTCGGCCAGCTCAAGCGGCTCGACAGCACGATCCGCGCGGCGATCGATAGCTATGACTTCAACGAATATACCCGCGCGCTGACCGACTTCTGCAACGAGGACCTTTCGGCCTTCTTCTTCGATATCCGCAAGGACCGGCTCTATTGCGACGATCCGGCCGGGATCGAACGCCGCGCCTATCGCACCGTGCTCGACGTGCTGTTCCAGGCGCTGGTCCGCTATGCCGCGCCGGTGCTGGTCTTCACCGCCGAGGAAGTCTGGACCACCCGCTTCCCCGATCGCGGCAGCGTGCACCTGCAGGAACTGCACGAGCTGCCGGACGAGTGGCTCGACGATGCCCTGGCCGAGCGCTTTGCCGCGCTGCGGGCGCTGCGCGGGCAGGTCCTCGAAGCGATCGAACCGCTGCGCCGCGAAAAGGTGCTGGGCTCGGGGCTTGAGGCTGAAGTGACTGTCCCGGCCGATGCCCCCGAGGGCGATCTGGCCGAACTGTTCATCACCGCGAAAGTCACGCGCGGGCAAGGCGACGGCGTGACCGTCACGCGAACCTCTGACCACAAGTGCGGCCGCTGCTGGCGCCACCTGCCCGATGTGGCCGAGGATGGCGATCTGTGCGGCCGTTGCGAAAGCGTGGTCGGCGCATGAGCCAGCTGTTCACCCGCAACCGTCTGATCGGCCTGGCGCTGGCGGCGCTGATCTATGTGGTTGACCAGTGGATCAAGTACCACGTCACCTGGACGCTCAAGCTGCCCGAAAAGGGCAAGATCGATCTGCTGCCGTTCTTCGACCTGACCTGGGTGGAAAACTACGGCGTCTCGCTCGGCATGCTGACCGCCCAGTCGATGGAAATGCGCTGGGGGCTGGTGGCGCTGACCAGCCTGATTGCATTGGTCGTGTTCGTCTGGATCCTGCGCGAGAAGGCCTTTGGTGACATCCTGGGCCTGTCGCTGGTGCTGGGCGGCGCGGCCGGCAATATCGATGACCGGATGAACTTCGGTTACGTGGTCGACTATGCCGATTTCCACATCGGCGATTTCCGGCCCTTCCTGGTCTTCAACCTGGCCGATGCGGCGATCACCATCGGCGTCCTGATTATCCTTGCCCGTTCGTTCCTGATCCGCGAAAAGGCGGAACAGAAAAGCGATGCGGGTGCTCCCGTGACGGAGAATTGAGACAATGCGCAAGTTCCTGGCCATCGCCGTGATTGGCTCCGCCACGCTCCTGTCGGGCTGCGGCAGCACCGGCCTGTTCAACCGTGACCGGCCGGACGAGTTCGCCGTGCAGCGCCAGGCGCCGCTGGTGATCCCGCCCGATTTCGCGCTGACCCCGCCGGCCCCCGGCGCGCCGCGTCCGTCGGACCGCAGTGCCGCCCAGCAGGCGCAGGACGCGCTGTTCGGCCCGCCGGCTCCGCGCAGCGAAGTTGAGCGCGCCGCCGGCAATCGCGCCGGCACCGCCGCGGCCTCGATCCGCTCGACAGTTGGCGATCCCAAGACCAACACCGTCGCCAAGGGTGACGTGACCCGCGACATCATCGCCGCCCCGCAGGGCGACGGGCGCGAGGCGCAGGCCGTTATCGGCGGCTGAGCTTTCGTTTATTGGATAAGGCAAAGGGGCTCGTCCGCAGGGAAGGGCCCTTTTCTTTTGGGCTCAGTCCGCGCCCTGATCGACCTGGCTGACCAGGAACTTGTCGATCTTGCGGCCGTCCATATCGATCACCTCGAAGCGCCAGCCCTGCTGGGTGAAGTGCTCCCCCTCATGCGGCAGCTTCTTCATCACCCACAGCGCAAAGCCGGCGGCGGTGGCGAAATCGCGGTCGTCCGGCAAGTCGATCCCGAGCCGGTCAGCCAGGGCATCGGCCGGGAGCGCGCCTGCGACCAGCAGTGAGCCGTCCTCGCGCACGGTGACCAGCGGCTCGTCGCCATCATCGACATGGCTGGCAAAGTTGCCGACGATCGCGGTGAGCAAGTCCGCCGGGGTTACGACCCCTTCGAGGTGGCCGTACTCGTCATGAACCAGCGCCATCGACACGCCGGACTGCTGAAGGATCCGCAGCGCGTCCATCGCGTCGAGCTGGTCGGGGATGATCTCGGCCTTCTTCATCACCCGCGCGATCTGGACCCGCTTGCCGGCCAGCAGCAGCGCCTGGACATCGCGGACCTTGACCACGCCGACAATGTTGTCGGGCGAGCCATCGGCGACCGGCAGCAGCGAATGCGGGCTGTCCTTGATCGCGGCGCGGACCTCGGCCTCGGTGGCGCGGCGGTCAATCGTGTCGAGCTCGGTCCGCGGGGTCATCAGTTCGCGCACCGGACGGTCAGCGAGCTTCATGATCCCGGTCATGATCTGGCGTTCGTCTTCCTCGATCGCGCCCGAACGGGTCGCCTCGGCGAAGATCATGTGCAGCTCTTCGGCGGTCACCCCGGCCTCGCCGCCATGGCGCACGCCCATCAGACGCAGCAGCAGGGCGGAAGAACGATCAAGCAGCCACACAAACGGCGCCGTCACCCGCGCCACGATCGCCATCGGCAGGGCGGCCAGCATGGCAATCGGCTCAGCCGCGCGCAGCGCCACCTGCTTGGGCACCAGTTCACCCACCACCAGGCTGAAATAGGTGGTCAGCACGATGACCAGGGCAAAGCCCGCAACATCGGCGTAGCGGTCGGGCACACCCAGCATGGCCAGCCGCTCACCGGTCGGCCCGCCCAGGCTGGCGCCCGAATAGGCCCCGGCGATAATGCCGACCAGGGTAATCCCGATTTGCACGGTCGAAAGGAACTTGCCTGGATCCGAAGCCAGCAGCAGCGCCATCTTCGCCCCGGCATGGCCGCGTTCGGCCTGAACCTTCAGCCGCGCCGGGCGCGCCGAAACGATCGCCAGTTCGGACATCGAGAACAAGCCATTGAGCAGGATAAGTCCCGCAATGATCGCAACATCTGACCAGGGAAACGGTGTCACGCGACGATCGCTAGCAGGAATCAGGCGAAGCGCGAAGGGGCCAGCGCCAAATCGTTGACAATACGGCCATCCACGATTCATTCAGGTAGCGTCGGCCAGGGCCAACGCTCTAGTTGAATCCTTGAAGGGGATAACACCATGAAGAAATCCCGCCTGCTCATCTCCGCATTCGCCGCGTTCTCGCTCGTCACCGTCTCGGGCTGCGTGACTGACCCCAACACCGGCGAAAAGAAGGTTTCGCGCACGGCCATCGGCGGCGCTGGCGGCGCGCTTGCCGGCATGCTGCTTGGCGGCCTGATCGGCGGCAAGACCGGCCGCATCGTCGGGGCCGGGATCGGCGGCGTCGCCGGGGCCGCGGTCGGCTACACGATGGACAAGCAGATCAAGGAGCTGAAGGAACAGACCGCCGGCTCGGGCGTCGACGTGACCGAGACTGACAATGGCGCGGCGATCCTGGTGAACCTGCCCGATGGCGTGACCTTCGATGTCGCCAGCTACACGCTGAAACCCACCTTCCGCACCACGCTGGACCAGGTGGCAGACAGCCTGATCAAGTATCCCAACAGCCTGATCGACGTCTATGGCCACACCGATTCAACCGGATCGGACGCCTATAACCAGACCCTGTCGGAGAACCGCGCCCGCACTGTCGCGGGCTACCTGCAGTCGCGCGGCGTGCCGGCGGCGCGCATCCGCAGCCAGGGCTTTGGTGAAACGATGCCGATCGCCGACAACGCCACCGAGGCTGGCCGGACCAAGAACCGCCGGGTCGAGATCAAGATCGTGCCGGTGACCCAGGAAGACGTCCAGGCCGCCCGCGCCGGCCAGTAACCACCGCTAACCGGCGAGCGCCCTGGCCCGATCGGCCAGGCGCTCGACCGCGGCGGCGTGGATACCGGGCGCCGCGACCAGCACGCCAAAATCGCGCGGATCGCGCTTGTTGTAATTCAGCGGCTGGCCAAACGCGTCGGTCACCGCTGCGCCGGCCTCGCGCGCGATTAGCGCGGCGGCACCGATATCCCATTCAAAGCCCCAGCGCAGCGTGGCCACCAGGTCCGCCTCATCGGCCGCGACCATCGCCATGCGCAGCGCAATTGAATTGGGCCGCGCCACCGGCACCAGATCCAGATCGCTTTTGGGCAGGGTATCGGCGGGCACGCGCGATCCCGAAAATTCGGTCCGGCGGCTGGCGGCCAGTTTCACGCCGTTGCGCCAGCTGCCCTGCCCGGCCTCGGCCGACCACAGTTCGTCCCGCGCCGGCGCGCAGAGCAGACCCAGCAGCGGGCGCCCCGCACTGACCAGCGCGACCGAGACCGCCCAGCCCGGCCGGCCGTGGATGAAATCGCGGGTCCCGTCGATCGGATCGACCAGCCACA
>DKII01000067.1:0-32492 GCA_002454125.1 Novosphingobium sp. UBA6722
GCTGGACGAGATGCCGCCGGGCCGCCAGCCGATCGACACCCGCGTGGTCGCGGTCGAGCGGCAGGACGATGTTTTCGCCGCGATTGGCCGGCACCTGGAGAGCGGACAGCAGGCCTATTGGGTCTGCCCGATGGTGCGCGAGCAGGAGAACGAGGATCTGGCCGCCGCCGAGGCGCGCCATGCCGCCTTGCAGGCCCGGTTCGGCGATACGGTCGTGCTGGTTCACGGTCAGCTTCGCCCGGAGATCAAGGACGCGGCGATGGAGCGCTTTGCCAGGGGGGAGGCGAAGCTGCTGGTTGCCACCACCGTGATCGAAGTCGGCGTCGATGTCCCCAACGCGACGCTGATGGTGATCGAGCAGGCCGAGCGATTCGGGCTGGCGCAGCTCCACCAGCTGCGCGGCCGGGTCGGGCGGGGCAGCGGCAAGAGCACCTGCCTGTTGCTGCGCGGGGCGAGCCTGTCGGAAACGGCGCGTGAACGGTTGGCGCTGATGCGCGAGACACAGGACGGGTTCCGGCTGGCCGAGGAGGACCTGCGGCTGCGCGGCGGGGGTGAGCTGCTTGGGACCCGGCAATCGGGCGACACACCCTTCCGCGTTGCCAGTCTTGAGCAGATCCAGAAGCTGCTCCCGCTGGCACATGACGATGCCCGTTTGCTGATGGAGCGCGATGGTGGCCTTACCGGCGAACGCGGCGAAGCGGCGCGGTTGTTGCTCTATCTCTTCGAACGCGACTGGGGCGTGCAGTTGCTGCGGGGCGGATAGGCAGCCCTAGGTCCAGCTTTGCGGGGCTGCGGTCGCTGGGCCATGTGCCGCGACAGCCGCAAACCAGGGACCTTGCCGATGACTGCCTTGCCTCGCGCCGCCCGACAGCTAGGCTATGCCGGCCTGTTGCCGCAGGCGCTTTGCGCGCTCTACGTGCTCGATGGCGGCAAATGGCAATGGACCGTCCAGGCAATTGCCTTTGGATATGCGGCGCTGATCTTCAGCTTTCTGGGCGGAGTCTGGTGGGGCATCGGCATTGCCTGCCGCGATGCCCCGCGCTGGATCTTCGGGGCGGCCGTCATGCCCAGCCTCTTAGCGCTGGCGGCCTATGCGCCGTGGATCATTGGCTGGGAGTGGCCAGGCCCCTCGCTGATCGCGCTTGGACTGTTGCTGCTGGCATCGCCGCTGGTTGATCGGGCGATCGGCGGGCTGGAGCGGGATTGGCTGGCGCTGCGCTGGCAGCTTTCGCTTGGCCTTGGCGGACTGACGACCCTGATCGGGTTCGCCGCGCTCAAAGGATGATTTGGTCGGGGAAAGAGGATTCGAACCTCCGGCCCCTGCCTCCCGAAGACAGTGCTCTACCAGGCTGAGCTATTCCCCGACCGATCATCACCCCTGCAGAGAGGGGCAAGGCAGGAGCGCGCCTATAGATAGCGAAGTGCGGGGTGGCAAGCGGGGACTTATCAACTTTCGTCCACAGGCTTATCCAGACTTGTCGACAGGGCTCTACCGCATCACTCCCAATCTCAATGTGACAGCATTTTCCCCGAATCACGAAAACAAGATTAGTGGGAGCATGGCCACTCAGCTCGACTTCCTATTCCCGGACCCTAGTCCTCATTCGGGATTGCAGCATCCCGAACGGCAATATTTGAACCTTATGAGGAAGGTTTGGCTTGGTGGTTCGCAGCGAATCGACCGTACAGGGATTGGAACGAAGTCCATTCTCGGAGCGTCGATGAGGTTCGATCTGAGTGGGGGAAAGATGCCTCTACTCACCACCAAGCGTGTTTACTGGAAAACAGCGACGAGAGAGCTGCTGTGGTTCCTTACCGGCGACACGAACATTCGTCCGCTCGTACTTCAAGGGGTCAAGATCTGGAACGAATGGCCTCATGCTCGTTATGTGCGAGAGACGGGGCACCAGCTGGAACTCGATCTATTTGTGTCACGGATAGCTGAAGACGAAGAATTCGCTCAAAAATGGGGCGATCTCGGTCCAGTGTACGGTAAACAGTGGGTGGATTGGCCGGTCTTTGAAGAGACCGGGAACGGTAATTTTCGAAAGCGTAGCAAGGGCATAAATCAGGTTGCACAAGTTGTCGAAAGCCTAAGAAACAATCCAGGCAGTCGGCGCCACATTATCGAGGGTTGGAACGTAGCCGAACTCGACCAAATGGCGCTACCGCCTTGCCATAAGACATACCAGTTCCACGTAGCAGACGGGAAACTGAACGGGATTCTGTATCAAAGGAGCTGCGATATCGCGTTGGGTCTCCCATTCAACCTCTGGTCCGCTGCGTTGTTGACCCGGATGTTGGCACAGCAATGTGATTACGAACCTGGCGAGCTCGTATGGGTTGGCGGTGACGTCCACTTGTATTTGAATCATGCGGACTTGATCGAGGAACAGATCACGAGAACTCCGCGCGGTTTCCCGCGGCTGACGATACTGCGAAAGCCGCCTTCAATATTCGACTACACAATCGATGACTTCGTGGTGGCTGACTACGCTCCGCAAACGCATATCGCAGCAGCGGTCGCTGTTTAAAGGTCTAACCGGAACCGGCCTGTTCCGCTTGACGCTCGACTCGCTTTGAAATAAAATAACGCTCACTTAGAATATTGCTTCCACCCCTCTGGAAGCGGGAGAGCGCGAAGGATGGCCACCGGACCTGATCCTGCGAAGACCGCGCGCGGCAATCTGCCGCCGTTGTCGTTGCACGTGCCCGAGCCGAATTTCCGGCCCGGTGACCCGGTCGACTATTCGTTCCTCGATATTCCGCCGGCTGGCGCGCTGCCGCGTCCCGATGAGACCTGCGCTGCGACCGAAACAACGCCGCTCTGCTCGGGCATGGTCCGCGTGCTGGGTGACGATCACCGGGCTGTGGGCCCGTGGGACCCCAAGCTCGATCCCGAAACGCTGCGGCGGATGCTGCGCGCGATGGCGCTGACCCGCGCCTTCGATGACCGGATGTATCGCGGCCAGCGGCAGGGCAAGACCAGCTTCTACATGAAGTGCACCGGGGAAGAGGCCACCTCGGTCGCCTCGACCTTTGCGCTCGCCGCGGACGACATGGTGTTCCCGTCCTATCGCCAGCAGGGCATCCTGATCGCGCGCGGCTATCCGCTGACCGAGATGATCAATCAGATCTACTCGAACAAGGCGGACAAGCTGAAGGGCCGGCAGCTGCCGATCATGTATTCGTGCCGGGACTACAATTTCTTCACGATCAGCGGCAACCTGGCGACGCAGTATCCGCAGGCGGTTGGCTGGGCCATGGCCTCTGCGATCAAGGGCGATAGCCGGATCGCGACGGCTTGGGTCGGCGAAGGCTCCAGCGCCGAGGGGGATTTCCACGCTGCGATGACCTTTGCTGCGGTCTATAACGCGCCGGTGGTCATGAACGTCGTCAACAACCAGTGGGCGATCTCAAGCTTCTCGGGCTTTGCAGGGGCGGAGCGCAGCACCTTTGCCAACCGCGCCGTCGGCTATGGCATCGCCGGGATCCGGGTTGACGGGAACGATGCGCTGGCGGTCTATGCTGCGACCCGCTGGGCCGCCAATCGCGCCCGCGCCAATGGCGGACCGACGCTGATCGAGCACTTCACCTACCGCGCCGAAGGACACTCGACCTCGGACGATCCCAGCGCCTACCGCTCGGCTCATGAGCGCGAGGAATGGCCGCTGGGCGATCCGATCATGCGGCTGAAGCGCCACCTGATCGAACTGGGTGAATGGTCGATTGAGCAGCAAGAGGCGATGGATGCCGAGCTGGTCGACCTGGTCAAGGCCGCGACCAAGGAGGCCGAGAAGAACGGCATCCTTGGCCACGGCCTGCACCACCCGTTCCACACCATGTTCGAGGACGTCTACAAGGAGCTGCCCTGGCACCTTGAAGAGCAAGCCGAGCAGGCAATCCGCGAACGCCAGATCAAGTGGCCCGAATGGAAGCCGGAATGACCGAGGCAGCCACCACCACACGCCGCCTCAACATGATCGAGGCGATCAACGAAGCGCTCCACGTGATGATGGAGCGCGATCCCAACGTCGTCGTGTTTGGCGAGGACGTCGGCTATTTCGGCGGGGTGTTCCGCGCGACGGCAGGGCTGCAAAAGCAGTTCGGCAAGCACCGCGTGTTCGATACCCCGATCAACGAATGCGGGATCATCGGCGCAGCAGTAGGGATGGGGGCCTATGGCCTGCGCCCCGTGCCGGAAATCCAGTTTGCTGACTACATCTATCCCGGTCTTGACCAGCTGATCTCCGAAGCGGCGCGGCTGCGCTATCGCTCGGCCGGCGAGTTTATTGCCCCGATCACGGTGCGCTCGCCCTTCGGCGGCGGGATCTTTGGCGGGCAGACCCACAGCCAGTCGCCCGAGGCGCTGTTCACCCATGTCGCCGGCCTCAAGACGGTGATTCCGTGCACCCCCTATGACGCCAAGGGCCTGCTGATCAGCGCGATCGAGGATGACGATCCGGTGATCTTCTTCGAACCCAAGCGAATCTACAATGGCCCGTTCTCTGGCTATTACGACAAGCCGGTCGAGCCCTGGGCCAAGCATGAGGGTAGCGAGGTTCCCGAGGGCTACTACAAGGTACCACTCGGCAAGGCGCGGATCGTTCAGGAAGGCGAGGCGATGAGCGTGATCGCCTATGGCACCATGATCCACGTGGCTCAGGCCGTCTGCCGCGAGAAGGGCATCGACGCCGAGATCATCGACCTGCGCACCCTGGTCCCGCTCGACATTGAGACTGTGGAAAAGTCTGTGAAGAAAACCGGCAAATGCCTCATCATCCACGAAGCGACCCGCACCGGCGGGTTCGGCGGCGAGCTTTCGGCGCTGGTCCAGGAGCGCTGCTTCTACCACCTCGAAGCGCCGATCGAGCGCGTGACCGGCTTCGACACTCCCTATCCGCACAGCCTCGAGTGGGCCTATTTCCCTGGTCCCGTCCGCATCGGCGAGGCGGTTGACCGGCTGATGAAAGCGTAACGACCATGGGTAAGTTCACGTTCCGCCTCCCCGACATTGGCGAAGGCATCGCCGAGGCCGAGATCGTCACCTGGCACGTCAAGGTGGGTGACCGGATCGAGGAAGACGGCAAGATCGCCGACGTCATGACCGACAAGGCTACGGTCGAGATGGAAAGCCCGGTCTCGGGCGTGGTCATGGAAGTGGCCGGGGCCGAGGGCGACATGATCGCGATCGGCTCGCCGCTGGTGGTAATTGAAACCGATGGTGAAGGGGAGGCCGAGGAGCCTGCACCCGCTGCCAAGGCAGAGTCTGCCCCAGTGGCGACTGCCGCTCCAGCGCCTGTTATCGAAGCTACGCCGGTTCCGCCGCCGCCAGCACCAGCACCTGTTGTGGAGCAGCCGGCGGCGCATGCTGCAAAGGTCCTTGCCAGCCCAGCCGTCCGCGCCCGTGCCGCCGATCTGGGGATCGATCTGGCCCAGGTTAAGCCGGCCGAAGATGGCCGCATTCGCCACGCCGATCTCGACGCCTTCCTGGCCTACAACGCGGCCGGCGGCTTCCGCGCGGTCGGTGCCAAGCGCGCCGACCAGCAGGTCAAGGTAATCGGCCTGCGCCGCCGCATTTCCGAGAACATGGCGGCGTCCAAGCGCAACATTCCGCACTTCTCCTATGTCGAGGAATGCGATGCGACCGCACTGGAGGAGATGCGCGCCCAGCTAAATGCCGCCCGTGGAAACCGGCCCAAGCTGACCCTGCTGCCGCTGCTGATCACCGCGCTTTGCCGCGCGCTGCCGGACTTCCCGATGCTCAATGCCCGCTTCGATGACGAGGCTGGCGTCGTGACGCGCTTCGGCTCGGTGCACCTTGGCATGGCGACCCAGACCGATGGCGGGCTGATGGTTCCGGTAATCCGCGATGCCCAGGACAAGAACCTGTGGCAACTTGCGGCCGAGATTGCGCGCCTGGCCGAAGCCGCCCGCAACGGTACGGCCAAGAGCGAGGAGCTGTCCGGCTCGACCATTACGCTGACGTCACTCGGCCCACTCGGTGGCGTCGCCCACACGCCGGTTATCAATCGCCCGGAAGTGGCCATCATCGGCCCGAACCGGATTATCGAGCGGCCGATGTTCGTACCCGATGGCATGGGCGGCGAGCGCATCGAGAAGCGCAAGCTGATGAACCTGTCGATCAGCTGCGATCACCGCGTGGTCGATGGCTGGGATGCAGCCAGCTTCGTCCAGGCGATCAAGCGCCTGATCGAAACGCCGGTCCTGCTGCTGGCAGACTGAGGTTAGCGCACAATCGCACTATAGGCGATCCGGCCCTGGCCGCGTGATGCGGTGCGGGGATCCACGCGCCAGCGCACGTGGGTGACGTCTTCGGGGGTCGCCAGCCGTTCGCCAGTGTAGATGGCGCCAAGTTTGCCCCAGGTGCGGCCGCCGTCGATCGAGACTTCCTCGTCGCCATTGGCGCTGCCTTGGTAATAGACCGAACGGGGCAGGGGATTGGTGACGACAAAACCGCCATCGCCGCCCATCTTGTACCAGCGCACGACATAGACCACCCGGTCACCGCGATTGAGTTCGCTGGCGGGTTCGAGCATCCGGCCGGCCTTGGGGGTGACACGCTCGACAAATACGGCGCTATCCAGCGAGACCGCGGGAGCGGCAAGGGCCGGTGCAGCGGATGCGATGCAGACGAAGCCAGCAAGTGCGGCGCGGACAGTGCGATTCATGGCGATAAGCCCCCGGTTGTTCGCCGACGCTTGTCGCAAAGAGGGGCAAAGGAATGGTTAATTCGGCCTTAGCCATGATGCGCGCAAATTGCTGCGCGAACCCCGTTGACAGCCCCGGCGCGAGGCCCTAGTGGCGCGGCTCCCAAGTGGCTGCGCGGGTGTAGCTCAGTTGGTTAGAGTGCCGGCCTGTCACGCCGGAGGTCGCGGGTTCGAGCCCCGTCACTCGCGCCACTTGGGACGTTCTTCCTAAAAAGCTTCGGAATAGTCCACGGTCTGGCTGCCCGCCGGCAGGTGGACCAGCATACCGTCGTGCGCCAGGCGCAGGTCGCCCGAATAGATCTTTGGCGCATCACCCACGAACAGCCGTTCGATCAGCTTGGCCGGCGGGGCCGGGACCATGTGATACAGCACCAGCGCCTTTGCACCGGCTTCCTTGGCCGCACGCGCGGCATCTTCCGGGCTGGCGTGATAGCCCGGGATGTCCGCCATGATCTTGGCCGAATCGGATCGGCCCCGCTTGGCGAGCTGGGCCTGCATCGCGCCGATCATCTTGGGGTTGAGCGCTTCGTGGAACATCACATCGGCGCCCTTGGCCGCGGTGACGAAATCCGGCGCGTAGATCGTATCGCCGCTGATCGCGACCGAGCGGCCCTTGTAGTCCAGCCGGTAACCGAAGGCGGGCTTGATCGGATCGTGGATCACCCGGATCACGGTGATCTTCACGCCGTTCTGGTCGTAGACCACCTTGCTTGGTTGACCCTCAGGCAGGTCAATGATCTGCGCCGTGCCGCCAAAGCCGCCTGGCCGCGCGACGGCCGGGCCGTGGTGGGCGATGCGGTAGCCGCTGTCGATCTTGTAGGCCTGGATCAGGCCGCCAATCACCTGATCGGTGCCGGCTGGCCCGCTGACCGGCAGCGGTGTGCCGCGCGATCCGGCGATCCAGGCCTGGAGCAGGAGCTCACCCAGGCCATCAATGTGATCGGAATGAAGGTGCGTCAGGTAGGCGCCCTGGAGGTGGTCCATAGGGAAGCCCATCCGGCCGAGCTTGCGGATCGATCCGGCGCCGGCATCAAAGATGAAGCCCTGGCGGCCAGCCAGTACAGCCAGGCACGGCCCGGCGCGATCGGCATCGGGCATGGGAGAGCCTGAACCGCAGACATAGACATGGATGCCATCGGGGAGAGCGGCAGAGCGATCAACGCCGACATTCTGCTCAATCGCCGTATCAAAGGCTCGCTGAGCCAGGCGATCGCGCAATGCCAGCAGGATCAGCCCGATAATCAACAACAGCCCGGCAATGCCGAGGCCGATCTTGCGCTTGGTGCTCACCCTGTTCTCTCCCCGCTACGACCGCAGCAAAGGTTGCCGAAGGGGGTGGGTTACGGCAAGTGGCAATTGTGACCACCCGGTTTGCCCTGGAAGCGACACTGGCGGCGATCCAGCCGGCCCTGGGCGCTGCGCAGCAGCGCTGGTGGATACTGGGCAGCGCGGCGGTGGCGCTGCATGGTGCCGAGCTGCACGAGATCAGGGATGTCGATGTCTTGCTCGATCCGCGCGATTGCCCGGCGGTGTTTGCGCGCCTCGGCATTGCGGTTCAGTCCGGACAGGGCGATGGCCAGTTCCGCTCAGAGGTCTTCCAGCGTTGGGATCAGGCCAGCCTGCCGGTCGAGCTGTTTGCAGGCTTCAAGCTGTGCGAGCAGGGGGTGTGGCACGAACTGCTGCCGCAGAGCCGCATGCCCGTGCAGGTCGGCGCGGTTACCGTTTACATTCCGGAGCGCGATGAATTGATTGCCATGCTGCAGCGCTTTGGGCGGCCAAAGGATTTGCTGCGGATTGCGGCACTTAGCCCCAGCGGCCAGTTTCCATCCAGATCAGGAAGCGCCTGAGCGGCAGCAGCCACACCACACCGAGCAGGATGTAGATCGGCGTCTGCAGCAGCGCGTGCCATTCGGTTATCAGCGGGGCGATATAGCGCGCGATCAGCAGGCCATAGACGATCAGCACAGTCAGCAGGCCAAGTACGCCTACGGGAATTCGCCAAGTCGGTTCAGTGCGCATCAGAATGGTCCGTAAAGGCGGGTCGGGGTGAT
Source organism: Novosphingobium sp. UBA6722 (assembly GCA_002454125.1). Lineage (GTDB taxonomy): Bacteria > Pseudomonadota > Alphaproteobacteria > Sphingomonadales > Sphingomonadaceae > Novosphingobium. The sequence goes on from DKII01000067.1 coordinate 8,783, forward strand.
GATCGCATCGAGCTGACGGTCGTGCGGTTCGGTCGGTAGTTCATCAACCAGCTGGCAGTCCCAGGCCAGACCAATCGCCAGCTGCGGAGGATGCTGGGCCAGCCAGCGATCATAATGCCCGGCACCCAGCCCGAGCCGGCCGCCGCGGTCTGAAAAACCGACGAGCGGGCAGAACAGAATTTCGGGCACCAGGGCAGGGCAATCGCCCGCTGGCTGGTGCGACTTAAAGGGATCGGGTTCCAGCAGGTCATCCACGAACGGGTTGGTCCACTCGCGAAATTCCATCGGGACGTTGCGGTCCGCGAACCAGGGCAGGGCAATGCGGTGGCCGCGTTCGAAAAACCAGCGGGCGTAATGGCTGGCCGGGGCTTCGGCCGGCATCTCGTGATAGAGCCCGATTACCGCGCCTTCCGGGATCAGCCGGACGATTGCCTCGGGCGGGCGGCGGAACAGCAGGCCCAGCTGCATGGCCGGGATGGCAGCGACATGCTCCCGGCGGCGCTTCTTCAGTTCGGTGCGCAGCACCTGCTTGTCGATCACGCTTGGCTCCGCGCGGGGGGTGGGTGACGGGACCACCATGGGCCGTTGCCGGGAAATCCTCTGACGCGTTCACGTCAGGTGGGAACCATATGTGCCCCGCCAGGGCGGAACCAGGGACAGCCCCCATGGATTTGCTTATAGCCTCAGGGATTTTCGAAGGCTCGCACCGGGCAGTACCCGTCCCCCCCTAGATAGGGTGGATTGGCTCAACCCTCAAGGGCCAGCGCGCAGGCTTCCAGTTTTGCAGCGATCGCTTCAAGCCGGTCTGCCTGGCTGTCGTCAAACGTCGGGGAAGGGGTAGGCGCCCGGGTTGCTGATTTCGCCTCGTGCACTTCGTCGGCCAGCAGCAGAGCGGCAAACAGGAGCTGGCGGGTTTCGTTGGTCCCCGCCGCACCCATTGACTGAATCTTGGCATCGATCGCCTGGCCCAGACCGGTGACGTGGTCCTCTTCGCCGGCAGCACAGGCGACCGTGTAATTGCGCCCGCCGATGCTCAGGGTCACATTGCTCATCCTTGCGCCCCTTCGATCAGCTGGTCGAGTTCGGCAAGGGAATCGGACACTGCGGCGCGCAGCTGCTCATGGCGTGTCCGCAGGTCGGCCAGTTCTTCCGAACTTGCCCCCGGCCGTGCCCCCCGACGCGTGGCGGCCTCGATCCGCTCAAGCGCCGCCTCGATCCGCGCCAGCGCGCGGCTGCTGCGTTCCCCACTCATGGTTAAGGGCTAGCGCAATTGATTGTTGGCGCAAAGAGCACGGGCCAAGCTTTCCCACGATTTGCAATGGGCAAGGGGTGACCTGTGCTTGACGGGGCGGGGTGCCTCCGCAAAGGAGGCCCGACATCGAATCGGTGGCCCAATCCTGCCCTTTTCCGGGAGAGCCCTAGCATGACACTCGACCCGTCCCGCCTCGCACCCATGGCCAATGCCATCCGTGCGCTTTCGATGGACGCGGTCCAGGCGGCCAACTCCGGCCACCCCGGCATGCCGATGGGCATGGCCGATGTCGCAACGGTGCTCTATTCGCAGTTCCTGAAGTTCGATCCTGCCGCACCGAAGTGGCCGGACCGCGACCGATTCGTGCTCTCGGCAGGGCACGGATCGATGCTGATCTATTCGCTGCTGCACCTGACGGGCTATGCCGCGCCGACGATGGCCGACATCCGCAATTTCCGGCAGCTCCACAGCCCCTGCGCCGGCCACCCAGAGAACACCGAGATCGACGGGGTCGAATGCACCACTGGCCCGCTAGGGCAGGGCCTGGCCATGGCAGTCGGGATGGCGCTGGCCGAGCGTCACCTCAACGCCCAGTTCGGTGACGGCCTGGTCGATCACAAGACCTGGGTGATTGCCGGTGATGGCTGCCTGATGGAAGGGATCAACCATGAGGCGATCGGTCTGGCCGGTCACCTCAAGCTCGATCGGCTCAAGGTACTGTGGGACGACAACCGGATCACGATCGATGGCGATACCGATCTTTCGACCAGCGAGGATATTGCCGCGCGGTTCAAGTCGGCTGGTTGGCATGTAACGTCGTGTGACGGCCACGACTTTGCCGATATTGCCCGCGCGCTGGCCGAAGCCGCGGCCGCTGACAAGCCGACGCTGGTCGCCTGCCGGACCGTGATCGGCAAGGGCGCGCCCAACAAGCAGGGTGGCCACAATGTCCACGGCGCGCCGCTAGGTGCCGATGAAATCGCGGCTGCTCGCGAATACCTCGGTTGGACCGCCGCGCCGTTCGAAATTCCGGCGGACATTCTGGCCGACTGGCGTTCGCTTGGTTCCAAGGGCGCTGCGACCCGCGCGGCGTGGGAAGCGCGGCTGGCCGCCGATGCCCAGGGCGCTGAATTCATGCGCCGGATGGCGGGTGAACTGCCGGCCGACAAGGGCGCGGCACGTGACTACATGGCTTCGCTGGTCGCTGAGCCGCCCAAGGTCGCGACGCGCAAGTCCAGCGAAATGGCGCTTGGCGCCTTGACCGCGGCGATCCCGGAACTGGTTGGCGGTTCGGCTGACCTGACCGGCTCGAACCTGACCAAGACCAAGTCGACCGATCCACTCACTCCGGCCAATTACGGCGGACGCTATGTCTATTATGGCATCCGTGAATTCGGCATGGCGGCGGCGATGAATGGCATGGCGCTGCATGGCGGGATTATTCCCTACGGCGGTACCTTCCTGGTCTTCTCCGACTATTGCCGCAACGCGATCCGCCTCTCCGCGATCCAGCATGCCCGCGTGGTCTATGTCATGACCCATGACAGCCTTGGCGTGGGTGAGGATGGGCCGACGCACCAGCCGGTCGAACACGTGATGAGCCTGCGCGCGATTCCGAACCTGCTGGTCTTCCGCCCCGCCGACGCGATCGAAACAGCTGAGGCCTGGGCGCTGGCGCTCAAGCAGGATAGCCGGCCTTCGGTCCTGGCGCTGACCCGCCAGAACCTGCCGCCGCAGCGGACCGAAGCCGAAATGAAGTCGGCTCGCGGAGCCTATCGCCTCAAGGCTGCAGGTGCTGCCCGCCAGGTAGTCCTCGTCGCGACGGGCTCCGAAGTTTCGCTGGCGATGGATGTCGCCGCGGCGCTTGAAGGCAAGGGGATCGGGGCCGATGTCGTGTCGATGCCTTGCTCCGAGCTGTTTGACGAACAGGATGCGGCCTACCGCGCTGACCTGTTCCCGGCCGACACGCTCAAGGTCTCGATTGAGGCCGGTGTGACGCTGGGCTGGCAAAAGTATGTCGGTGATGGTCTGACCATCGGGATCGATACCTTCGGTGCCTCCGGGCCTGCCGATCAACTGTTCAAGCATTTTGGCTTCTCGGTTGAAGCCATTGTTCCGAAAATTGAAGCCAGACTGGCTGCTTAGAAGGAGTTCTTCACATGGCGATCAAGGTTGCGATCAACGGTTTCGGGCGCATTGGGCGCAATGTGGCACGCGCGATCATCGAGCGCGGCGATCACGATCTCGAGCTGGTCTCGATCAATGATCTCGCCTCGCCCAAGGCCAATGCCATGCTGTTCCAGCGCGACAGCGTTCACGGCGCCTTCGCCGGCACGGTCGAGGTCGATGGCAATGACCTGGTGATCAATGGCAAGCGGATCCACGTGACCGCTGAGCGCGATCCCGCCAACCTGCCGCACGGCGCGCAGGGCATCGATATCGTGCTGGAATGCACCGGCTTCTTCACTGACCGCGCCTCGTGCGAAAAGCACCTCGCCGCTGGCGCCAAGAAGGTCCTGATCTCGGCGCCCGGCAAGAATGTCGACCTGACCGTCGTCTTCGGCGTCAACCATGACAAGCTGGAAGCCGGCCACACCATCGTTTCCAACGCTTCGTGCACCACCAACTGCCTGGCGCCGTTCGCCAAGGTGTTGAACGATGCGATCGGGATCGAGCGCGGCCTGATGACCACGGTTCACGCCTATACCAACGACCAGAAGATCCTCGACCAGATCCACGAAGATCCGCGCCGCGCCCGCGCTGCCGCCATGTCGATGATCCCGACCACCACCGGCGCAGCCCGCGCCGTGGGTGAAGTGCTGCCCGAACTGAAGGGCAAGCTCGACGGTTCGGCAATCCGCGTGCCGACCCCGAACGTCTCGGTTGTCGACCTGACCTTCCAGCCCAGGCGCGACACCACCAAGGATGAGGTCAACGCCCTGCTCAAGGCGGCAGCCGAAGGCCCGCTGAAGGGCGTGCTGGGCTATTCGGACGAGCCGCTGGTCTCGATCGATTACAACCACTGCCCGAACAGCAGCACGATCGACAGTCTGGAAACGGCCGTGATCGATGGCAAGCTGGTCCGCGTGCTGAGCTGGTATGACAACGAATGGGGCTTCTCCAACCGCATGGTCGATACGGCCGGCGCAATGGGCAAGCTGCTCTAAGGATTGATGAAAATGGCCAGGTTCCGCACGCTCGACGATCTGGGTGGCTTGACCGGCAAGGTCGCGCTGGTGCGCGTCGACCTCAACCTGCCGATGCAGGACGGTTCGGTAACCGACGATACGCGCGTGCGGGCCGCGGCCCCGACGATCCTGGAACTGGCCGCCAAGGGTGCCAAGGTGCTGCTGCTGGCGCACTTCGGCCGCCCCAAGGGTGAGCGGGTTTCGACCATGTCGGTCTCGATGACGATTGACGCGGTCCAGGCCGTGCTGGGCAAGGAAGTGATGTTCGTGCCCGAGATTGCCGGGCCAGTGGTCGCGCAGTCGGTCGGCATCCTGCGTCCGGGCGACATCGCCCTGCTGGAAAACACCCGCTTCTGGAAGGGTGAGGAAAAGAACGATCCCGAACTCGCCAAGGCGATTGCCGCCAATGGCGACATCTATGTCAACGATGCCTTCTCGGCCGCGCACCGCGCCCATGCCAGCACCGAAGGCCTGGCGCACCTGCTGCCAGCCTATGCCGGCCGGTCGATGGAAGCCGAACTCAAGGCACTAGACGCCGCGCTCGGCACACCCGAGCGCCCGGTTGCGGCCGTGGTGGGCGGGGCCAAGGTCTCGTCCAAGCTGGATGTGCTCACCCACCTGGTGACCCAGGTCGATCACCTGATCATCGGCGGCGGGATGGCCAACACCTTCCTCGCGGCGCGCGGGGTAAATGTCGGCAAGTCGCTGTGCGAGCATGAGCTGGCCGCAACCTGCGAACAGATCCTCGATGCGGCCGACAAGTCGGGTTGCACGGTCCACCTGCCTTATGACGTCGTGGTGGCGAAGGAGTTTGCCGCCAACCCGGCATCTGTCCGCATCTGCAATGTCCACGAAGTGGCGGCGGATGAGATGATCCTCGACGTTGGCCCCCAGGCGGTCGAGGCGCTGGCCGATGTACTCAAGACCTGCCGCACGCTGGTCTGGAACGGGCCGCTCGGCGCTTTCGAGATCGAGCCGTTCGACGCCGCCACCGTCGCCCTGGCGCGCAGTGCTGCCGCACTCAGCAAGGAAGGCGTCCTGACCTCGGTCGCCGGCGGCGGTGATACTGTTGCCGCGCTTAATCACGCCGGCGTGGCGGACGATTTCACCTATATTTCGACTGCCGGCGGTGCCTTCCTGGAATGGATGGAAGGCAAGGAACTGCCGGGCGTCAAGGCGCTCGAAATAGCCTGACAACAAGAGAGTTAGCGCGCTTGCGGGTCCGCCGCAGTCTCGCTATGGGCCGCGGCAGCATACGTATGCACAGCACAGGGACCGAGACATGAACTTCGCCGAAATGACCGCCAAGATGGCCGCCGGTAACGGCTTTATCGCCGCTCTCGACCAGTCGGGCGGTTCGACGCCGAAGGCCCTGGCCGGTTATGGCGTCAGCGAAGATGCCTGGTCCTCGGAAGCCGAGATGTTCGACCTGATTCACGGGATGCGCGAACGCATCATCACCTCGCCGGTCTTCACGGGTGACAAGGTGATCGGCGCGATCCTGTTTGAGCGGACCATGGACGGCACCGCTGGCGGTAAGCCGGTTCCGCAGGCGCTGATCGAAAAGGGCGTGGTGCCCTTCATCAAGATCGACAAGGGGCTTGAGGCTGAGGAAAACGGCGTCCAGCTGATGAAGCCGATGCCAGAGCTGGATGCCCTGTTGACCCGCTCGAAGGCGCTCGGCGTTTATGGCACCAAGGAACGTTCGGTGATCAACTCGGCCAATGCCGCCGGGATCGCTGCCGCCGTGGCTCAGCAGTTCGAAGTGGGCCGCCAGGTCCTGGCGCACGGCATGATGCCGATCCTCGAGCCCGAGGTGAACATCAAGAGCGAAACCCGTGCTGAGTGCGATGCCATCCTGCTTGAGGAAATGCTCAAGAACCTGGAAGGCATGGACCAGCAGGTGATGCTCAAGCTGTCGCTGCCGGTTCAGCCGGGCAAGTTTGACGCGCTGGTCGATCACCCCAAGGTGCTGCGCGTCGTCGCGCTCTCGGGCGGCTACAAGCGTCCGGAAGCCTGCATCGAGCTTTCAAAGAACCGCGGGATCATCGCCAGCTTCAGTCGCGCGCTGCTGGAAGACCTGCGCCACCAGATGAGCCAGGCCGAGTTCGATGGGGCGCTGGGCGAGGCGATCGACGCGATCCATCGCGGCTCGACGGTCAAGGCCTGAGCCATGCCGACAGCGACCTTCGCGAACCATCGCGGGGTCGTCCCAATGTTGTGGGTCTTCGCCGGCCTTGCCGTGCTGGAGATGCTGGCCGTCCACCTGTTCGTGGCGCTGAAGTGGCCGGCCATTGGCTGGCCGCTGACGATCCTCTCCGGGCTTTCGATCGTCTGGCTGGTCGGCTGGATCCGGTCCTGGTCGCGCCTGCCGCATGAACTGCTGCCAGACCGGTTGCGTCTCCACATGGGCTCGCTGCGCTCGATTGAGGTCCCACTTGCCCAGATTGCCGCGATCGAGGTTGCGCCGTCACTAGATCGCATTCGCGAAGTAAAGGCCCGCAAGCTGGTTCCGCTCGCGCATCCAAACCGACTGATCCTGCTGACCGCTTCATTGCCCGGTCGCCGCGCCGTAAATGCCGTTGCGATCCTGGTGGACGATCCAGCCGCTTTTGATCAGGCCTTGGCTGGAAAAATCCCGGCACAGGTTTCCGCGCTACCCGCTTGAATTGTCGGCGCCGCTCGGCTTACCCTCTGCGGTGAGCCGGTGCGCTGTGTCGTGTCGGCCAGGGGAGAGCCAATGGCCGGCACAGTGCGTTCGGGAAGCAGACACGGACCAATTTCCGTCGCCGATCTGGTCAAACGGATCGAGGCTGGGCCGCAGGGGCCCAAGAACATCGTCGTCTTCGATTTCGATGGCACGCTGATCGCAGGCTATTCGGCCGGCGCCTTTTTCCAGGCTCAGCTACGCAAGGGCGAATACAGCGCCTTCGACCTGGCCGAGGCCGGGGTGGCGATCTGGCAATCGGTCGCCCAGGCGATCGAGATGCAGGACCTGCTCAACAAGGCGATCGCCAAGTGGAAGGGCAAGAAGGAAGCCGAGCTGGTCGCGCTGGGTGAGAAGATCTTCGACAAGACCCTGTCGGACAAGGTCTACCCGGAAATGGTTACGCTCCTGCTGGCCCACCGCCGCGCCGGGCACACCATCGCCATCGCCAGTTCCGCGACCCGCTTTCAGGTTGAGCCGACCGCACGCTTCCTGGGGATCGAGCACGTCATGACCTCGACCGTGGAGGTCAAGCGCGGGGTGCTGACCGGCAAGATGCTGGAGCCGCAGATGTGGGGCAAGGGCAAGGCCGATGCGGTCAAGGCTTTCGTCAAGGCGCATAAGGCCAAGCTGGCGGACACCTGGTTCTATGCCGATGGCGACGAGGAAATCGGCTTGATGCAGGCGGTCGGGCACCCGATTCCGACTAACCCTGGCAAGGAATTGGCGGCGACCGCGCGGGCGGAGGGCTGGGATATCCTGCGCCATTCCAGTCGCGGCTCGACCACGCCTGAGCTTCTGACCCGCACTGCCACCGGATTGATGAGCCTGTTTCCGCTGCTCTACACCGGGATCGGCGTTGGCCTGCTGACCCGCAACAAGCGCAATGCCGCCAACCTGACCCTGCCGCTCTGGGCGGACAGCGTGATGCTGGCCTCAGGCGTCAAACTGCGGGTTTCGGGACGCGAGCACCTCACCTCGCACCGACCGGCGGTGTTCCTGTTCAACCACCGCAACAACTTCGACGCCTTCTTTGTCGGCGCGCTGGTGCGCACGGACCTTGCCTGGGTCGGCAAGGCTGAGCTCAAGAAAAACCCGATCAGCGCCATGCTCAGCCGCCTGGTGCCGGTGGCCTTTGTCGAGCGCAGCGGCGGCACTCCGGAGGAAGCGGCCAAGGCGCTGGAGCCGGTCGCCAAGATGGTGCGCGAAGGCTGCTCGATCATGATCGCGCCAGAGGGTACGCGGGTGCGCGACATGACGGTGGATATCGGGCCCTTCAAGAAGGGTGCCTTCCATATGGCGCGGACGCTGGGCATTCCGGTGATCCCGATCGTGATCCGCAACGCGCTGGATGTCGCTGGGCGCGATGCGGTGATGCTGCGCTCGGGCACGGTTGACATTGCTGTCCTGCCGCCGGTCGAGACCAAGGGCTGGACCGAGAAGAATACGGGTCAGAAGGCCGAGGAAGTGCGGCAGATGTTTATCGATACGCTGGAGAACTGGCCCGATGCAGACGACTGAGTTCACCTTCGTTGGCGCTGGCGGCGTGCAGATCTTCGCCACGTCGTGGTTCCCCGACGATGCCCCGCGTGACCATCTGGTGCTGGCCCACGGTTATGCCGAACACCTGGGCCGCTACCGCGCCGTGGCCGAATTCTTCACCGCCGCGGGCTATGCCGTCCATGCGTTAGACCACCGAGGCCATGGCAAATCGGGCGGGACGCGCGCGGTGATCGACAGTTTCGCCAATGCCGATGCCGATATCGACCAACTGGTGGACAAGGTTCGCGCCGATAGCGGCCTCCAGCGGATCAAGCTGGTTGGCCATTCGATGGGCGGATCGCTGGCGCTCAACTATGCGCTGAACCATCCGGAAAAGCTTTCGGGCCTCGTGCTTAGCGGCCCCGCGATTGGCGGCGGCTTGCCAAAAATCCAGAGCCTGCTGCTAGCGCTGATCTCTCGCATCGCGCCGTCATTGGGGATGATCCAGCTTGATGCCGATGCCGTCAGCCGCGATCCGCAAGTGGTCGCTGCCTACAAGGCCGATCCGCTGGTCTTCCACGGCAAGGTCCCGGCCCGCACCGCGCGGGAGATGATGCATGCCGTCACCACCTATCCGCCGCGCGTGGGGGCGATGCAGCTGCCTTGCCTGCTGATGCACGGCAGCGCGGATACGCTGGTGCGCGCCGAAGATGCCCAGCCGGTTTTCGATGCCATCGCCAGCCCAGACAAAACCGTGCGGATTTTCGACGGCCTCTATCACGAGATCTTCAACGAGCCTGAGCGGCTTGAAGTTCTGGGGATTGTGAAGGACTGGCTTGGCGCGCGGCCGCCGGCCTAACCGCCCAGCGCCTCGCGGCACTGCACTTCGATCGCATCGAGCGCGGCCAGCGTGGCGCGCAGCACCCGCGAACGGCCTTCGCGCCGCGCGGCGAGGTCCGGCCCCGGTTCGACCAGCCGGACATTGCTCGCCACTTGCCAGGCCGTGGCGAAGAGCTGGCGGGAGACTGCTTCGGGGTTGCGGATGGTTTTTTCCAGCAAGTATTGCCGGCCAAGTCCGTCCGCAGCGGTAAGTACATCCTTCTCCTGCGCCGCAACATCGACCGGCAGGGTAAGCAGCACGTCAAGGACGATGCGATAGGCCTCCAGGAACGGCCGCAGCGCGGCATGGGCAAGGCCAACGCCGAAGATCGTATCCAGCACTTCGCGGCCGGAATTGGCCTCGGCCAGCTTGCGCCGCCAGTCGCGGTCGATCAGGTCCATTTCGTCGGCCAGCCCTTCTTCAAAGGCTGGGCGCTCACGGAAGAAAAACTCGAACTTCAGCGATTCGCGTAGGGCCACGGCGGTTTCGAAGAACTTGTCCTCCCGTTTGGCCGGGCTTGAAGTCATCGCGCCCAGCGCCGCGACTTCGCAAATCGCGCGCTCCAGCACGAAGTGCAGCATCGAATTGCGGTAGAAGGCCGCACCGATGTGCTGCCCCTCCGCGATGCCGTAGACCGGGGTCGGACCCCCTTCAAACCGGGTGACAACGCCGGATTCCATCAGCGTATCGAGGACTGCACCGAGCCGTTCGGAATCGTGAAGCACGGCGCTGTCGGCCAGGGGCTGACCGCGTTTGCGGGCATGTTCGACCAGCATGGCGACAAATTTGGCCAGCCGCTCGCGCGGGATCGAACGGCCGCCGGTCGCCAGCAGCGCGAAAGTGACCAGAGCGATCCCGGTAATCGGCGTCGCCTGGTTGATCCGCCAGGATACCGCCAGCGACAGCTTCTGCAGGGCTAACTGGGCCTCAGGCGTCTTGTAGTTACCATCCGGATCGGGCGGACCCAGCGCCTCGCGCATGGAGAGCGGTTCGGCCACCCGGAGATAGGCCTTACCATAGGAGGTGCGCAGGCTGCGCAGGTAGCGCAGCATCCAGCCAAGGTTTTCGGGCTTCTTCTTGCCGCCCTTGGCCTCGTTGGCGAAGTCCTTGGTCTCGTAGACCTGGTCATAGGCCAGGGCGACCGGAACCAGCATGATGTCCTCGATCCGGCCCTGGCGATAGGCATCGACCACATAGGTCAGGAGGCCCAGCTTGGGCGGCAGCAGCTTGCCGGTGCGGGAACGGGTGCCTTCCGGGAACCAGGAGAGATTGAACCGCCGTTCGATCAGGTAAGCGAGGTATTCGCGCAGGACGAAGCGATAGGTCGCATTCTCGCGGATGTCGCGGCGCAGGAAGATATAGCCGGCGCGGCGCATGATCGGGCCCATCGGCCAGAACGACATGTTGATTCCGGCAAACAGGCTGGGCAGCGGCAGGCCATGATCGGCCAGTACGGTGTTGACCACCGGGGCATCGACATTGGCCTTGTGCGCCGGAAGGATTAGCGCCGGGTAGCGGGCGAAGACATCGTGCAGCTTCGCCAGCTCCTCCGGAACAACGTCGACCGTGCCATAGGCCTTCTCATAAGCCGCCCGGAAAAAGCGCAGCATGCCCTCGATCGCGAAGGGATTGTGGCCGGTGCGCAGTTCTTCCAGATAGCCGCGCGCTTCGGCCAGCAGCTCGCTCTCGCGGCGGCCGGTTTCTTCGGCGAGGCGGGCCAGGCCAGCGGTGAAGCCCGGAGCGGCGATCACGTCGGCCGGCTCGACCCGCGGCATCTTGTAGCGGGCGCCGTAGAGCGGATACTCGGCCCGTTCGAGCGAGAGTTCGGCCTGCCGCGCCACGAAATCGGCAAAGTCAGTGCCGCGTCCGCCGGTCCGCTGCTTCCAGCGAGCGCGGAGCATGCCTAGTGCAGCGGGTTCGGCCGTTACGATCCGCCACTGCGGTTCGGGGCTATCCTTTTCACGCCGCTTGGCGCTCTCCGACGGCTCGCGGGGATCGCCCAGGCCCAGCAAGGCGCGCCAGCCGCCGGTCTCACCCTTGCGCGGCAGCCAGGCGATCCGCAGCGGCGCCAGTTCAACCGTGTCGTCATAAAGCGAGGCGACCAGCCGGGCGACTTCGGTCGAGAACGGCGCATCGCTGCGCTCGATCGCGACGAGCCGCCCAGCGAGGCCCGCCGTGTGCCGTTCCAGCAGCTCCCGCTCAGTCGCACCGCGATAGAGCGCCAGGAAGATCCGGCCGATCTGCGGTTCGTGCTCGGGCGGGGAGACGGCCGTTGCCATGTCAGCCCGGCTCCGCTTCCGAACCAGCGGCCGTGCTCAGCAGGCCGCGGAAGGCGCTGGTTGCCGGGGCACCTTCGTGAACCACAGCATAGACTTCGCGCACGATCGGCAGTTCGATCCCCCGTTCGCAGGCCATCTGCCAGACCGGGCCGACGCTTTTTACGCCCTCGGCCACCTGGCTCATTCCGGCCAGGACCTGTTCGATGGTCTTGCCCGAGCCGAGCTCGATCCCGACGGTGCGGTTGCGGCTCTGCGGACTGGTGCAGGTGGCAAGCAAGTCGCCCATGCCGGCCAGGCCCATCAGCGTTTCGGCGCGGCCACCCAGCGCGACGCCGAGGCGCATCATTTCGGCCTGGCTGCGGGTGAGCAGTGCGGAGCGGGTATTCACGCCGGCACCCAGCGCATCGCCCATGCCAGTCGCAATCGCGAACACGTTCTTGAGCGCACCGCCCAGTTCGGCGCCAATCGGATCATCGTTGGTGTAGACGCGGAACAGCCCAGTGCGGAACAGGTCCTGCAGTTCGCGCACGATCACGTCATCGTCCATCGCCAGCACCGCAGCGGCGGCCAGGCCCGACATGATTTCCTTGGCGAGGTTCGGACCGGTCAGCACGCCCAGCGGATGGCCGGGCAATTCCTCGCCGATCACCTCGGTCATGCGTTTGCCGGTCGATAGTTCGAAGCCCTTGGCCAGGCTGATGATCGGCACCCAGGGGCGGATGAAGGGGCGGATCGCGGCGGCGGTGGCGCGGGTAACCTGCGAGGGGACGCCGAAGACGATCACGTCTGCTCCGCCAACCGCTTCGGCCAACTCGGTCGTGGCGCGCAGGCTTGGGGTCAGCCGGGCATCGGGCAGGTAGCGCCGGTTGGTGTGATCGCGGTTGATTTCCGCGACCGTATCCTCGCTGCGGGCCCAGAGCGTGGTTGGGGCATTGCGCGCGACGAGCGAGGCGACAGTCGTGCCCCACGAGCCGCCACCCAGCAGTCCGACCTTAAGTTCCCGTGCCAGGACCCTTTTCGCCACTTAGCCCCCTCTCGTCGTTCTTTTTTGCCAACTTGATGCAGGATTGCCCTTTGCGCAAGCGGCTTGCCTCGGTTGCCGCATGCTGCCAAGCGCAGGGCATGACTCAAACCCGCATCCTCCCGCTCGAAGGCATCAACAACTTCCGTGACTATGGCGGATACGAAGGTTCGGACGGGCGCAAGGTCAAGACTGGCCTGCTGTGGCGGTCTGCCCAACACGGCGACGCCAGCGATGCGGATCTGACGGCTGTCAGCGATCTGGGAATCGCCCACGTCATCGATCTGCGCGGCCCGAGCGAGCGCGAGATGAAGCCGTGCCGTCGGCATGATGATTTTGCCGCACGGGTCTGGACCTATCCGGAGGAGACGGCTGGCCTCGCGCTTCACACCGAAGCTGCCGATGGCGTGCTGACCGCCGCCGAAGCCCGTGCCGCCATGGTCCGGCTCTATGAGGGCATTGCCTTTCGCGAAAACCTGACGCCGATGCTACGGCTCTATTTCGAACTGCTGTTGCGCGCCGAAGGGCCAAGCCTGGTCCACTGCGTAGCCGGCAAGGATCGCACCGGTTGGGCAGTGGCCATAGCGCAGCACGCGCTCGGCGTCCCGCGTGAGGCGATCATTGCCGACTACATGCTGACCAATGACGCCAGCCGGCTGGAAGAGCGGATTGCCGCTGAAGCGTTCAAGGATCTGCCGCGTTACGCGTCGATGGATGCCGAAACGGTCCGCGCGCTGTGGGGTGTGCAGGAAGACTATATCGTGACTGCGCTCAAGGTGACCGAAGATCGCCACGGCGATCTCGACACCTATCTCGAGCAGGTCCTGGGCATCGATGCCGCCAAGCGCGAGGCGCTGCGGGCGCATTACCTCGAAGGTTAGAGGAAAGCCCGGACCTCGGCCATGAACCGGTCGAACTGGTCATGGTGGAGCCAGTGCCCGGCGTTCTCAAACTCGATCACCTTGGGATCGTTGTTGAACACCTCAAGCCGCCCGTCCTTTTCCGGGTTTGAAGCCCATGAATTGGCACCGTAAAGCAGCAGCATCGGGCAGGTGATCGCCGCCCAGAGCTCTTCGGTGCGGAACTCGGGTACATCCTCGAACGGCCAGACGTTGAGATAAGGGTCAAACTTCCAGCTCCAGGTGCCGTCCTCGTTGCGGCTGGCGCCGTGGATCGTCAGGTGGCGGGCCTGCTCGTCGGTCAGAAAGGAGTTTTCCTCCTTCATCCGGGCATAGGCTGCCTCGATGCTGGGATAGCGGCGCGGGATCCGGCCGGCGGCGGCGCGGCGCTTGTCGATCCATTCGCGGAAGCGGTTGGCATAGCCAGCGGCCTCGCGCTCGGCGCGGGTCTTGGGGGAGGGGCCAAGCCCTTCGATATTGACGAAGCGGCGAACCTTCTCCGGGTAAAGCCCGGTGAAGCGCGAGGCGACGTTGCCGCCCAGCGAGTGGGCAATGATCGTCACCTGGTCATGCCCCAAGGTGTGGACCAACTGCGCGAAGTCATAGACCAGCGCGTTCATCTCGTAATTGCCGTCAGGCGCCCAGGCGCTGTCACCGTGGCCGCGCAGATCCGGCGCAATGACGTGCCAATCCTTCGCGAGTTCCTCGGCCACCCAGTCCCATGAACGGCAATGGTCGCGGCCGCCGTGCTGCAAGATCAGCGGCGGGGCCCCAGGATTGCCCCAATCGACATAATGGAGGCGCAGGCGCTGCGAGATGAAGCTGTTGGAAGTGGGGCCGTGGATCGTCATGCCCCACGCCTTTGCGCGCTTCGCCGCGGGTCGTCAATCTGTGGGGAAAGCGCCGCCAGCGGGTTTGCGCAGCGGCCATGCGCTCCCTAGATGGGGCCAAAGATCAACAGGGAACTGTCATGGCCACCCATACCACCAAGATGCTGATTATCGGTTCCGGCCCAGCCGGGCTTTCGGCGGCGATCTATGGCGCGCGCGCCGGGATGCAGCCGATCGTGGTCCAGGGGCTGCAGCCGGGCGGCCAGCTGACCATTACCACTGATGTCGAGAACTATCCGGGCTTTCGCGATGTGATCCAGGGGCCCTGGCTGATGCAGGAAATGCAGGCCCAGGCCGAACACGTCGGCACGCGGATGCTGTGGGACACGATTGTTTCGGTCGACATGTCGGGTTCGCCCTTCCGCGCGGTCGGCGATGGTGGCGACATCTACGAAGGTGATACGCTGGTGATTGCGACGGGGGCCCAGGCCAAGTGGCTTGGCGCACCGGGCGAGCAGGAATTCTCGGGCAAGGGCGTTTCGGCCTGCGCGACTTGCGACGGGTTCTTCTATCGCGGCAAAAAGGTTGTGGTGATCGGCGGCGGAAACACCGCGGTCGAAGAAGCACTCTACCTCACCAACCACTCGCAGGACGTGACGCTGATCCACCGCCGGGATTCGCTACGGGCCGAAAAGATCCTGCAGGATCGGCTGTTCGCCCATCCCAATATCAAGGTGCTCTGGAACAAGGCGGTTGAGCGCTTCGTGGGTGAGGGCGGCCTGACCGGCGTGGAACTGAAGGACACGGTAACCGGCGAAACCATGGTCGAACCGGCCGACGGCGCATTCGTGGCGATCGGCCATGCCCCGGCAACCGAGCTGTTCAAGGACAAGTTGGAGCTGGACAGTAGCGGCTACATCATCGTTGAGCCGGGCACCCCCAAGACAGCGATTCCGGGCGTTTTCGCCTGCGGTGATGTGATGGATCACACCTATCGCCAGGCCGTGACCGCTGCCGGCACCGGCTGCATGGCCGCACTGGATGCCGAACGGTTCTTGGCGACAAAGGAGTTTGCCGCGCGCGGCTAATCGAGGCTGCGCAGCGCCGCGAGGATCTGGCCCTGCAGCCAGATCCGGGCCTGCGGCTCGACAAAGCTGTGGCTCGCACCGGGGCACTTGCGCAGGCGCGGATCGGCCTTGTCCCAGTTGGCAAGGAAGGCTTGCGCCGTGCGATCGTTCTCTGCCAGCAGGATGGTGACCGGTCCGGCAAAGCCCGTCAGCCCATCGGCCATCTGCTGCGCCAGCGAGCTTGGCGCGCCATCGGTTTTCGCAGCCTCCGCCAGAGATGATGCCATCTTGCCCAGCTGCACCTTGCCAGTGAGCAGCCGCCAGATCGCACGGGGGTCGGTTAGCCGCTTGAGGTAATGGCGGCGCAGGACCGAAGGCGGCATCGGCGTTGGCGCAGGGACTTCTTCGGCTTCGGGCACGGCTTCCGGTTCCGGCTCGAAGGTCCAGGGATTGGCAAGGACCAGGGCATCAAGCCCCGCGCCGCCCGCCAGCATCAAGGCGCTAGCCGCGTCACAGTTCCCGAACGCGACAATCCGCTTGAGCGTTGGCACGTGCGCGCGGAAGGCGGCAACGGCGGCGGCGATGTCTGCGGCGGAGCCCGTAAATCCGGCGTTTTCGCCTTCGCTGTCACCCACGCCGCGCCGATCGAAGCGAAAGGTCGGGAATCCGGCGGCGGCAATCTTCTCGGCGATCTGGGCCTGACTCGCCCAGGGGGCAGCGCGTAATTCGTTGCCACCGGTCACGATCAGCAGGCCGGTCCGGCCCGGTGCCAGGTCGAGCGTGCCGACCAGCTCGCTGCCTTCGCAGGCGAAAGACAGGTGCCGCCGGCTCATCCGCGGATCGCCATGGTCAGATAGGCCGCCAGCGCATCGGCTTGAGCCGCATCGGCATCCGGTTCGGCGCGCAGCCATAGCGGGCTCCCGCCCAGCAGGTCTTGTTCGATCTCGGCCAGCTCTGCATTCGGCTGGGCCGCCTGCATCTGCTGGACCATGGCCGCGCTCAGCCGGTAGCCAGCCAGCTCGATTCCGTGCTCCTGCGCCTCGATGAGCAGGCCTTCGCCGTTTTCTTCACGGCCGGCATCACGGCTCGACAGGACCCGTGCGCGGATCAGGGTGCGTAGCAGGCTGGCGCCCTTGACCGGGCCATAGCGCCAGCCAGGCAGGCCCGCTGGTACGACCAGTCCACCGCCGCGGATGGCCAGCACATGGGTCGCGCCAAAGTGGCTGGCGGCAGCGCTTGCCGCCGCCGCCCAATCGGCGAGCGCCAGCGTGCCAAGGTCGGCCTTGCTTTCATTGGTGCCGGGGAGGTCGGGCAGAATGCAGTCGATCCCGCTGCCATCGAGACGGCGCATTACATCGATGCAGAGGCGCCGCATCCGGTGGCCTTCATCGAACAGCGCGGGAATGATCAGCAGCCGCTGCGCCGCGCCGCGTTTGAAAGCGAGCGCATATTCCTCAGCGCTCGATCCGTCGGGCAGGGGGCAGGGATAGCTGGTTACGTTCACGCAGCTTCGCGCTTGGCCTCGGCGAAAGCGAGCAGGTTGCCATAGGTTTCGAGCAGCTCGCCATCGACCTCGTCATCCTCGATCACGATGTCGAGCCGGTCTTCCATTTCGGTCAGCAAGCCCGCCACCGCCATCGAATCGAGCTCGGGCAGGTGCCCGAACAAGCCGGTGTCGGCGCCAAAATCATCCGCTTGCCCGGGCTTCAGACCCAGCACGTCGGTCAGGATACGCCGCAGTTGCTTGTCAGTATGGCTGCGCATCGATTCCCCGTGGCGCGTTGTTTGCTCCAAGGCCGCGCCTCTAGCCATCGGACCCGCCCGCTGCAACCCTGTGCAGGACCTTGCGCGCGATTGCCGGCCAGGTCCCTGGCCATTTGGCGCGGAAGGCTTCGATCCGGTAGCGCGGACGGACGACTTCCATCCAGTCGCGCTTGTAGCCATCGTTGCCAGTGCCGAAGTCAACCAGATTGACCTTGTCGCGATCGATCACCTGTTCAAGCAGGGCTGCAGTGAGCGTGGTTCCCGGTGAAAGCGCCTTGGCATCTTCGAGGTGGGCGAGCTTGTGGATGAAGGCGGTTTCGCTTTCGACGGTCCAGAACTGCGCAGCAACCGGGCGTCCTTCGGCGCGGGCAATCGCCAGGCGCAGACGGCCGGCAGCACCCTCTTGCTCGGCAAAACGACGCAGGAACCCGGGGCAACCTTCCTCACCTTTCCAGCTGTGGGCGTAGATGTCTTCGTAGCTGGCCCAACTGTTCGGGTTGAAGGTGGTTTCGATCGTGACCTCGACCTTTTCGGCCTTGCGCTTCAAGGTGGTGCGGACCGGACCGGGGCGCGCCGCCAGGTACTCAGCGAAAGTCCGCCCTGCGATTGGCAGCACGTGGTTGACGTCACAAGGCTCGACAAAGGTGGCCCAGCCTGCCGCCCGCAAGGCTGCGGCCAGGGCAGCTGCGTCACCATGTTCGTCCGGCAGCGATGAAAGCACGAGATGCGGGGACTGGCCGGCGAGATCTCGCGCCAGGGCCGTCAACATGGCCGCGCGATCGGCCTCGGGCGTGAACAAGGGGGCCACGCGGAAGGAGTACCAGTTGGCAAGGCAGTGAATTTGCCGCGCGCGGCGCAGCAGCGGCATCACGGCGCGGTGCCGGCCATCGCGCACCACGGCGATCAGCGGCAGGAAGTCGCAGCACTCGACCAGGCCCTGCCACCAGGCGAGCCGGTCGAATGGCGCGCGCGCTTGCGGGGCGTCAAGCAGCGCGGCCAGCACCGCATCGCCTTGCACTTCCTTAAGATCGTCGTGATAATCGACCGAAATCACACGTCCAATTCCCCATCCACCCGGAGCCCCACCCCCGTGCCTGCCAGCCTGCCGATCGATCCAAAGCCGCTCGATCACCTTGCCCTGAAGGGCGAGGGAACGGCTCCGGCGCTCGTGCTGCGCGATCGTACCCTTAGCCACAATGACTTAAGGGAAAGTGTCGCGCGACTGGCGGGCTGGCTCAAGGCGAAGGTGCCCGAATCCGGGGCACGGGTTGCAAGCTGGGCAGCCAAGGGTGAACTGACCTGCCTGTTGCCGCTGGCCGCGGCGCGGGCCGGGCTGGTCCATGTGCCGATCAACCCGCTGCTAAAGCGCGCCCAGGTTGCCTATATCCTGGCGGACAGCGGGGCGCGGTTGCTGATCGGAACGGCAGCGCGGTTGGCAACGCTTGATGCTGGGGATGCACCGCTTCAATGCAATGTGAAGTCTGAGACTGAAGTTGTTGAAGCTTATAAAATTTCAGCAGAAATGACCGCGTCCGACGCCAGCCCGGATGAGCTGGCGGCCATCCTCTATACCTCTGGTTCCACGGGCAAGCCGAAGGGTGTCATGCTCAGCCATGCCAACATGTGGCTGGGCGCAGAAAGCGTGGCGACCTACCTGGCACTGACGCCGCAGGACGTCACCTTGGCGGTCCTGCCGCTATCGTTCGATTATGGCCAGAACCAACTGCTTTCGACCTGGTTTGCCGGGGGCAGTGTGGTGCCGCTGGACTATCTGACCCCGCGCGATGTGGTGAAGGCGATTGAAAAGCATGGCGTCACGACGCTTGCGGCGGTTCCGCCGCTGTGGGTGCAGCTTGCCGAACTGGACTGGCCGGCCGAAACTGCGGCGCGGCTCAAGCGGCTGACGAACAGTGGCGGGGCGCTGACGGTTGATCTGGTGCGCCGCCTGCGCACTCTGTTCCCCCTTGCGCGGCTCTTCCCGATGTATGGCCTGACCGAGGCGTTTCGTTCGACTTTCCTTGATCCCGATCTTGTTGACAGCCACCCGACATCGATGGGCAAGGCCATTCCCCACGCCGAAATCCTGGTAATTGGCGACGATGGCGCAGTGACGGCAGACGGCGAGGAAGGGGAACTGGTCCACTGCGGCCCGCTAGTGGCCCACGGCTATTGGCAAGATCCCGAACGAACTGCCGAACGCTACAAGCCTGCACCGGCTGCTTCTAGCTATGGCGGCACTGCCGTCTGGTCGGGCGACAGGGTGCGGCGCGAAGCCGATGGCCTGCTCTATTTCGTCGGACGGCGTGACGCCATGATCAAGAGCGCGGGCAACAGGATCAGCCCGCAAGAGGTTGAGGATGCAGCGCTTGGTACCGGACTGGTCGCCGAAGCCGTAGCCCTTGGCATCCCGGACGAGCGATTGGGCCACGCGGTCCATCTGGTCGTTCGGGCCACGCCTGGAATTTCAGATGCGGCGGAAGAATTGCCCCGCAAACTTATACAGGAATTGCCAAACTTCATGCAGCCAAAGCAGATTCACTGGCGTCAGACTATGCCGATTTCGCCCAATGGCAAGATTGACCGGACTGGGCTCTATGCGGAGTTGACGGCGTGAAGCCGCTAGGCCCTGTGCCTGCTGGGTTTGCCACCATCGACGGCGAGCTGGCGATTGGCGGCCGCAAGGCGAGTGACCTGGTGGCGGAGGCCGGCCGAACGCCGCTGTTTGTCTATTCGCGTGAGCGGATCGCGGCCCGCGTTGCTGAATTGCGCAGCGCGCTGCCGCAGCAGGTTGCGCTGAATTACGCGGTAAAGGCTAACCCGTTTGCGCCAGTGCTGCAGACCATGTCCGGACTGGTCGATGGCTTCGACATTGCTTCGGGCGGCGAACTGACGATGGTGACGGCCGCCGGGATCGATCCCGCCCGCGTCAGCTTTGCCGGCCCGGGCAAGCGCGACGATGAACTGGAAGCCGCTATTTCGGCAGGGGTTACGCTAAACCTCGAATCCGAAGGGGAGGCGGCGCGCGCGCTGGCCATTGCCGCGCGCATTGGTGTGACGCCAAGACTGGCCGTACGGGTGAACCCGGATTTCGACCTCAAAGGCTCGGGCATGAAGATGGGTGGCGGCGCCAAGCCGTTCGGCGTCGATGCCGAGCGCGTGCCAGCACTGGTGAAGCATCTGCTGGCTGCCGGGGCGGACTGGCGCGGTTTTCACATCTTCGCTGGCAGCCAGGCGCTCGATGCGGCGGCGATTGCCGAGACGCAGGCCCAGACGCTGGCACTGGCCGCCCGGCTTGCGGCAGAGGCTGGCGCCATGCCGCCCAAGGTCAACCTGGGTGGCGGGTTCGGCATTCCCTACTTCCCCGGCGACGAGCCGCTTGATCTTGCAGCGGTCGGCAAGGCGCTCGGTGCTCAGCTGGAGCAGCTTCCGGCCGGACTGGCGAACACGGCCTTCTGTATCGAACTTGGACGATACCTTGTCGGTGAATCAGGGGTTTACCTGACCAGGGTGGTCGACCGAAAGGTAAGCCATGGTGAAGTCTACATCGTCACCGATGGCGGCCTGCATCATCAGCTCGCAGCATCGGGCAACTTCGGGACGGTGGTCCGCCGCAACTATCCGGTCGCCATTGCCAGCCGGTTCGGCGCACCAGTTCAAGAGGAGGCAAGCGTGGTTGGTTGCCTGTGCACCCCGCTTGATCGACTGGCCGACAAGGGTGGATTTCCCCGCGCGGAAGTAGGCGATCTGGTCGCCGTGTTTTGTGCTGGGGCCTATGGCGCGAGTGCCAGCCCGGCGATGTTCCTGGGCCAGGGGCCGGCCGCCGAGATGCTGGTTTAACCATTTGCCGGCGTCGCGTCCGGGATTGGTACGCGGCTGGAAAATAACAGCTTACCGCGCGATTCAACGGGTAAGGCTAACGCAATATTCACCCTTTTTGCCGATACCGCAGGCTGAATTGCCGGGTCTGCGAGCGGGAAGGGCATAGCCCGATCGACGGCACGGCGCTCCGATTTGAGGATATGCCCGATGCCGATCGACCGTTTCACTCGCCTGCTGGCCGGTAGCGCCATGGCCAGCCTTGCGCTGTCCGGCTGCGCCAGTGGCGGCGGCGGTCAGCAGCTGCCGCCAGCCTCCTTCGTGTCGATGCAGGAAGGCCCGGGCGAGGAATATGTGATCGGTCCGCTCGACGAGCTGACGATCTTCGTTTGGCGCAATCCCGAACTTGGCGCGCAGGTCCAGGTCCGCCCGGACGGCCGCATCACCACGCCGCTGATCACCGACATGCCGGCCGTGGGCAAAACGCCCAAGATGCTGGCCGATGACATCACCCTGCAGCTTTCTCAGTACATCCAGGAACCGCTGGTATCGGTGATCGTCAACAAGTTTGCCGGCACCTTCAGCCAGCAGGTCCGCGTAGTCGGGGCGACCACCAAGCCAGCCTCGATCCCCTATCGCGCCAACATGACCCTGCTCGATGCGATGATCGCGGTCGGCGGCCTCAGCGAATATGCCGCCGGCAACAAGGCCCGCCTGATCCGCTTCGACAAGGAAAGCGGCACGCAGAAGGAATATGCGATCAAGCTGGGCGATCTGCTGCGCAAGGGCGACAGCAAGGCCAACGTCATGCTGATGCCGGGCGACGTCATCATCATCCCCGAAAGCACGTTCTGAGTAAGGGGCGCGCGAAGGGCGAGCGATGAACAACATTTACGACGAACTGCGCTCGGCGCTTCATTCGATCTGGCATCGCAGGTGGCTGGCGCTTGCCGTGGCCTGGGCGGTCTGCCTGCTCGGCTGGCTGGTCGTGGCCATGGTGCCCAATACCTATGAATCGAACGCCCGGCTTTACGTGCAGCTCGATGATGCCCTGTCCGAAGTGACCGGGGTTGGCATGGGCAACCGCAAGCGCGACATCGACCGGGTCCAGCAAACCCTGACCAGCGCGGTGAACCTGGAGAAGGTCATCCGCTCCACCGCAGTGGGTGAAGAGATCACTTCGCCCAAGCAGATGGAAGCGGCAGTCCTGGGCCTCGCCAAGAAGATCAAGGTCGAGAACGTCAAGGACAACCTGTTCGAGATCAAGGCCGAGTTCGGTGATGGCGCGCGCTCTGATGCCGAGAACGCCAAGATTGCGCAGGACATCGTCCAGAAGCTGATCGACATCTTCCGCGAAGAGAACCTCGCCGGCAACCGCGGCGAGATGACCCAGTCGCTCGACTTCATGAACCAGCAGCTGGCCGATCGCCAGAAGGAGCTGGAAGCGGCCGAGCAGAAGCGCCTGACCTTTGAAGCTTCGCATCCCGAACTGATCCAGGGCGGCGCGAGCGCGCTTCAGCGCCTCGAAGCGAGCCGTTCAGAGCTGCGCGGGATCGATGCCGATCTGGCCGCTGCCCAGTCTGCGCTTGCCGCTATCAACGGTCAGCTGGCCGGCACGCCGCAAACCCTGCCGGGCGTCGGTCCGCAGGGTGGGGCGCGCGGCGCCCTGGCCGAAGCCCAGGCCATGCTTTCCGGCCTGCGTTCGCGCGGGCTGACCGAGAACCATCCTGACGTGATTGCCGCGCGCAATCAGGTCAACGCGCTGAAGGGCGCAGCTGCGTCCGAAAGCGGCCCGGGCGGCATGCCCAACCCGGCCTACAGCTCGCTCCAGTCGATCAAGGCCGAACGCCAGGCCAATGTCCAGTCGCTGATGGCGCGCCGCGCCGCGATCCAGTCTGACATCAGCCGGGTGACTGGCATGCAGATCAACAATCCGGAACTTGCCGCCGAACAGCAGCGGATCAACCGCGACTATGACGTGCTCAAGCAGCAGTACGACAAACTGCTACAGGACCGCGAAGAGCTGCGCCTGCGCGGCCAGGTTGAAACCGAGCACAATGCGGTGAAGTTCGAAGTGATCGATCCGCCGACCACGCCGCGTGCGCCGGTCGCGCCGAACCGCCCGCTGCTGCTGGTCGCCGTGCTGGTGCTGGGCGTTGGGGCCGGTGTTGCCGCTGCCTTTGCGATCGGCCAGCTCCGCTCGACCTTTGCCACCACGGCCAAGCTTGAGCGGGTGATCGGCCTGCCGGTGCTGGGGGCAATCAGCCAGACGCTGACCGATAGCGCCCGCGCGCTGCGCAAGCGCCGAATGAAGCAATTTTACATGGCCAGCGCTGCGCTGGGCGGGATCTTCGTGCTGCTGCTGGTGGCCGAGATGATCCAGGTCAGCATGGTGGCGTGAGGGGCTTGAAGTGACCGAACAGAGCAAGATCCCCGTTCCGCCGCAGGACGAGCCGGCCGATGCCAAGGGCTCACTGATCGAGCGCGTCGTGCGCAATTACGATCTGGTGAAGCTGGCCCCGGCG